>NZ_JBIAZA010000013.1:0-252803 GCF_042898655.1 Streptosporangium sp. NPDC000396
CTCTCAACCCACCCCCGCGGCCGCCGCGGGGGGGGCCCCCCCCGGCCCCCCCCCGCCCGCCCCCCCCGCGGGGGGGGGGGGGCCCCCCCCCCCCCCCCGCCGGGGGCGCCCCCCCCCCCCCACGCCCGGAGCCCGGCGGCGACCTCAGCCTCCGGATCTACGGGTTCCGCTCGGTCAGCACTTTCCGCGATTCTCACAGCTGGACAGGCAGCCGGTCTGACCGCCGACGACCCAGCAGAGCTTGGCGTACCAATTTATGCCGTCGCAGTAGCAGGTCCGGTAGAAGTAGGTGTCAGCCTTCGCGGTCGCCTTCGGCACCAGCTTCTCGAGCACCCGGTCGCCGAGCTTTCCCAGAACACCGGTCATCTGAACTCACTCCTTCGTAGAGCGATGTGGACGACCGAAACGCTATTTTGAGGAAATACAGCCGCCGATACAGCCGAGCTACAGCCGGGCGGTGAGCAGTTTCTCCAGCACCGGATCACGCCGCATGCCGGGTGCCGCGAAGAGTTCACCGGCCCGGCGGGCGTCCTCCGCCGCGGCACGCGAGTCGCCCAGCACGGCGCGTGCCCTGGCGAACTGGCGGGTCACGGCGGCCTGGCCGTAGGCGTCACCGACCTGGGCGGTCAGCTCCGACGCCCGGGCCAGATCGGCCACGGCGGCGGCCGGGTCGTCCTGCCGCAGCCAGATCTCGGACCTGCTGAGCAGCACCTCCCACTCGTCCTCCCGGTTGCCGGTCTCCCGGCAGACACGCAACGCCTCCCCAAGTGTCACCAGCGCCTCGTCCCGGCGATCGAGCAGGCAGTAGGCACGGCCGAGCGCCGCCAGGGTGATGCTCTCCCCGAACAGGTCGCGGTCCGCCCTCCGGATGGACAGGCACCGCTCAAGGCAGTCCGCCGCCTCCACCGACCGGCCGAGCTGGAGCAGGACCTCGCCCAGGTTGTGCCTGACCATCCCGACCCGGTTCGACCCGTGCGCCTCCAGCAACCGCAGCGCCGCGGTGATGTGGGCGAGGGCGTCGTCGAGATCACCGGTACGCATGCTCAGCCAGCCCAGGTTGTGCAGGGCCAGCCCTTCCGCCTCCTGATCGCCCAGCTCACGCCAGAGTTCGAGCGCGCGGCGCAGGCACCCGCGAGCGGCGTCGATCCGGCCGGTCCGCCATTCCACCACTCCCAGCGTCGCCAGCGTGGACGCCTCCCCGATCCGGTCGTCGTGCCGCCGCGCCACCTCGGCGGCGAGCCGGATGATGGTCTCAAGCTCCTGCCAGTATCCGCACTTCGTCGCCAGAGACCTGACCAGCGGCACCAGATCGGTGACGAAGCGAGCGGTCTCAGGCTCCCCGGCCGACTGGGTGACGGCCGCTACCAGGCAGGGCATCTCGGTTTCGAACCACCGCACCGCCTCGGCGGGACTCCAGAAAGTCACCCCGGTGTCTCGCCCGCCCGGCGGGCTCCCGCCGGACCGCAGGTGCGGTTGCATCAGATCGTTCACCTGCCCGCACAGGGCGAGGTACCAGTCCAGGGCGCGCCGTACGGCCTGCGCCCGGTAGTCCGGCGGATCATGGGCCACGGCCAGCTCGGCGGCGAACAACCTCAGCAGGTCGTGCATGCGGAACCGCCTGTCGCCGGCCGGCTCCAGCAGGCGGACCTCCGTCAGCTCGTCGAGCGTGACCTCGGCCGCCTTCGGATCGACGTCGAGGAACGCGGCGGCGAGCTCGACGCTGACCTCGGGCACGTCGAGCACGCCGAACAGCCGGAAGGCACGCGCCGCCACATCCCTGGCGGGGCCCGCACCACCGGCCAGCGTTTCGTAGCTGACCTCGAAGCAGGACCGGATGGCCAGGTCGGCGGCCTGCAGCTCGTCCAGCCGCCGCCGCTGGTTGCGCAGCCGCTCGCCGAAGCTCGCGAGCGACCAGTCAGGGCGGGCGGCGAGGCGGGCACCGGCGATGCGCAACGCCAGCGGATGGTAGCCGCACCAGCGCGCGATGTCGGCCGCCGCCCCGCTCTCGGCGGCCACTCGCGAGTGCCCGACCAGCAGCGTGAGCATCCGCACCGACTCCGTCTCGTCGAGCACCTCGACGGCGACCGGCACGGCGTCCATGGTGGTCAGCGCGACCCGGCTGGTGACCAGCGCCGCGCAGCCGGTGCCCGCAGGCAGCAACGGCGCCAGCTGGGCGGCGTCGACCGCGTTGTCGAGAATGACCAGGACCCGCCGGTCGGCCAGCAGCGACTGGTAGTGGGTGGCCGCCTCCGCCGGTGTCGCGGGAACCTCTCCGCTCGGCACCCCCAGGGCTCGCAGGAAGCGGCCGAGCACCTCGGCGGGCTGCAACGGCGGCAGGCCCGGACTCGATCCCTGCAGATCGACATAGAGCTGGCCGTCGGTGTAGTGATCGGCCACGGCGTACGCCGCCCGTAACGCCAGTGTCGACTTGCCGACCCCGCCGGGACCGTGCAACGCCAGTACCCGCGGCCCGGCGCCCGTCTCCGAACCGCCACCCAGCCCCGGACCACCGCGCAGCTCCGAACCACCACGCGGTTTTAGATCACCGCCCGTCTCCGGACCGCCACCCAGCTCCGGATCACCGTACGGCTCCGGATCGCCGCACAGGACGGTGAGCATCCGGGCGAGCTCGGCCGACCGGCCGACGAACATCGTCGGCTCACGCGGCAGCTGGCGGGGCCGGGGATGGCGGCGCCCGTCCTCGGCTCGCACGGCCACGGTGCCTTCACCGGCCAGCGGCCTGTCCGGCGGCATCAGATCCGCATCGCGGCGCAGGACCGCCTGGTGCAGCCGGCGCAGCTCCGGCCCCGGATCGAGCCCGAGTTCGTCGGCCAGAACTCGGCGGGCCACCCCGAACACGTCCAGCGCCCCGGCGACGTCGCCACACCGGTACAGCGCCACGATCAGCTGGCCGTACAGCCGCTCCCGCAGCGGATACTGCCTGATCAGCTCGCGCAGCTGGGTGGCCACCGTCGTGTGCCTGCCGAGCGAGAGCTGGATCTCCGTGTACTCCTCCACCGTGTTCAGATACTGGTCGGTGAGGCGCGCGACCACCTCCCTCAGGGTCGGCCCCGGCGGCACGTCCTCGGCCGCCGTTCCCCGCCACAGCGCGAGAGCCTGGGCGTAGGCGTCCTGCGCCACGTCGAGATCTCCCCGGACCGACGCCTGGCGGCCGCATGCGGTCAGCGCCTCGAACTGGAAGAGGTCGAACTCGGTGGGCTCGACCCGCAGCAGATAGCCCGCCTCCGAGGTGACCAGCCTCTCGCCTGCCAGGCCGTCGGCCGGGGGCAGCAGCCTGCGCAGCTGCATGAGATAGGTGCGCAGGTTCGCCACGGCCGAACGAGGCGGCCGATCGTCCCACACCTCAGCCACCAGCGACCGGATCGGGACGACGTATCCGGCACGTGCCAGCAACATGGCGAGGACCGTGCGCTGCTTGGGCGCCGTGATCGGCACGGGTTCGTCACCGGTCTGGACGCGCAGCGGGCCGAGGATCCGAAACTTCACGATCTTGTCCTTCTCACGCCCTCCGGCAGTGGCTACAGGGCCGATCCGCCCAAGCGGCGCAGCGCGACGCCGAGCAGCCGGTCGGCGGGGAAGAACCCCCGCTGCCGGGAGTCGACGCTGTCGGGGTTGTCCCCGAAGACCACCACCGTCCCGGAGGGCACACGATCCACACCGTCATCGGCGGGAACCCCCGCCGGCACCGGGTCGCCGGGGAGCGCGACGACTCGCTTGATGTTCCAGTGCCGGCCGTCCGATGCGGGCGGTCCGGGCATGAACCGGCCCGAAGAGTCGAGCGGGGGCTCCAGCACGACGACATCGCCCCGGCTCACCTGGTCGATCCGGCGCCGCCGTACCAGAACGCGATCGCCGTCGGTCAGCGTCGGCATCATGCTGACCCCGTTGACGGTGATCACCATGTAGCGCCGACGAGCCCAGAAAGCACCCGCGACCAGCATGAGAACACCGATGAACAGCCCACGAATGATCAATTTCACCCTGTCTTTCGCCTTCGATCCGAGGGAGAATGATCCATTCTGGGAAACGATCTCCATTGACGGGAGGTCTGTCAACCGGTCCGCGATCCCGTCGGCCGGGCGTACGGTCAGACCTGGGGCGGCCGGTGCCACATCGTCAGCCGCATCAGCCGGATGTAGCCCATCGCCTCGTAAACCGGCTGGCCGTCGTCGCTCGCGATGAGCGTGGCCGGCTCGGCCGGCCCGACGAGCGTGGCCGCCCACGTGAGGGCCGCGCCGATGCCCCGGCCGCGATGCGACGGCAGGGTCGACACCCACTCCACGTCCACGATGCCGTGCCCGAGACGGGCACCGGAGGTGGCCACCGGGCGGCCGTCGGCATATCCGACGAAGAGCCGGATCGGGCCCCGCAGGACCCGCACGTCGCCGAGGATCGTGCCCTGCGCCCCCGGCAGGGGATACGCCTCGACGAGGGTGTTCACGAAATCGTCCAGCGTGCGCCGGTCGGTGACCGGGACGATCTCAAACCCGCGGGGCAGCGGGGGCGGCATGCCTCCCGGCGGGCGCATCATGAACGGGGGATGCCCCATCAGCTCCATGCCCGTCGCGCCGAGGTCGGGCGTCGGCCACGCCGACAGGAGCACGAAGTGACGCTCGGGCGGGTAGAAGTTCATGAGCCGCCGCAGCGTGTCCGGCAGATCGATGTAGGCCGGCGGCCGGAGCAGCACGGCGGCGTTGTCGAACATGATCGGAGACACCGGGTCGGCGACGGCGAGGTCATCCCAGCGCTCGGACCGCCCACCGGAACACGACGCCACGAAGGCGTTGCGATCGGCGTTGGCCAGCACGAACCGGCGCAGCAGGGAGTCACCGGCCTCCAGATCCGGCTCCCACCCGTCGGTGAGACGCTCATCGGACACGTGCCACACCCACTCCCCGGCGTGTCGGCGGCCTGGTCCAACCTGCCACACCCCGAGTCTAGGACCGTCCGGCCGATCGGTACGCGGCTTACGGCGCGTCGAGAAAGGCCGTCACCTCGGCGACGAAGTCCTTACGGGTGACGATCGCGTGCCCCGCTTCGGGATACATGACGAACTTCGCGTGTGGCATCCGATGGGCGGTTTCGGCGAACATCTCCGGCGTCCAGAAGTAGTCCCGCCCGCCGCAGATCACCAACGTCTCGGCCTCGATCCCGCCGAGCCGCTCATACACATCGAACGCGTCCTCCCCGCGCAACACCGCGATCGGGTCGGCGGGGTTCTCGACCTTCATCAACGCCATCAGCCTCAGCGGCACCGCCAGCAGCCGCCGCAGCACCCAGTTCTGCGTGACCCCAGCGGCCAGCGCGGACCCACGGATCCGGCCGCTCCGCTCCAGACCGCGCAGCAGCTCCAACTGAGCCCGCTTGCCCACCGGACCCAACCGGTAAGCCGCACTCGCCACCACCACCCGGCGCACCACCTCTGGATGGTCGGCAGCAAGTTGCAGAGCGAGCGAACCACCAGTCGAATGACCCAGCACGTCGACCGGCTCGCCGAAATGATCGGCCAGGCTCTCCGCATGGCTCGCGGCGATGTCCGCGAACGTCGTCCCCGCCGGAAGACCCTGCGCCCGGTTCGTGAAGTAGACCTCGAAGCCCGCTCGAACGAGCGGCTTCACCGCCCCCAACGTGATCGACCGCTCCCAGCCCTCGGGGTGGGTGTGATTGAACGTGAGCCCGGCCATATACACCAGCGGACGGCCCTTGCCCACCCGGAGGTAGGGTTCACCGCCCTTGAACACACCCTTGAAGGCGTCGTCTACCGGCCGCCCCCTCTTCGTCCTCTTCACTCTTGCCCCAAATGTTTCCGACGGCTCACTACCGTTACCTGAAATGTGATCAAATGCGAGCACAGGTCAGGCAGCCGTGGCCTTGCGGCCACGGCCTTCCCCGGTTTCCCGGGGTTCCCGCTTCACCGCCGACCGCCCACTCGGGGTGGGTCTTACACCGGCTCCACGGGCGTTTCGCGTCTCCCCGCAACTCTGGGCGACGTCGTGCTCATACCGGGCCGCGAGTGCGGCCAGGTTGCGTGCGGCGTTGACGTCCCGGTCCAGGACCAGGCCGCAGGCCGCACAGGAGTAGGTGCGCTCCGACAGGGCGAGCTTGGCTTTCACCGCGCCACAGGCCGAGCACGTCTTGGAGGAGGGGAACCAGCGGTCGGCCACCACCAGCCGCCCGCCGCGCCAGGCGGTCTTGTAGGCGAGCTGCCTGCGGGTCTCGGCCATGCCGACATCGGCGACCGCGCGGGCGAGCTTCCGGTTGGCCAGCATCCCGGCCACGTGGAGGTCTTCGACCACGACCGTGCCGTAGGTGGCGGCCAGCCGGGTGGTGAGCTGGTGCAGCCCGTCGCGTCGCTGGCCGGCCACCCGGGCGTGCGCCTTGCCCAAGGCGGCTTTGGTCGTGTGCCAGCGCGTGGAGGCCTGGCGCCTGCCGCCGTCCGGGGTGCGCGGCCCGACGCGGCGGGCCAGTTCCTTATTCAACCGGCGCAACCGGCGCAGCGCCGCCCGGTGGTGCTTGGGGTTGTCGATCGTCTCGCCGGTGGACAGCACCGCCAGCGCCCTCACCCCGAGATCCACCCCCACCACCGCGTCCGGGCGGGCCGGGGCGCGATCGGCGCGGTCGATCTGGCAGGTGAACGCGACGAACCACCGCCCGCCCTCGGCCCGGATGGTGGCCGACAGGATCCGCCCCGTGCCGCGTTCCAGGTGCCGGGCGAGCTTGCGGGTGGATTCGGCGGTGCGGATGGTGCCCAGCCGGGGCAGGGTCACATGGCGGCGGTCGGCCTCCAGCCGGATGACACCGGTGGTGAACCGGCACGACAGCACGGTGCGGTGCTTGGACTTGAACCGGGGGAACCCCACAGGTTTGCCTTTCCGCTCGCCCCTGCGGGAGGCCGACCAGTTCTTCAACGCCCGGGCCAGCCCGTCCAGGCCGCTGCTGTAGGCCTCTTTCGAGTTGTCCGCCCACCACGGCGCGACCGCGCCCTTGGCGGCGTTCCACGCCCGGCGCAGCGCGGGCAGCGACCAGGGCACCTCGGTCAGCAGTTCCTCGGGCATCCCATAGGTCTTCTCCGCCTCCCGCTGCTCCAGAGCGGCCTTAACGTGGGCCAGACCCCAGTTGAAGGCGAACCGCGCCGCACCGCAGTGCGAGGCCAGCGCGCCCTGCTGCCAGGGCGTGGGGCTGAGCGCGTACCGGTACGCCTGGACGACCTTCACGAGGTCTGGCGATCAGCGGCTTTGACGGCGGTGACCGGGATGGACGCATCCGACAGCAGCCGCATCAGCTTGGGCCGTCGCTCATTCACCCCCGAGCCGATCTCGGTCACCGACGCCACCACGGCCAGTGCGGCGCTGGTGGCGAAAGAGGTCAGGCGGGCTGTCTGCCGGTCCAGGTCGGCGCGCTGATCGTGGGAGGACACCCGTGCGTACAGCGCGGCCCCGCCCGGGCTGTCGGCGGCCGGAGCGTCCACGACGATCGTGCCGGTGGGCAGACGGCGGGCCGGGACGGGCATTTTGCCTTCCCGGAACCACCGGTAAGCGGTCTGCGGGTGAATGCCCTGCGACCGCGCCCACTGGGCAAGCTTCACGCACCCATTGAACATGCGTTCGTTCGCGTTCGCTCGCGTTTTAGTGAACAGCTCCCGACCCTGCGACGAGATCATGGCTCAGGAGCACACCCGCACCCAACACACCCCAAAACAAAACCAGCGGGCCCCTTGTCAATCAAGGAACCCGCTGGTTGGGTGCTGTGCGCCGCCAGGGACTCGAACCCCGGACCCGCTGATTAAGAGTCAGCTGCTCTAACCAACTGAGCTAGCGGCGCGTGAAGCCCTTGAAGGATAGCGCACTTCGAGGAGAGCTTCGAAATCTCGCAAGATCAGCGGCTAAGCTAGAACAACATTCGGTCCTGTCTTGGAGCACACATGTGGTTCGCCTCGCCCGCCGACGTCCGCGACCGGCTCACCGCCGTGGACTACCTCGCCGACGACTCCATAGCGACCTCGATCTTCCTCGCCGGCGCGCTCGGCAAGCCACTGCTCGCCGAAGGCCCGGCGGGCGTGGGCAAGACCCAGCTCGCCAAGGCCGTGGCCGCGGCGACCGGTGCCCAGCTCGTCCGGTTGCAGTGCTACGAGGGACTCGACGAGGCCAGGGCGCTGTACGAGTGGAACTACAAGAAACAGCTGCTGCGGATCCAGGCCGGGAGCGGGCAGGACTGGGACACCACCCACGATGACATCTTCACCGAGGAGTTCCTGCTCGAAAGGCCGCTCCTGCGAGCGATCCGCTCCGAGACCCCGACGGTCCTGCTGATCGACGAGACCGACAAGGCCGACGTCGAGGTCGAGGGGCTGCTGCTGGAGATCCTGTCCGACTACCAGGTCACGATCCCCGAGCTCGGCACTATCACCGCCGTGCGCAGGCCGTACGTGGTGCTGACCTCCAACGCGACCCGCGAGCTCTCCGAGGCGCTCAAGCGCCGCTGCCTCTACCTGCACCTGGAGTATCCGACACCGGAACGTGAGCGCGACATCGTGCTGGCTCAGGTGCCCGCGATCGAGGCGAGTCTGGCCGAGCAACTCGCCCGCACGGTCGCCACGATGCGCGCTCTCGAACTGAAGAAATCCCCCTCCATCGCCGAGACCGTCGACTGGGCCAACACTCTGCTCGCGCTGGGCCGGACCGAGCTGGACGAGGCCGCGGTCGGTGCCACCCTCGGGGTGGTGCTCAAGCACGCCTCCGACCAGGCCCGGGCACGCAAGGAGCTGGGCCTGTGAGCGGCCGGACCGGCGGAGCCGGAGCGGAGGCCGGGACGTGAGCCTGCTCGATCGGCATGTCGGCTTCGTACACGCCCTGCGCGCGGCCGGGCTGCCGGTGTCGCTGGCCGAGGGACTGGACGCGGCGAGGGCGCTGGAGGTGATCGACCTGAGCGAGCGGGAGTCGCTGCGCGCCGCCTACGCCTCGACCCTGGTCAAGCGGTCCTCGCACCGGCCGGGTTTCGACACGCTCTTCGACCTCTGGTTCCCCGCCTCGACCACCGGTCCGTACGGCTCCGGCCCGGAAGGCGGCCCGCGCCCCGAACAGGAGCCGCGCCCGGAAGACGGCCCGCCTCCCGCGGGGCCGGATCCGCGGACCGCCGAGATCCCTGAGCTGCGAGACCGGCTGGCCGAGCTGCTGCTGGGCGCCGACGGGATGAACGCGTTCGCCCGCGCGATGGTGGAGCGCTTCGGCCGCCAGCCCGCGAGCCCCGGACGGCAGAACTGGTTCTCCTACTCGGTGCTGCGGGCGCTGTCCCCGGAGACGCTCATGGCCCGGCTGCTCGCCGAGGTCCTGACCGGCCAGGAACGCGGCGGCCTGGCCGAGAAGGTCGCCCGGCAGCGGATCAATCAGAACATCCGGCGTTTCGAGGACGCCGTCTCGGCCGACGTGCGCCGGCGAATCGCCGAAGACTCGGGAATCGAGCGGATCGCGCGCTCCGCCGTACGGCCTCCGCTGGAGCAGATCGACTTTCTCCGGGTGACGAAGGCCGACCTGGCCAGGCTGCGCCGGGAGGTCCACCCGCTCGCCCGCCGCCTGGCCGCCCGGCTGACCGTCAAGCACCGGCTCGGCCACCGCGGCCGCCTGGACTTCCGCCGGACCGTGCGGGCCTCGCTGTCCAGCGGCGGGGTGCCCCTGAGCACCTTCAACAGGCCACGCCGCCCGCACAAGCCCGAGCTGGTCATCCTCTGCGACACCAGCGACTCGGTCGCCTCCTTCGCCCACTTCACGTTGCTGCTGACCTACGCGCTGCGCGAGCAGTTCGCCAGGGTCCGCGCGTTCGGCTTCGTGGACACCGTGGACGAGATCACCCGCTTCTTCGTCCCCGGCGCCGACGTGGTCGAGGCGATGACTCGGCTGATCAGGGAGGCCGACATGGTGCGGTTCGGCCGGACCAACTACGGCCAGGCTCTCGAACGGTTCGCCGAGCGGTACGGCGACGCCATCGGGCCGAAGACGTCCCTGCTGATCCTGGGCGACGCGCGGTCCAACTACCAGGCGCCCGCACTGGAGACGCTGAGCCGCCTGAGCCGGCAGGCCCGGCACGCCTACTGGCTCAATCCGGAACCGATGAGCCAATGGGACACCGGTGACTCGGTGGCCACGGCCTACGGCGGGGTCGTCCCGATGTACGAATGCCGGAACGTGGTCCAGCTGGCGGCCTTCATCGAGGAACTCGCCTGACCGGACTCCGCCGGACTCCGGCGCTCGCGAAGGTCAGCCCATCCGGCGCAGCACCCGGGCGGCGGTCCGGGTCAGCAGCTCCACCTGAGCCTCGTCGAACTCCGTACGCGGCCCGGCCAGGATCCAGCGCGCCGTCAGACGCGGCTTGAGCAGGGTGAGCCCCTCGGCCGTGACCGTCCCCCGGAGTTTCCCGCCGTGCACCGCGAGCAGTGGCTCGATCGTCACGGGGATGCCCGACTCCCGGGAGAGCACCTCGGCCAGTGACTCGGAGGCGCTGACGAGCGCCTTGGCCACCGACGAGCCGTACTTCTCGCCGAGGAACAGCCGGTCGCCGTAGCGGGCGATCTCGGTCTCGGGGTCCCAGGCCTCGTTGTCGACCACCCAGATGCCGCCGGGGCCGATGACCAGATGGTCGATCGAGGCCTGTCCGGGCACGGCGCGGCCGTCGAGAACCTGGTAGCCGAACCTGCGGAGCCTGCGCCGGAGCAGCTTGCCGGTGATCGTCTCTCCACGGCGCCTGCCCCGCCAGACCGCGGTGGCCTCGTATGAGTACCAGGCCCAGATCATGTCGGCGACGCCGACCAGCAGGCCCAGCACGAGCCCGACCACCACCGGTCCGGGAAGGTCGAACCGGTAGGCGAGCACGATGCCCGCGGCGAAGCCTCCGGCCGCCTTGAGCCCGCGCATCTTCCAGCGCTGGTCGGCTTCCTTGCGCCAGAACTGTTCGTACATGACCTGCGGCGACAACCCATGAACCTGGTCGTCAGGCGTCACGTAGATCGATCCGCCAGGCACAGCGAACCCCCGAGGGTCAAGTGGTGGGAAAGAGGCGGATCTGCCACGCTGAAGATCCCCGACTATCAAATACCCAAGTGGGGGCTCCAGGCATCCAAAGGTGATGGAAATAACACAGCGCAGATACGTGCTCATTCTTTAACCGACCAGTCGGTATGCTAGCCGCACCACACCAGGGGGACAGATGACTCAGGACCAGGAGCCAGTACGGCAGCGACTGCTCGCCGAGGCCACGCGCTTGTTCGCCGAGCGGGGCTTCGAGAGCGCCTCGGTGCAGGAGATCGTCTCAGCGGCCGGTGTCACCAAGGGCGCCATGTACCACTATTTCGACTCCAAAGATGATCTGCTCCGCGAGATCTACGGACGCGTGCTCCGCATGCAGATGGAGCGGCTGACCCGGATCGCCGACGGGCCGGGCCCGGTGGCCGAGCGTCTCCACACCGCCGCCGCCGACGTCGTGCGGACCACGGTCGAGAACCTGGACGACTCCAAGATCTTCTTCCGCTCGATGCACCTGCTCGCGCCCGACACCCGCAAGAGCGTCCGCGCCGAGCGCCGCCTCTACCACGAGCGTTTTCGCGACCTCGTCTCCGAGGGCCAGCGCGAGGGCGTCTTCAGGACCGACACCCCCGCCGAGATCGTCGTCGACTTCTTCTTCGGCTCGGTCCACCACCTGGCCACCTGGTACAACGCCGAAGGCCCGCTCTCCGGCGCCGAGGTCGGAGCATACTTCGCCGACCTGCTGCTCACCTCGCTGCGACCCAAGGCGTGAACACGGGTCAGACGGGAGCGGGCAGGTCCGCCAGGACCGCCAGCGCGTCCCGGTGGGCGCCAGGGGTGCCGAGCGCGATCTCCGTCGCCTTGGCGCGCTTGAGATAGAGATGGATGGGATGCTCCCAGGTCATCCCGATTCCGCCGTGGAGCTGCACGCCTTCCTCGGCGACGTGCACCGCCACCTCCGAGCACCAGGCCTTGGCCACCGCCGCCGCCAGCTCGCGTCCGCGAACCGCCTCCGCGCCTTGAGACGCGGCCGGTTCCGGGCCGGTGGCCAGCAGGTCGACGGCGTTCCTGGCCGCGGCACGGGCACGCACCACATCAAGCCAGAGATCGGCCATCCGATGCTTGATCGCTTGGAAGGACCCGACCGGCCTGGCGAACTGGTGGCGCTCCTTGATGTAGGCGAGCGTCGTGTTCAGGCACCACTCGGCGACCCCGAGCTGCTCGGAGGCGAGCAACCCCGCCCCGAAGGCCAGCACTCCCCGCACGTCAAAGTGACCGGTCATCTCGCCCGGGGCGTCCGAGAGCGTGACGGTGGCGATCGGCCGGGTCAGGTCCAGCGACGGCACCGCATCGACCCGGGCGTTGCCCGCCTCCACCGCGTAAAGCGCCGTTCCCACGGGGACGAGCAGCACATCGGCCACATCCGCGCCGGCCACCGCCCTGATCTCCCCGTTCAGGATCGACCGGTCCGTGACGGTCACGCCCTCCGGCAACGCCCGGTACGGCGAAGCCGCCAGAGACATCGCGAGCGCCGCGGTGATCTCACCCGAGGCGAGCCGCCGGACCAGGTTTTCCTCACCGGCCCGAAGCAGAGCCTCCGTCGCGAGCACGGAACTGGTGAGGAACGGCACCGGCGCCACCGCCCGCCCCAGCTCCTCCAGCACCACCGCGGCCTCCCGCGCCGACGCCCCCGCCCCGCCGTACTCCTCCGGCACCAGCAGCCCCGCCACCCCGATCTCCCGCGACAGCGTCTTCCACAGATCCATGTCGTACGGCGAGGCGGACTCGACCCGCCTCAGCACGGCGTCAGGACCGCAGCGGTCCGCGAGCAGGTCCCGCACGGAGGCCCGAAGCTCCTCCTCGACCTCGGTATAAAGCAGTGTCACCGGTCGCTCACCACTCCTCATTCGCTCCGCGGAGCACTCGTCCCTCGCGCCCCACTCCACTCACTGCGTCGGGTTCCCTCCGCGTCACCGGTCGCTCACCACTCCTCATTCGCTCCGCGGAGCACTCGTCCCTCGCGCCCCACTCCACTCACTGCGTCGGGTTCCCTCCGCGTCACCGGTCGCTCACCACTCCTCATTCGCTCCGCGGAGCACTCGTCCCGTCACCGCGGCAGGTCCTTCCAGGGCACGTCCTTGTCGACGCGGGGCTCCGACGGCAGGCCGAGCACCCGCTCGGCGACGATGTTGCGCAGGATCTCCGAGGTGCCGCCCTCGATCGAGTTCCCCTTGGCCCGCAGGTAGCGATATCCGGGGTCCCTGCCGAAGAAGTCCACGCTGTCGGAGCGGCGGAAGGTCCAGTCGTCGTAGCCGAGCCCCTCCTCCCCGCGCAGCTCCACATCCAGCCCGGACAGCGCCTGGTTGAGCGTGGCGAAGGAGAGCTTCATGCCCGAGCCCTCCGGGCCCGGCTGCCCGGCGGCCAGTTGCTCGCGCAACCGCGCCCCGGCCAGCCGCGTCACCTCCGACTCCACCCAGAGCCGTAGCAGCCGCTGGTGCAGGTCGTGGGTACGCAGGTCGGGCCGGGACCGCCAGGTCTCGGCGACCACGCCGACCATGCCGCCGCCCTGGCGGACCGGCGCGCCGCCGATCGCCACCCGCTCGTTCATGAGCGTGGTCTGCGCGACCCGCCACCCGTCGCCCACCTCGCCGAGCCGCAGGGAGTCGCTGAGCCGTACGCCCGTGAGGAAGACCTCGTTGAACTCCGCCTCCCCGGTGATCTGCCGCAACGGCCTGACCTCGACGCCCGGAGCGTGCATGTCGCACACGAAGTAGGTGAGTCCTCGGTGTTTGGGCACGTCCGGGTCGGTTCTGGCGACCAGGATCGCCCATCGGGCGTGGTGGGCTCCGGAGGTCCACACCTTCTGCCCGTCCACGACCCACTCGTCGCCGTCGCGGACCGCCCGCGTGCCGAGCGTCGCCAGGTCCGATCCGGCGCCGGGCTCGCTGAAGAGCTGGCACCAGATCTCCTCGCCGGTCCACAGTGGCCGCAGGAATCGTTTCCGCTGCTCTTCGGTGCCGAACGTCAAGATCGTCGGCGCCGCCATCCCGAGCCCGATCCCCTGCACCCCGGTGTCGAGCTGCGGTGTCCCGGCCAGCTCTCGCTCCACCACGTTCTGCAGCTCCCGGGGGGCACCGAGCCCGCCGAGCCCCTCGGGGAAGTGCACCCAGGCCAGCCCGGCGTCGAACCGGGCTCGCAGGAACTCCAGCCGGTTCCCGGGGTCGTGCCCGGCGAGGAAGGCGACGGCGCGTCCCTTGATCGCCTCTTCATCCAACGCCACGAATGTTCCCTTCATCGGAATTCTGGGCGGAGCCCCCGCCCGCGTCCGGCTTCCTCACCGGCGTGCCGTACGGCAGGCGGGGCATGGTGGTGTCAGGTCATGTGTTTCTTGAGCTCGCGGTAGGCCAGGGAGCGCTTGTGGACCTCGTCGGGCCCGTCGGCGAGCCTCAGCGACCGCGCGCCCGCCCACAGGGCCGCCAGCGGGAAGTCCTGGCTGACGCCACCGGCGCCGTGGGCCTGGATGGCCTTGTCCAGGATCCATTCCACGTCCCGCGGGGTGGCGATCTTGATGGCCTGGATCTCGGTGTGGGCGCCACGGTTGCCGACGGTGTCCATCAGCCAGGCGGTCTTCAGCACGAGCAGCCGGAGCTGCTCGATCTTCACCCGCGACTCGGCTATCCAGTCCTGGACGACGCCTTGCCGGGCGATCGGCTTGCCGAACGCGGTTCGCGACAGGGTCCGCGTGCACATCAGCTCGACGGCCCGCTCGGCCATTCCGATCAGCCGCATGCAGTGGTGGATCCGCCCGGGCCCGAGACGGGCCTGAGCGATCGCGAAGCCGCCGCCCTCCTCGCCGATCAGGTTGTCCACCGGCACCCTGACGTCGTCGAACACGATCTCGGCGTGCCCGCCGTGGTCGGCGTCGGAGTAGCCGAACACGTGCATGCCCCGCCTGATGTCCATCCCGGGTGTGTCGCGAGGCACCAGGACCATTGACTGCTGCCGGTGCGAGGAGGCCTCGGGGTCGGTCTTCCCCATCACGATGAAGATCTTGCAGTTGGGGTTCATCGCCCCGGAGGCGAACCACTTACGCCCGTTGATCACGTATTCGGAGCCGTCCCGGGCGATCGACAGCGCGATGTTCGTGGCGTCCGACGACGCGGTGTCCGGCTCGGTCATCGCGAACGCCGACCGGATCTCCCCGCGGAGCAGCGGCTCCAGCCACTCCTTGCGCTGCCACTCGTTGCCGAACATGGAGAGGACCTCCATGTTGCCGGTGTCGGGGGCGGCGCAGTTGGTCGCGGTGGGGGCGATTCTCGGCGAGCGTCCCATGATCTCGGCCAGCGGCGCGTACTGCAGGTTGGTCAGCCCCGCGCCGTGTTCGCCCGGCAGGAACAGGTTCCACAGGCCCCGCCTGCGCGCTTCCTGCTTCAGGTCATCCATCAGCGGGGGGCTGGCCCACCCGCTCTCGGCCGCCTGGGCCTCGAAGGCCTCCTCCGCCGGGTACACGCACTCGTCCATGAAGTCGAGCAGCCGTGCCCGCAGCTTCTCGGTTGTGGCGTCGAACGCGAAATCCATGGCTCTCCTCACGTCTCCCAGGAGCGTACCGACCGGAC
The DNA here is from genome assembly GCF_042898655.1 of Streptosporangium sp. NPDC000396. Lineage (NCBI taxonomy): Bacteria > Bacillati > Actinomycetota > Actinomycetes > Streptosporangiales > Streptosporangiaceae > Streptosporangium > Streptosporangium sp. NPDC000396. Next base: position 15,650 of record NZ_JBIAZA010000013.1, read on the forward strand.
GGTATGAATGTCGACACGCTCTCCATCCGAACCTACGGAGCCCGCGTCCCTCATGGTTCCGCGGGCGGCCCGACCGCGGAGTGGTCGCCGAGGACATACCCCGAGTGGACCTTCTGGCGAGCGCGCCGCCGTCCGTAGGGTCGCCTTCATGACCTCGAACATGCCCGCCCCCGTCACTCTCGAAGGCGACGTCGTACGGCTGGAGCCGCTGAGCCTCGCCCACGTCCCCGACCTGTTCCTGGCCGGTGGCGGCGACGACGAGGTGTGGCGCTGGCTTTCGGTCCCCGCCCCGCGCAGCGAGAACGAGCTGGCGAGCATCGCGGCAGAGGTGATCGACGGCCCGGAGTGCGTGCCGTTCGCGGTGATCCTCAAGGAGACCGGCCGCGCGGTCGGCTGGACCACCTACATCGACACACCGGGATACGCCGACAGCATCGAGATCGGCTGGACCTGGTACGGCAGAGCCATGTGGCGCTCGGCCGTGAACACCGCCTGCAAGATCCTGCTGATCGACCACGCCTTCGACAAGCTGGGCGTGAACCGGGTCCAGCTCAAGACCGACATCCTCAACACCCGCTCCCAGGCCGCGATCCAGCGCATCGGTGCCGTCCCCGAGGGCGTCCTGCGCCGCCAGCGCCGCCGCCCGGACGGATCCTGGCGCGACACCGCCTACTTCAGCATCCTCGACGACGAGTGGCCCGCCCACCGCGCCCGTCTCCTGGCGCGGTGACCCCTGACGTCGCACCCATGGCGCTCCGACGCCCCGGCCTGGCCCCCTGACGCCCCGGTGCCAGAGGCTAGGCCAGCATTCCCCTCAGCAGTTCCCTGGCGCCGAGGCGAAGGTCGTCCAGGGTCGGCTCGGCACCGGCTCCGACGATGGCGTCGAACATCACGCCTTCACTGAAGGCGACTATCTGGCGGCCGTGCCGTACCGGATCCGGTGATCCCACGGCGGAGAGGAGCGCGACCGTGGGATCACGGAAACGGACCCCCACCTCGTCATAGATCTTGCGCAGCTCGGGGCGGCGGGTGGCCTCCAGGGCCAGCTCGTAGCGGGCGATCGTCCGGCGGCGGTCGACGGTCAGCTGGACCCAAAGCACCCGGGCAGTCATCTCGGCTGCCGTGTCCAGCGCATCCGTCTTCGAGGTGTCCTTCGCCATGTCGAGGATGGGCCCGAATATGGTCACCTCCAGCTCGGTGAGCCGCTCCAGGGCCAGCGCCAGCAGCGCCGAGCGGGTGCGGGCGAGGTTGGAGGTCGAACCCGGCGGCAGCCCGGCCACCTCGTCCACCGCCCGGTGAGTCAGACCACGCATGCCTCGCTCGGCGAGCAGGGTGATGGCGGTCTCCGCGATGATCTCGGCGCGCTTGGACTTCACCCTCCGATACTACATTTGTAGTCAAACTACAGGTGTAGTAGCGTCAACTACATCCGTAGTTAAGGAGAGGTCATGGCACGAGCAGTGGTGATCGGAGCGGGAATCGGCGGGCTGACGGCGGCGGTGGCGCTGCGGCAGCGGGGCTGGGACGTGACGGTGTTCGAGCGGGCGGCGTCCTTGGAACCGGTCGGCTCCGGGCTGTCCGTCTTCGCCAACGCTCTCAAGGCCCTGGACACGATCGGTGTCGGTGACGACATCCGCAAGCTGTCCGTGCTCCAGGGCGAGGGCGGCGTGCGGCGCCCGGACGGCCGGTGGCTGATCAAGACCACCAACGAGGCGACCTCCGCCCGGCACGACGGCGACTCCGTGGTGCTGCTGCGCCGCGCCGACCTGGTCGACGCGCTTTCGGCGCGGCTGGAGCCCGGCATGCTCCGGCTGAACACCACGGTGAAGGGCGTGGACTCCGAGAACGGCCGGGTGACCACCGACGCCGGCGAGGTGGAGGCCGATCTGGTGGTCGCCGCCGACGGCATCCACTCGGTCACCCGAACCACGCTGTTCCCCGGCCACCCCGCTCCACGCTATGCCGGGATCACGGCCTGGCGGATGCTCGTCCCCAGCGAAGGCATTCCCGGTCAAACCCACGAGAGCTGGGGCCACGGCAAGATCTTCGGGGTCCTGCCTCTGGCCGGCGGTCTGACCTACTGCTATGCCACCGACGCCGTCCCGGCCGGTGGGGGCGGCGGGGACCAGCGGGCGGAGTTGCTGCGCCTGTTCGAAAGGTGGCACGACCCGATCCCGGAACTGCTCGCCGCGACCAAGGCGGAGAACGTGCTCAGGAACGACGTCTACCACCTTGAGACCCCGCTGCCCGCGATGCACCGGGGCAAGGTCGCGCTGCTGGGCGACGCGGCCCACGCCATGACCCCCAACATGGGCCAGGGCGCCTGCCAGGCGATCGAGGACGCGGTGGTGCTGGCCCACGTCGCCGGGAAGGGCGCCGGGCTGGCGGCCTACACCGCCGCCCGGTTGGAGCGGACCGCGAAGATCGTGGCCCGGTCCGCGTCCATCTGCCGGCTCATCCGGATCCGCAACCCGCTGGCCGTACGGCTGCGCGACACGATGCTCGCGCTCACCTGGCGGCTCGCTCCGCAGCGCGTGAACGGCGCGCTGGACGAGGTGATCGGCTGGAACCCGCCTACGACGTGATCGAGGTGGTCTCCGAAGACGTGACCGGCGCGGGCTCCTGGGACGCGACCGACGCCGTCCCCTGGGACGCGAGCGGCGCGGGCTCCTCCGAGGCGCCCGGCGCGGTCTCGTGAGCGGAGGCGCGGGTACCGCTGTGATCCGGGGACAGCCGCCCCAGCGTGACGGTTCCCCAGATCAGCAGCGCGGCGGCCAGGAGCGCGGGGACCACGTTCACCAGGCCGGTCGGCATCGCCTCGTCGAGCAGGAGCGCCCCGGCGAGAATCGAGGTGACGGGGTCCACCACCTGGACCGCCGCGTAGGCGATGCCGAAGTAGCCGACCTCGTAGGACTTCTGCAGGAGAACCACCGCGCAGATGAGCAACACCGGGATCGCGAGCGTGAACCAGCTCAGCAGCCTGCTCAGGTCACCCTCCAGACCTCCGCCCACCACCCGGACGAAGGTGGACACGCTGGCCGTCACCGCACCGGCGCCGACCGACAGCAGCAACGCCTTGGCCGAGCCTTTCACCTTCCGCGCGCCCAGATGAGCCGCGAGCACGACCAGCCCGACGCAGCCGAGGAAGGCGAACGCCTCCTGGTTCGTCATGTGAGGTTTCACGGAGTGGCTGGGGACCAGCAGCATCAACCCGAGCAGCCCGACGGCCACCGCGACCGACCCGAAAATCTCCGCCCTGTGCGGCCGCCTGCCGTGGAGCATCGCCGCCAGCGGCACCGCGAAAACCAGTGTCGCCACGCTGATCGGCTGCACCGCGACCAGCGGCGCGAAACTGAGCGCGACGGCGTGCAGGGACGCGCCGGTGAACCCGATCACGCCGCCCAGCCACCAGCGGGGGCGCTTCATCAGCTTGAGAGAGGCTCCCTCGGAAACCGCCTCGAACTGCTGGAGCGCGGCCCCCAGCGCGTATCCCAGTGCGCCGATCAGAGCGATCGACATCCCGACCCAAGTCATCGCCACCCACCGGAGATGATCGGGCATGGGTAAAAGAATGATTCTCGGGTCATCCCGCAAGCTTAGAGCGCCTGGCGAACATGTAACGGCTCACCCAAGCCCGGATCAGATCCCCGTCCATGGCCGGGGCGGCCGTCGGGCCAGGTGGCAGCCACAACGGCGAATGTTCGCAGAGCACCGCAAGCCCCCATATTCTTCATGATTTCTCGCGATTCTTCGTGATTCCTAATGCTCTATCGCGTTCCTTGTGACGCGGCTCACGGATCGGGCACCAAGACCCCACCGCGCGGATCCCGTCCTTCGGAGCGGCCGGAGCGGTCGAAGCAGAAGAAAACGCGGAACGGCCTCGTATTCGGCCTCCGAATTCCACCGACGGGCCTCAGGAAACCCCGGGCCGGCATTGTTCACTCCCGGGACGGATGGCGGCGCGAGGAGTCCTGAGCGGGGAATCCCGGACGGGGCTACTCCCGGGGCGGGCAGACGCAGAACAGGTGGCCTTCGGGGTCGGCGAGCACGACCCAGCTGCCTTCTCCGGGCTGGAAGTCGGGCTTGGTGGCCCCGAGGGTCAGGTAGTGCTCCACGGCCGCGTCCAGGTCGGGGACCCGGACATCGAGGTGGAACTGCTTGTCGGCGCCCGGCCAGGAGGCCGGCTTGCGGTCCAGGTTCTGCTGGAAGTAGATGCTCGTCGTGCCGTCGCCGATGCCGGCGTAGGTGTCCTCGGCGTACTGGACCTCGTAACCGAGAACCGCCGCGTAGAACTCGGCGAGCCGCTTGGGCTCGGCGCAGTCGATGTTCACGGCGATGAGTTGTGCGGTGATCGTCATGACGCTCATCGTGCCGCCCATACCTGTCACGTGACGTCAGGATTTCCAGCGAATGTTCCTCGATCGGACGGGCCGCCGGTTAACCAGTGGATGACGCCTCGGCCGCCTCGGTAGGGTCGGCGCGTGCCGACGCTCATCTTCTCCCCGCCCACCGCCCGATAGCGGGCGGTTCTCTCTCCTGACGACCGGGTCCGGGCGACCCGGTGAGTGGTTGCTGCCCGCATACGTGCGACCTGGCGACAATCACTTCATCTGGAGAGATCTTCATGACGCATGTCTCCGTACGGCGGGGCCTGCTCTACGTATCCATCGCGGCGACCGCCTGGGGCACCGGCGGCGCCGCCGGAGCGCTGCTCTACCGGGCGGGCGGCCTCGGTCCCGTCGCGGTCTCGTTCTGGCGGTTCGCCGCCGGGGCGATGATGCTCCTGCTGGCGTCCCACCTCTTCGGCCGGGGGCGCGGCTCCGCCCTCGGGCGGATCACGCCTGACAGGCTTTCCGGCCTCGGGCGAACCGTGATCACGGGTGTGGCGATGGCCGTCTACCAGACCGCCTACTTCGCGGCGATCGCCGAATCCGGCCTGGCCGTGGCCACCGTGGTCACGATCGGCGCCACGCCCGTCTTCGTGGCCGCCGGCGCGCGCCTGCTGCTGCGCGAGCGGCTGGGCGCGGCCGGGCTGGGCTCCGTCGCGATCGCCCTGATCGGCCTGGTCATGCTGACCCTCGACGACGGGTCGGCCACCTTCTCCGTGCCCGGCGTCTGCTGGGCGCTGGTCTCGGCGGCCGGCTACGCGGGTGTGACCCTGCTCAACCGCGCCTCCGCCGGCGAGCCGTACTCCACGGCGATGGGGGGCTTCGTCGTCGGAGGGCTCTGTCTGCTCCCCGTCGCGCTGGCCCAGGGTCTTCTGCCGGAAAGCGATCCGCTCTCCTCCTCGGCGATCATCGTCTATCTCGGCGCGATTCCGACGGCCCTGGCCTACGGCCTCTTCTTCACCGGCCTCGCCACGGTGCGGGCCACGACGGCCGCCGTGATCTCCCTTGTGGAGCCGGTCGGCGCGGCGCTCATCGGGGTGTTCGTCCTGGACGAGCGGCTCACCCCGCAGGCCGTCGCGGGTGCGGTCCTGCTGCTCTTCGCCGTCGCTCTGCTCGCTCTCAGCGAGAAGAAGGGTGCCCGGCCATCGGCGTGAGCCGCTCCCGGCGAATCGACGCCCCGGACACGCCCGGCTTCCGCCGGAAATTTCTCCCTCACGACCACTAAACCACGACATTCAACATTAATACGGAGATTTTATGATTTCTCAAAAAACACAAGAGCCGGCCAAGCCAAAGAAAGCCAACTCCTCCACACTTACCCAAAAAACAGGACAATAAGGGAATTAATCACTTCATTTCCGATAATTCACCTCATATCGTGATCCTATAAACGCCGGGCCGCCGAACGATCCCTGCCGGCGGCCGACCAAGGAGGAGATGCCCATGAACGGCAGGCGACGCCTGATGTTGCTCGGCTCAGCGCTTCTCGCAACCCTCACCCTCGGACCGGCCGCGACCTCCCCGTCCTCGGCCGCCTCGGCTCCGGCACCGGCGGCAGGGGCTAATACCCCGCAAAGCGCGGCGGCGAGCAGGGCGACCCGGGCCGAGCCCACTCCGAACAAGCCGCAGGAATACTGGGCGGCCTACGAAAAGGGTTACGACGACGCCGGCAAGATGTGCGACAAACAGGCCGGCTTCTCTTACAAGGAATCGGATGACTGGGACAGAAAGGGCTGGGTGGACGGTTACAACGCCGGTCACCAGGAGCTTTGCTAGAAGCCCGGCTCCGCCGAAAAGCCGGTTCCGTTGAAAACCCGGCTTCGCCGGAAGGACACACCGGATCGCGGGGCCCGGGACGCGGGCCCCGCGAGAAGGGTGTCGGTCAGTCGATGGGTCAGACCCCGCGGGAGATGCTCACCTACATCATCTCTGTCAGTCGAACATGTCGGGCTCGGCGGCGGTGATCTGGTCGTAGAGGGGCTGGAAGTTGATCCATCCGACCAGGTCGTTGCCGATCTGCTCGTAGGTGAGCTTGGCGTTCTCGTGCTCGATCGAGACCGTGGGGCCGGCGGCCTTGGCCAGGAGCTGGGCCTGGCACGAGCGCTCCATCGTGATGAACCACCAGGCGGCGGCGTCCACGGTGTCGCCGACGGTCAGCAGGCCGTGGTTTCGCAGGATGACCGCCTTGTAAGAGCCGAGAGCCTGGGCGATACGGCGGCCCTCCTCGGTCTCCACGACCACGCCGGTGTAGTCGTCGAACAGTCCGTGGTCCTCGTAGAACGCGCAGGCGTCCTGGGTCAGCGGTTCCAGGAGCACGCCCATCGACGACAGGGCCTTGCCGTGCACCGAGTGGCTGTGCGCGGCGGCGACCGCGTCCGGCCTGGCCTGGTGGACCATCGAGTGGATCGCGAACGCCGCCTGGTTGACGTGGTAGCGGCCCTCCACGACCTGGCCCTCGTGGTTGACGAGGATCAGATCACTGACCTTGATCTGCTTGAACGACATGCCGAACGGGTTCACCCAGAAGTGGTCGGTGTGCTCGGGGTCGCGGGCGGTGATGTGCCCGGCCACACCCTCCTCGAAGCCGAACCGGCCGAACAGCCTCAAGGCGGCCACCAGGCGCTCCTGGCGGTGGCGGCGTTCCTCCTCCACTGTCTCGAACTTCTGCGGCAGCCGGAAGGTGAGCCGGTCGGCGGGGATCGGCTGCAGGTCGGACAGGCTCATCGTGCCTCCAGAGCGGAAGAATCAAGATCTGCGGGTGTACGGTAACCCGCCAGCCCGAGAGTGAGGTCGAGCTCGGCGAGCAGGCTCCGCACCACGTGGCGCACGCCGTCCTCGCCGCCTCCGGCCAGACCCCAGACGTACGGCCGGCCCAGCAGTACGGCACGTGCTCCGAGGGCGAGCGCCTTGAAGATGTCGGATCCGGTGCGGATGCCCGAGTCGAACAGCACGGTCAGCCGGTCGCCCACGGCCGCGGCGATCCCGGGGAGCGCCTCCAGCGAGGCCACGGCGCCGTCGATCTGCCGGCCTCCGTGGTTGGAGACGACGACGCCGTCCATTCCGGCGTCGGCCGCGCGCCGGGCGTCGTCCGGGTGCTGGATGCCCTTCAGGACGATCGGCCCGTCCCAGTTGTCGCGGAGCAGGGACAGCTGGTCCCAGGTGTGGGAGCGGCCGTTGAACATCGGCGCCCACTGCATGATCGCCGCGCTCAGGTCCTCCTCGACCGGACGTTCCAGCCGGGATCTGAACACCGGGTCCGACAACGGGATCGCCAGGCCGCTGCCGCGCAGGAACGGCAGGTAGCCGTGGTCGAGGTCGTTGGGCCGCCAGGCCAGTGTCCAGGTGTCGAGGGTGACGACCAGGGTGTCGTAGCCGCTCTTGGCGGCCCGGTCGAGCAGGCTGAGCGTGACGCCGTCGTCGTGTGGCCAGTAGAGCTGGTACCACCGGGGGCCGTCCGCTTCGGCGACCTCCTCAAGGGTGTGGGAGGCGGCGGTGCTCAGCACCGTGGGGATGCCGAGCGAGGCGGCAGCCCTGGCGGTCGCGAGCTCTCCCTGCGGGTGCACGATCGACTGCACGCCGATCGGGGCGAGCGCGACGGGCGCGGGATACGTTCTGCCGAAGAGCTCGGTGCTGAGGTCTCTGACCGAGACGTCGCGGAGCATCCTGGGGACGATCCGCCAGCGGTCGAACGCCTCGCGGTTGGCCCGATCGGTCGCCCCGGTCCCCGCCGAACCGGCCACGTACCAGTAGGGCTCGGAACCGAGCCATTCTTTCGCAGCCTGTTCGAGCTTGGTCAGATCCGTCGGATACGGCGGGCGCACCCCTGCCAGACCGTTGAGGTAGATCTCGTATTGGTAGTCGGAGAAGGCCACCGGCCTAGCCTGTCCCCCATCACCTTCCATGTCCATATCTCACAGAATTGAATTCTGTTCAGCGGGAGGGCACCGGCCTGGAAAAGCCGCTCATCGGCGGATAAGCCCGGGCCGCACCGGTAGGGCGCGGGTCCCAACACCCCGAAACGGGGTCCTGTCCCGGGACGGATGATCCACCAGGTCTGTACGGTGGGGCGACGACCGGGAACGTGGACCCGGAGATGGGCGTTGGAGGGGACGTGGCCTCGATAACTCGGTTCGTCAGGCGGTTCCTGGAGCGCCCCGGCTCGATCGACCTGAAACCCTTCGAGCGGATCGTCGCGGATGCCGGGACGCGCGAGGAGCGGATCAGCGGGCTCGCCGAGCTGCCGGTTCCCTCCACCGACGACCTGGCCGAGTTCTGCGCGATCGCGCGGGAGGCCGCGCACCGCACGCTGGGCCTGCGGCCGTACGACGTGCAGCTGGTCGGCACGCTCGCCATGCTGTCGGGAAACGTCGCGGAGATGGCCACCGGCGAGGGGAAGACCCTGTCCGGGGCGATGGCCGCCGCCGGATACGCCCTGCAGGGCAAGCGCGTCCACGTGATCTCGGTCAACGACTACCTGGCCCGGCGGGACGCCGAGTGGATGGGCCCGCTGTACGAAACGCTGGGCGTCTCGGTCGGCTGGGTCGGGGAGACCTCCACTCCCGACGAGCGCCGGGCGGCCTACGCCAAGAACGTGACGTACGGCTCGGTCAGCGAGATCGGCTTCGACGTGCTCCGCGACCGGACCCGCGTCGACGTGGCCGACCTGCTCGTGCCCGAGCCGGAGGTGGCACTGGTCGACGAGGCCGACTCGGTGCTGGTCGACGAGGCCAGGGTGCCGCTGGTGCTGGCCGGGGCCGCCGACCCGGGTAACGCCGTGCCGGAGATGGCCGCGCTGGTCCGCCTGCTGGTCAAGGGCTATCACTACGAGCTCGACGACCAGGCGCGCAACGTCCACCTGACCACCAAGGGCATCGACGCCGTCGAGCAGGCGCTGGACCTGGATCTCTACGACAGTCCCGCCACGCTGACCGAGGTCAACCTCGCCCTGCACGCCCACGCGCTGCTGACCAAGGACGTCGACTACATCGTGCGCGAGGGCAAGGTGCACCTGGTCAACCCGTCCCGGGGCCGGGTGGCGCTGCTGCAACGCTGGCCCGACGGGCTGCAGGCCGCGGTCGAGGCGAAGGAGAAGCTCCCGCCCTCGGAGACCGGCGAGATCCTCGACTCGATCACCGTTCAAGGGCTGATCACCCGTTACCCCCAGCGGTGCGGCATGACCGGCACGGCGGTCGCGGTCGGAGACCAGCTCCGCGAGTTCTACGACCTCAAGGTGGCCGTGGTCCCGTCCAACCGGCCGTGTGTACGGATCGACGAGCCCGACCGGCTGTTCGAGCACGCCATGGAAAAGGACCACGCCCTGGTCGATGAGGTCGTCCGGGTGCACGCCACCGGGCGGCCGATCCTGATCGGCACCCTGGACGTGGCCGAGTCCGAGCGGCTGGCGCTGACCCTGAGCGGCCGCGGCCTGGAGTGCGTGGTCCTCAACGCCAAGAACGACGCCGAAGAGGCGTCGATCATCGCCGGAGCCGGAGAACGCGGCGCGATCACGGTCTCCACCCAGATGGCCGGGCGCGGCACCGACATCCGTCTCGGAGACGGCGTGGACGAGCTGGGCGGGCTGTACGTCATCGGCTCCGGCCGCCACACCAGCAGTCGCCTGGACGACCAGCTCCGTGGCCGTGCCGGTCGCCAGGGCGACCCCGGCGGCTCGGTCTTCCTCGTGAGCGGGGAGGACGAGCTGATCACCCACTACGTGGCCGACGAGTACGCCAGGGGCGTACCCGACCGCGGTCTCGTGGGTCATGCCCAGCGCGTCGCCGAGGGCGTCAACATGGAGATCCACCGCAACACCTGGCGCTACACCCGCCTCACCGAGCTCCACCGAAGCATGGTCCTGGAGCTCCGCGACAAGGTCCTGCGCGGCCGCTCGGCCGGTGACGCCCTCGCGGCGGGCGTTCCGCAGCGGTGGGCGGAGCTGGAGGAGACCGTCGGCGAGGATGTGCTGCACGACGCCGCCCGGCAGGTCGTGCTGTTCCACCTCGACCGCTGCTGGGCCGACCACCTGGCCGATCTGGCCGAGCTCCGCGAGGGCATCCACCTGCGCGCCCTTGGCCGCCTCAACCCGATCGACGAGTTCAACAAGGAGGCCAAGCCCGCCTACCAGCGCATGCTGGCCGAGATCGAGTCGCGCTCGATCGCCACCTTCGAGACCGCGACGATCACCGCCGACGGCCTCGACCTCGACGGCGCGGGTCTCAAGCGCCCCACCGCCACCTGGACCTACCTCGTCCAGGACAACCCTTTCGGCACCGAGTGGGAGCGCATCCTCAACCGCCTGAGCACCAAGGTCCGCCGCCGCTGACGGGACGAGCACCACGACGGCCAGCGGCGCGGGAACACTTGACGGGTGGGCGCTGCCGGCCGGCGGCTTCCTGCTTGCCTCCTGCCGATGCCGGATGACCGCTCGTTACCGGACCGGCACCTCAAGGTCGCGGAAACCGGCGATCTTGACGTTGAGGGTCGTCGCGTTGTCCGGCAGGGCGAACAGGCCGTAGAACTCACGGGTCTGGCCCGGGGCGAAGGTCTCGGTGCGGATGCGCACGCCGGAGAGGTCCGTGCAGGAGCAGTAGTAGTCCACGCCGCCGTCGGCGGGCACCTCCAGGCGACCCGGCAGGTACTGGCGGCGGGCTGCCACATCGGTCAGCCGGACGTTGCTGGCGGCCTGGTACTTGTAGCTCTGCCAGTCCTGCGCGTGGTGCAGGTCGTTGTACGTGGTCTCGGCCGACCCCTCGTTGGTGATCGTATACGTCAGGAGGCCGATCCCACCCGGCAGTCGTCGCAGCCCGGTGATCTTCATGGCGATCGGCTGGCCCTCGGCCTCGCCGGTGGCCTTGAGCTCGCCCGCCTCCGGCCCGAACGTCTGCGCGAGGTCCTCGGCCGGGTCTGCCTGCTCGGTCTTGGGCTGGGGCTTGGCGAAGGTGACGCTCACCCGGCGGTTGCGGCGCCTGCCCTCGTCGGTGTCGTTACCGTACAGGGGGCGGCGGGAGCCGTACCCACGGGCCTGGAAGCGCACGCCGTCACGTGCCAGCAGCGCCGCCAGGGCGCGCTGTACCGCCTGGGCGCGGCGCTGCGACAGCGGGTCGTTGATGGCGTCGGTGCCGGAAGAGTCGGCGTGGCCCTCGACCTTGACCACGGAGGCGGGCGAGGCGTCGACGAGCTTCGCCGTACGCGCCAGCACGGCCTTGGCCCTGGGGGTGAGCGTGTCCTTGTTCACCGCGAACAGCACGTCGGAGGAGAGGCTGACCTGGAGCTCCTTGCCGTCGTCCGCAGTCTCCTCCGACTTGTCCAGCGACTCGGAGGGCAGCACGATGCGGCGCGTGACCGGCGTGACGGGCTCGGCGTCGGGGTCGGGGAAGTCACCGGCGGGCGGCTCGTCGCTGATGGGCACGTTCAGCATGGGCGGGCCCACCGGGGTGACGACCGTGGCGGTAGAGGGGTTGCCCGACGGGGCGGGCAGCACCGCGTACACGGCGATCGACTGGTCAGGATCGATGAAATAGCCGAGATCGTCGCGCTCCTGATCGCTACACAGGCACGGGGAGTCCTTCGGCTGGTAGGGCAGGAGCCACACGCGGGCCGCCGCGTCGAGGACGCCGATGCCGGAGGCCCACAGGATCCGGCCGAGCGGGCGGGTGCCGTCGCCCATCTCGCCGGTCCACGGCAGGTCTTTCGTGCCGGTGTTGGACAAGCGCAGCTGCACGATGAGGTGTTTGCCCTTGACCCGGTTGAGGCCGACGACCTCGACCTTGAGGTGCTCGGTCATGGTGCTGCGGGTCTCGGCCAGGGCGGGGCGGTCGTCCTTGGTCTCTTGCGCTGCCGGGGTGGCGGCCGGTTCACTCGCGGCCGGTTCACTCGCGGCCGGTTCACTCGACGGCGGAGTCTCGGAGGAGGGCGGCGCCGCGGCGTTGTTCGTGGGCAGCACCCCGCACCCGGTCGCGGCGAACGTGAGGGCGGCCACCAGGGCCATGATCCGGTTGGGCATGGCGCAGATTTTTCCACGCCCAGAAGGTCTGGCATCCATCAGCCGGGAATCACCGCCACGGCCTCGACCTCGACCAGTTGGTCGTTGTAGCCGAGGACGGCGACACCGAGCAGCGTGCTGGGCACGTCGTGCTCGCCCATGTACTCGCGGTAGACCTCCCATGCGGTGACCAGGTCGGCCCGACTGGAGGAGGCCACATAAACGGTGGTCTTGGCGACGTCGGCCAGTGACGCGCCGGCGCCCTCCAGGGCGGTCACGAGGTTGCGCATCACCTGGTGTGTCTGGCCCGCGTAGTCGCCGACGGCGACGGTCTTGCCGTCGAGGTCGAGGGGGCATGCACCGGCCACCCAGATGGAGCGCACGGGCGCGTCGGCCACGGCGGCGTAGGCGTATTCGACTGTCTGTGCGAGGCGGTCGTTGCGAATCAGGCGGACGCCAGAATTAGTAGGCACATGCATATGATCTATGTTGGCTTACCATCTGTCAAAGCGTACCATTATTCCCGTGACAGATCGCCACGACCTCGCCGCGATGCTCCACCCCCTGGTGCAGTCGCTCATCGCCGCCGAGCGGCCCGTGCTGGCCGCGCACGGGATCTCCATGTGGGCGTACGCGGTGCTCACCGCCCTTGAGGACAACGCCGTGCGCACCCAGGCCGCCCTGGCGGAGGCGATCGGCGCCGACAAGACCCGCATCATCAGCACCCTCGACAGGCTGCAGGATGCCAGGCTCATCACCCGCGATCCCGACCCCCGGGACCGGCGGGCACGCGTCCTCACGATCACCGCTCAGGGCAGCGAGGTCTGCCGATCGGCGCGGGCCGACATCCAGGCCAACGAGGATCGTCTGCTCGCCCGGCTGCCCGCGAGTGAGCGCGAGAGCTTCCTGCGCGCCGTACGAACACTGTCGCAACTCACCCGCGAGGAGGTCGTCAGCGGAACCGAAGCGTGACCCGGCGAATCCCGGCCTTGCTCATCAGCTCGGCCGGCTCCGTCCCGGTGCGCGGCGTGGCGTAGTCGCAGCCGTCCATGGTCAGGCGGATCACAGGCGGCCAGAGCCGGCAAGCCATGAAAGTGGGCAGCCGAACGGGGAAACATCACGACTTTCGTTACACAGGTGGTAATGGTTTCACCAAGCCTTGGCCAGTTATGGTGGGATTTGTGACCACCACCAGCGCGTCTCGGCCAGTCGGCGAACTGCTGCGCCAGTGGCGGGAACGCCGGCGGATGAGCCAGATGGATCTCGCCATCCAGGCGGACATCTCCACCCGGCACCTGAGCTTCGTGGAGACCGGCCGGTCCAAGCCGAGCCGGGACATGATCCTCCATCTCGCCGAGGAGCTGGACCTCCCCCTCCGCGAACGCAATCACCTCCTGCTCGCCGGCGGCTTCGCCCCGGTCTTCGCCGAGACCCCGCTCAGCTCCCCCGAGATGGCCTCGGTCCGCGAAGCGCTCGGGCAGGTGCTGCGCGGGCACGAACCGCACCCCGCCGTGGTCGTGGACCAGCGCTGGAACCTGGTGGACCGTAACTCCGCGACCGGCCTGATGCTGCGCGGGGTCGCACCCGAGCTGCTCGAACCGCCGGTCAACGTGCTCCGGCTGAGCCTGCACCCCAAAGGGATGGCCCAGCGGATCCTCAACCTGGGCGAATGGCGGGCCCACCTGCTGCACCGGCTGCGCCGCCAGATCAGCTTGACCGCCGACCCCGACCTCGCCGCGCTCTGGCGGGAGCTCGACGACTACCCCTGTGACCAGCCCGAGCCCGAGATAGGGGCGGGCCCAGGGCAGATCGTGATACCGCTCCGGCTCCGCCGCGGTTATCGCGAGCTGGTCTTCTTCAGCACGATGACCACCTTCGGCACCCCGCTGGACATCACCGTCGCCGAACTGGCCGTCGAAGCCTACTTTCCCGCCAACCCCGAGACCGCCGCCTACCTGCAGCACCAGCATCACCCGGACTAGGTCCCCCGCCGGGACCACGACGGCATCCCGTCGGCGAGGCCGCCCCGCCCCGGTTGATACCCTGCCCGGACTCCCCTCTTTTTTCGCGAGGCGAGGCACGCGTGGGGTCATGGTTCTCGACGGAGATCGTGGCGGCCGGCAAGCTCCGGCTGTTCTGCTTCTTCGTCTTCTTCATCGCCACGTTCCTGTTCATCCGGATCAGCGTGCGCATGATCCGGGCGCAGGTGAAGTGGTGGCCGGGAAACGTGACGCCCGGCGGCACGCACATCCACCATGTCGTGTTCGGCCTGGTCTTCATGTGCGTAGGCGGGATCAGCGGGCTGGCCGTGGAGGACGGCACCTCGATCCCCGCCGGGCTGCTCGCCGCGCTCTTCGGCGTCGGGACCTCGCTCGTGCTGGACGAGTTCGCGCTGGTGCTCCACCTCGACGACGTCTACTGGAAGGAGCAGGGCCGCCTGTCGGTGGACGCCGTGTTCGTCGCGGCCGCGCTGTGCGGCCTGGCCCTGCTCGGCGCGAGCCCGCTGGAGCTCGGCGACCTGCTCGCCCCCCAGCCTGACGGCGAGCTCCTGTCCACCCCCGAGATCGCCCTGATCGTCGGCTTCAACACGCTCCTTTCCCTGGTCACCCTGTTCAAGGGGAAGATCTGGACCGGTCTGATCGGGATCTACGTCACCCCGCTGGCGCTGGTCGGCGCGATCCGGCTGGCCCGTCCCGGCTCGCCCTGGGCGCGGCGGCGTTACGAGCCGGATTCGGGGAAACTGCACAGGGCCGAGTGGCGGGAGAAGAAGATCCGGGAGCCGGTCGAGCAGGTGAAGGTCGGCTTCCAGAACTTCGTGGCCGGCCGCCCGTCGATCAAGTCGTGAACCGGCAGGCGGGGGTACGGCATGCCGTACCCCCGCCGGTGATCAGCCGGAGGTCCTGATCCGGCCGAGCACCACGTCGACCACGAGGAAGGCCAGAAGCGAGATCCCGAACAGCGGCAGGAACACGCCCACCGCGATCGCCGCCGCGGCCATCGGCAGCAGCACGGCGAGAGGGAGCCTCCGCAGGCCACCGCGTTCGTACGGCCGGCCGAACCCACGCGTGGGACGGCGCAGCCCCCACATGCGATACCCCCACACGATGAGGAGGACCAGCCCGGCGGCCAGCGTGCCCAGAAGGATCTGGTTCGGCAGCCCGAACAGCACGCCCATATGTCCGTCGATGCCCCAGCGGATCAACTTGGCGACGAGCGGGAAGTCGTCGAAGCGCAGCTCCCCGACGACCTGGCCGGTGGCCGGGTCGACGGCGACCTGGTCGTTGTGCTGGGGCCAGGTGCGATCCATCTCCTTGACCACGTAGGCGCCGCCGGGCTTACCCGGCCAGACGATCTCCATGGGCCCGGACAGTCCCTTGCCTGCGGCGGCTTGGGCGATCTGGTCGACGCCGACATCGGCGGCACCGGTGGAACCGTGCGCGCCGTGGTCACCGGAGTGGGCGGCGTGGTCTCCGGTGGAGGCGCTCAGTGCCGGGGTCGACCAGCCCAGCGACTCCTGGATCACGTCGACGTTCGCCCCCGCGTACTTCGACCAGGTCAGGCCGGTCGCGGACAGGAAGAGCAGGCCGAGCGCCGCCCACAGGCCCACCGAACCGTGCCAGGACAGCGTCCGCCGCGAACCGGCGGCCCCGCGCTCGGGCGCGATCATGCCGCGCAGACGGCGTCCGGCCCTGCGGCGGCGGCTCAACCACAGCAGCAACCCGCCGAGAACGACCGCCCACAGCCAGCTGGCGGCCAGCTCGCTGTAGAGCCGTCCCGGCTCGCCCAGGTGCAGCTGGCGGTGGAGGGTGGAGATCCAGGCGCGCACCGGCAGCGCGCCCGAGCTGCCATAGCTCTCCAACGCCCCCCGGACCTCGCCGGTGTGGGGAGCGACGAAGACCGCGAGCCGGGTGCTCTCGGCCAGACCAGGCACATTGAGCAGGACGCGGGTGGTCTGCCCTGCCTCGGCGGCGGGCCGTACGGCGGCGACGGTCCCCTCGGGGTGCGCGGCGCGGGCCGCGGCGATCTGCTGAGACAGCGGCAGCTCGGCCCTGCCCGCACCGCCCGCCGGAACCGTCAGCTCGTGGGCGTAGACCAGCTTCTCCACCTGGAAGGAGGCCGCGTAGAGCAGGCCGGTCGTCGCCGCGACGAGCAGGAAGGGCGCGACGAGGATCCCGGCGTAGAAGTGCAGGCGAAGCACCAGCGACCGCAGATCGGCCCAGGTGGAAGAGGAGGCGGAGGATGAGGGGGAAAGGGGCGGGTACGGCTCGGCGGCCGTCTGGACCTCGACGTCGGACGTCATGGAGTGTTCTCCGTTCACGGGAACGCGCACGCCAGAAGGTACGCGTCACCTCGGCAAGGGGGTTCAGTCGAGTCACGGGAGCGCACGGTCCGGTGGACAGGCGTCACACCGGCATGAGCTCGCTCGAATCACGCGAGCCCGGCGATCGGCGGACACACGTCACACCGGCACGGGTTCACTCGAAAGGCCGCCACACAGGCATCCACGCGGGCATCCACACAGACCTCCGCGTGGGCATGGCGAAACTCGGGCGCACGGGCCCGATCAGATGACGGAGAGAGGCTCCGGCGGTCCGCGCCGGGAAACGGCCGCGGCGAGCAGCCGGGTGGCGGACGGGACCCAGCCGCCGGCGCGGGCCGCCGGGAGGACGACGCGCGTGACGACGGGGGCCCACCACGCCAGGATGGTGAGGACCGAGGCGACGAGCAGGCGCAGGAGCGTCGCCAAGGCGGACTCCCCGCGCTCCAGCCAGTAGGCGGACAGCAGCGCCATCGCGACGTGCACCAGCAGCATGGACAGGCCGCCACGGTGCTGGTGCTCCAGCAACACGGACAGACCGCCGCCGTGCTGGGACTCCAGCAGCACCGGCTGCGAGATCGCACCGGCGGAGAACCAGGTGTGCAGGCCGTACTGGGTGGCGAAACTCGCGCCCATCAGCACGCCGAACCCCCGTTGCCGCCGGGCGAGGACGAACGCCCCCAACCCGGTCAGCAGCACCGCCCCGGCCAGGGCGCCCGGTTCCACCGGGGCACCTCCGGCCAGCATGTGCATGGCCAGCGACGCCATCACGCACACGACCGCGAACACCGCGGCGCGCATGAGGCGAAGAACAGGCATGAGGCAATAGTGGCAGAAGGCAGTGAATGCTCCAGACCCTTAATCTTCCCCGCAATACCACTTAACCTTTACCTAATGCAGCGGGCTCGACTCCCGTAATACAGCGGGCTCGACTCCCGACCGTCACGCCGATCCACCCGGGGCGGCCGGCCCGCAAGTGTCCGGCGCCGGGTGCCCGGTCAGGTGACCGGGACGATCCTGGCCTCGACGAGGGAGCCGTCCTCGATCCGCAGCAGGCCCACGGTGCCGTGGGGCTGGCGGCGCCGGTCGGTCGGCGACCCCGGGTTGAAAATGCGCAGCCCGTCGCCGCTCTCGTCGAGCGGGATGTGGGAGTGCCCGAAGATCACCAGATCGGCTTCGGGGAACCGGCGGCGCATCCGGGCAAGCCGTCCCCGGGCCGCGCCGCTGTCGTGGATCATCGCCACCCTCAGCCCGCCGAGGTCGAGTTCGAGCGTTTCGGGCGCCGTGACCTCGGGTCCGTCATTGTTGCCCTTGACGGCGTGGACCGGCGCGTAGGCGGCCAGTTCGCCGAGCACATCGGCGGTGCACACGTCACCGGCGTGCAGGATCAGGTCTGCGCCGCGGAGATGCTCGGCCACTCGCGGCGGGCAGGATTTCCATCGTCGCGGCGCGTGCGTGTCGGCGAGGACCACTACGTTCACCCTGTCACCCCTCCCCTCGCGGCCCAGGGTACGGACCTGCCCCTGTCTCCTATCGTGCTGTACTGGGAGAACCGCCGCTCCATCCTCGCGGGTGGTCCGGGGGACGCTGCTCATCGAGGCTCATCGAAGCAGAATCGAGGCAGGGTCGAGGCACGATCGAGTCAGAGGAGACGATCGATGGCGGACATCGACATCCGAGCGGCGGTGGAACGACACTGGGACGCGTCGGCCGCGGGCAACCTGGCGGCCGAGCACTCGATCTATCACGACGACGTTCTCGTGGAGTACCCCCAGTCGGGAGAGCGGATCCGCGGCCGGAAGAACATCGAGGAACTGCACAGGAACAATCCGGTCAGGCCCGGCTTCACCGTGCGCCGCATCATCGGAAGCGGCGATCTCTGGATCTCCGAGTGCGTGCTCGATCATGAGGGCCGGCCGGTGAACGCCGTGAGCATCATGGAGTTCGAAGACGGGAAGGTCGTGCACGAGACGCAGTACTTCGGGGACCCGTTCGACCCGCCCGCCTGGCGATCGCGGTGGAATCGGCAAGCCTGACCCGCCCGCACCCGATCGGCTGACCGCCCGGTCGCGGCGGGACACCTCATCCGGCCCTGTTGAACGGCGCATCCTGCTCGGCCGAGCCG
Source organism: Streptosporangium sp. NPDC000396 (assembly GCF_042898655.1). NCBI lineage: Bacteria > Bacillati > Actinomycetota > Actinomycetes > Streptosporangiales > Streptosporangiaceae > Streptosporangium > Streptosporangium sp. NPDC000396. The sequence continues at coordinate 34,462 of NZ_JBIAZA010000013.1, forward strand.
GGCGGGGCGCCCTGTTCCGGCTGGTCCGCCGCGGCGAGCCGGGCGGCACGGGTGGTGAGATAGTCCCGCTCCGCGATGCTCGTCGTACGGCTCGCCGCCGCACGATAGTCCTCAACGGCCGCCTGCCGGTCGCCGGTCATCTCCAGGAGGTGGGCTCGGGCCGTGTAGAAGCGATGATGTCCCGCCAGGCGTCCGTCGGCGCCGAGTGTCTTGAGCATGTCGAGGCCGGTCGTGGCGCCGTGCGCCATGGCGGCGGCGACGGCGCGGTTGAGCGAGACCATCGGGTTGTCGGACATACGTTCCAGCAGGCCGTACAGCGCCAGAATCTGCGGCCAGTCGGTCTCCTCGGCCGTCGGCGCCTCGTCGTGGACCGCGGCTATCGCCGCCTGGAGCTGGTAGGGACCGACCGCGCCCCTGGCCAGGGTGGCGGTGATGAGCGCGACCCCCTCGGCGACGGCCTTGCCGTCCCACAGGCTCCGGTCCTGCTCGGCCAGCGGGATCGGGGTGCCGCCCACGCCGGTCCGAGCGAGGCGCCGGGCGTCGGTGAGCAACATCAGCGCGAGAAGCCCGGCCACCTCGCAGTCGTCCGGAAGCAGGTCATGGGCCATCCTGGTCAGCCGGATCGCCTCGCGGGACAGCTCCACGCGCTGCAGATCGGGGCCGACGCTGCTGGCGTAACCCTCGTTGAAGATGAGATACAGCACGTGCAAGACCGAGCCGAGCCGCCGCGCCCGTTCCTGAGGGGCGGGCATGCGGAACGGGACGCCGGACGCCTTGATGCTCTGCTTGGCCCTGTTGATCCGCTGAGCCATGGTCGCCTCGGGCACCATGAAGGCCTTGGCGATCTGAGCCGTGGTGAGACCGCCCACGGACCGCAGGGTGAGGGCGATCGCCGATGCCGGGGTCAGCGCGGGATGGCAGCACAGGAACAGCATGATCAGCGTGTCGTCCCGGTCCGTCTCGGGCGCGTCGTCCGCCGGTGGCGCCGCCCACCGGTCCGGGGGCGTTTGGGAGGCCACCAGTTCCTCCCGGCGGCGCCGCGCCTGCTCGCTGCGCAGTTGCTCGGTCATCCGGCGGTACGCGACCTGGATGAGCCAACCCCGCGGATTGCCGGGCACACCCTCCTCGGGCCACTGAGCCGCGGCGGCCAGCAGCGACTCCTGGACCGCGTCCTCGGCGGCGTCGAAATCTCCGAAGCGCCGGGTGAGCACGCCGACGACCTGCGGCGCAAGCTCGCGCAGCAGGTCGTCGATGGCTTGACCGCCCAACGTCACAGCTCCTCGGGCGCGCCCGACATCACCTGGCGCACCTCGATCGGCATGTTCAACGGCTTACCGCCGGGCCCGGGCGCGGCCGAGACGTACGCGGCGATCTCGACCGCCCGCTCCGAGCTTTCGCAGTCGACGATCCAGTAGCCGACCAGGAACTCCTTCGTCTCCGGGAAGGGTCCGTCCGTGACGACGGGGGTCCCGCCGTCACCGGCCCGCACGATCCTGGCCTGTTCCGGACCCGCCAGCCCCTGCGCCTCCACGAACTCCCCCGCCTCGACGAGCTTCTTGTTCGTGTCGTGCATGAACTCGATATGGGCCTTGACCTCCTCCGGGAGCCAGGTGCTGATCGGGGGGAGATCGCTCTGCTCGCCGCACTGCATCAGCAGCATGTACTTCATGTCCTCGCTCCTTCGCTCGCGCGCCCCCTTCGACGCTCTCACTTATAGGTCGAAGCACACTCCCGCGTTCTCTACATCCTGGCGAGAATTCAGGGAAAAGTTTTTCGACGAGAACCAGAGGATCATGATTGTGCGCCGTTCCACCGATGACCTCCCCGAGCACCGCGGCCGCGTGAGAGGCTGCCTCCTGGGCGGTGCGCTCGGTGACGCGCTGGGAGCCCCCGTCGAGTTCGAGTCGATCGGAAGAATCCGCAGGCAGTACGGCTCCGCCGGCCTGACCGAGCTGGCCGCCGACTGGCGCGGCGAGGTCGGCCTGATCACCGACGACACGCAGATGACACTGTTCACCGTGGAAGGGTTGATCCGGGGAGGCGATTCCTCCGCCATCCGGCAGGCCTACCTGCGCTGGCTGGACACCCAGCGGCACTCCTCCCCTCCCCCGGCCGGAGGCTCGATCCGCAGTGGCTGGCTCCGCGAGCAGAAGTGGCTCTACTCCAGACGCGCCCCCGGGAACGCCTGCCTGTCAGGACTGCGCCACGGGCAGGCCCCCGCCGCACCGTTCGGCAAGCCGGGACCGGTCAACCCCGATTCCAAGGGGTGCGGAACGGTCATGCGCTCGGCCCCCTTCGGGCTTCGCGCGCGGAGCGCCCGGCACGCGTTCGAGCTGGCGGCCAAATGCGCCCAGATCACCCACGGCCATCCCACCGGGTACCTCGCCGCCGGTGCCTTCGCCGCCATCGTCCACTTCCTGATGAACGGCTTCCCGTCGAGCGGCTCCGCGACGAGCGGCTCCGCGTCGAGCGGCTCGGCGACGGACGACCTCACGACCGGCGACCTCGCGACGGGCGACGGGCCGCTCGCGCTGGCCGTACGGAATGCGATGGACCTGCTGGCGACCTACCCCTCCCATGAGGAGACCACCCTGGCCCTGCGCGCCGCCGTGGCCCTCGCCGCGAAGGGCGACCCGAGCCCGGAGAAGGTCGAGTCGCTCGGCGGGGCGTGGATCGCGGAGGAGGCTCTCGCGATCGCGGTCTACTGTGCCCTGGCGCACCCGAACCCCGGTGACTTCCGGGAAGCCCTGCTGCTGTCGGTCAACCACTCCGGCGACAGCGACTCCACCGGCGCCATCTGCGGCAACCTGCTGGGAGCCCTCCACGGCGAGGCGGCGCTGCCCGCCGAATGGCTCACCCACCTCGAAGGCCGCGACGTCATCACCGAACTCGCCGACGACTTCGCGGCCCACTCCGCCGGGGAGCACACGATCACCGACGCATGGCTCAGGAAGTATCCCGGCACCTGACCTCCGGGCTCACCCGGCGGGGAACCCGCCCCCATCGCTCATCGCTCATCGCTTGGAGACACATCATCCGGGTAGGCACGGGGAATGGGGGAGATCATTATCAGCCGGGTGTACGACGCGGAGAGCTCCAAAGGGCCCAAAGGGTCCAAAGGGGAGGTGTTCCTCATCGACGGGATCTGGCCGCGAGGCGTCCGCAAGGACGATCTCAACCTCGACGGATGGGTGCGCGACATCGCGCCCTCACCGGATCTACGACGCTGGTTCGGGCACCGCCCGGAGCGCTTCGAGGAGTTCCGTACCCGTTACCGGGAGGAGCTGGACCGGAATCCGGACACCGTACGCTCACTGCTGGACGCCGCGCGCAGGGGGCCGATCACCCTCCTTTACGCGGCGAAGGACACCGAGCACAACAACGCCGTGGTGCTGAGGGACTACCTCCGGGACCGCCTCGGGACAGCCGCCTGAGGAACGTCCTTCGGATCTTCGCCGTGGCGGGGCAGGCGAGTCTTCGCCGTGGCGGGCGCTGCAGGCGAGTAGACCCGAAGGACATCCCTGACCCGGCGCCCGACGCCCGACCCCTCGGCCAGGAGAGCGAGGCCGCGATGGACGCCGGGTGTCGGGCCAGGCCGGAGCCTAGGACAATGCGTCAGGCCAGGCTGGATCCCAGGGCGACGTGCCAGACCTGGCTGGAATGCTGAACGATATGTCAGACCTGGTCAGACCTGACCGGAGCGCAGAACAATGGATCAGACCTGTCCGGAGCCCGGGGCGATGCGTCAGGCCTGGCCGGAGCCCAGGGTGTCTTCCAGAACCTGAGCGTTGGCCAACGCGTCGGCGAGTTTCTCGCGGTCGGAGTCGTCCAGTGCCGTCTCGCGCACGCGCGTCAGCAGCGCGCCCGCACGCTCTGCGTCGCCCGCCCTCAGGACGAGCTCCGCCAGGTAGACCAGCGCTTCGACCAGGTCGACGACCGGCGCGGAGTCCTGCTCGCGGGCGATCGCACCGTCGAGGATCCGTGCCGCCTGGCGGTGATCGCCTTTGGCGTCGCCGAGCACGATGGCGTTCTGCAGCGCCCTGGCGAGCTTGCCTTCCGCGGTCTCGCCGACACTGGAGTTCCCCTCCTTGGGGAACGGGAAGATCCGGATCCAGTTTCCGCCCGGGTCGACGACGCTGAATCCCGCCAGGTCGCCGGTGTTCTTCCGCTTGCGAGGACGGGTCATCCGAGGGATCCCCGAGGCCAGGACCTTGCCGTAGGCGGCGCGCATCCCCTCGGCGAACGACTGGTACAGGTCCCCGGTGTCGGGGACGAACACCAGGCAGGTTCCGTAGGACTGCTCGGGATCGAAGTCCGGGAGTCCGAAGAAGTGCAGCTGGAGGTCCTCGCGCTGGAGCGCGATGTAGGGGTTCGGGCGGACCTGGTAATGGGTCTGCTCGAATCCGAGCACGCCGTAGAACTTCGCGATCTCGTCGATGGATCCGCAGGGCAGCAGCGGAACGGTCATCTCGTCGGCCATGCGCTCTCCTGTTCTCGTGGTTCCGCTTCTCGTGGTTCCGCGCCGAGTTCGCGGCCGACCTTGCGGAGCGTCTCGATCGCGGCGTTCAGCTCGGTGAGTGTCATGCGCTCCGCGATCCGGTTGGCCCACTCTGCCTGGCACCGCGCGACGTGATCGAGTGCCGCGTGCCCCTGCGGCGTCAGCGCCATCAGCTTGGACCGCCGGTGGCGGGGATTCTCCTCAAAAGTGATCAGGCCGTCCGCCGCGAGGGAGTCCGCGGTCTGCTGGACGCTCTGCCGGGCCAGCCCCATCGCACGGGCCACCTGGGCCACCGAACTGGGCTCGTGCTCGATCACCCCGAGCACCTGCCAGCGCGCGCTGGTCAGCCCGACAGGCCGGGCGAGGTCGTCACCGGCCGCCAGCAGCAGACCATTGGCGCGGAACACCTCGATGACCAGCTCGGAGAACGCCAGCCCGTGCGAGTTGAGCTGTTCCATGGCCATCACCCTGCCAACAATGACAGGTACCTGTCAATCTCGGACTCCGCGCCTTCGGGCACAACATGCGCCGCACTCGATGCGAAGCGCCTCAGCGACCGGGGATTCCGGCGTGCCCGGCCACGAGAGAATCACACTTACCTCACACTTCGTAGCAATGTATTTACTCAATGATCATGTGACTTAGCGCTTCAGTCGGCGAATTAGCACTTCAGTTGGCGGATGTGCGCTTGAGTTGGCGGGCTTTGCGCGCCCGGTGATACCAGATCGCCTCATCGCAGACCTCGAACACACCGGCCGATAACGGCATGTAGTTAGCTCAGCACGTCAAGGAATCAGACTCTCGCGACTTCAGCGCAACGCGAGTAGACCGTTACTAGGCAAGGTGGCGATTTTCGCCGATTAAGCCCTCAGCCACGGCAAACGGACCGTACGTCTGTGCTGCCGAGATTGGTGGGCCAAAATGGCCCGCATGCCTAGTACGCCCGAAACCCATGTTGAGACCGCACATCCGTCCCGATTCAACGACTATGACCGTCTCGCCGAGGGGTACTCGGCCGAGAACGAGACCAGCCTCCTGAACGCGTACTACGAGCGGCCCGCGATGCTGAAGCTCGCCGGGAACGTGACCGGCCGGCGGATCCTCGACGCCGGCTGCGGCTCAGGACCCCTGTTCTCCGAACTGCGCGATCGAGGCGCCATCGTCACCGGCATCGACGCGAGTGCCGGGATGCTGGAGATGGCCCGACAGCGGCTGGGCGCCGACGCGGACCTGCGGGTCGCCGACCTGACCAGCCCACTGCCCTTCCCCGACGACGCGTTCGACGACGTCATCGCGTCCCTGGTGCTGCACTACCTGGAAGACTGGGGACCGACCCTGGCCGAGCTGCGACGCGTGCTGAGACCTGGCGGCCGACTCCTCGTCTCGGTCGACCATCCTTTCGTCACCACCCTCATGCGTCACATGGCCGGGGAAAAGATCAACTATTTCGAGACCCGTAACCGGACCGAAGAATGGACCATGGGTGGACAGACCGCCCAGATGAGCTTCTGGGAGCGGCCACTGCACGCGATGACCGATGCCTTCACCGCGGCCGGCTTTCGCATCAGCGTCATCAGCGAACCGCCGTTTGTGCCGGAAGCCCGCGATTTGTTCCCCGAGGAGTTCCGCGAGTTCGAGCTCACCCGCACGAGGTTCCTGAGCTTCCTGTTCTTCGTTCTAGAAGCCGACTAACAGCACCTCGTAACGATCAGTTGTGGTGACTTAGCGTTTCAGCGGGCGATTCCCGCCAACTGAAGCGCTCAGTCACAGCTCACCGCCTATATCGACGAGAGCCTTCGCCATCTTGATCTGCCTTGGCCGAGAGAAGAAACGCGAAGGCCGGGCACCCGATTCCATCGGTAGTCCCGGCCTCACTTCCAGCACCCACCGGGGGTGCGGCACTCTTCAGCGTGCATCACCAAAAGTGATCAGACAAGCGCATTGAGCTATAAGCAGCAACCTCACGCTGCCCCCTGAGGGGATCGTAGCTGTCAACGTAGTCCGCAAAATCAGCGGCATCCAGGGCCGCCGTGGCGGTGACACTCGGGTAGTAGTCGGAAATCCGCCCCGGAGAGGCCGCCACGGCGCTTTCAGACGCCGAGCTGACGGGTAATCGACGGATCGGTGATGGTCGTGTCGTCGGCGAGCAGGAACGCCTTGGACAGGATGACCGACAACATGCCGCCGTCCTCCTCGAAGGGCAGGAAGACGGATGTGGTGCTGCGGTCGTGCCCGGGGACGATGCACAGATAGGCGTCGTTGGGCTCCATCAGGATGTTGCCCGACCCCAGGTGGATCTTGTAGGTCCGCCGGTCTCCGCGCACCCGCAGGAACCGGTCCGTCAGCTCCGCCCTATCGGCGATCTTCAACCGGGGCAGGAGACAGGCGAGCGTGTCACGCCGGGTCTTGGCGGTCTCGGTGAGTTCGCCGAACCCGTAGGAGTGCCAGTACTCCTCATGCCCGCGGGCGGCCTGCTGGTCGAGTCCGACCGAGGTGACCCCCACGGCCAGGTCGGCGTCGCGGAGCACTTCCGACAGCACCAGCGGCGGCACCTCGACCAGCGGCACACCCTCGTGGGCGACGCGGTTGCCCGCCCAGTTGTGGCCGGAGAGCTCCTCCTGCCCGTCCCGGTAGAAGGTGATCTGCTCGCTGGCGCAGAAAGAGGCGGTGCCCCATCCATCGGCCCCCGGGTCGCCGACCACGTGCATGCCCCAGCGGGCCCGCCAGCCGGACAGTTCCTTGACCGCCTCACCCTGGTCTCCGCCGCATTCGTAGTCCCAGTGGCCGATCGCCAGGCTGGTCCAGCCGCGCTGGTTCAGCAGTGTCTTGGCCTGGCCGTAGCGCAACACGTGCCCGGCGAACCGGTTGGAGAAGCTGCCCGTGCGCTCCTCGGCTGGAGTCAGCAGATAGACCTCGCGGAACGCCTGCTTGTACGGCTGGCGGATCCCGTGCTCCAGCAGGTGGTCGCGCCAGGCCCGCACTTCCTCGGCGGCCGCGTGGATCGGGTGCCAGAGCCCGACCGGGGCGTCGGGGTCCGGCTGGACAAGGTGGCCCTGCGGGTCGGTCAGCTCCCATCCCGATTCGGTCCGGACGGGGACCCCTGCGGGGCCCTGTGGGGTCTGCCAGATGAGGGTGCGGGCGTACAGGCCGGTGACCGGATGGTCGAGAAAGAATTCGGTCACCTCCTGCCAGCACCACGTGCGTTCCTTGATCAGTGCCTGCTCCAACCGGAACCGCTCGGCCGCGAGCGTCTGCTTGAGCTCTTTCAACGTGATCTTGAGCTCGGCCAGCGCCGGATCCTTGCGGATGGCCTGCGGGGCCGACTTGACGGTCTTGCCCGCCATATTGACGAACCGCAGTGCGGGGCCGTCGGCGCACAGCCGCACGAGGTAGTCGCCGATCTTCTCCTCACGGATCCCGTCCGGGCCGAGGCCGAAGGTCGGCACGGTGCGGTCCAGCAGCTGCTCGCGGGTCAGCCCCGCCTGCTCGGCCACCGCGTCCAGGGTGCGCGCCACGTTGGCCAGCACGGACCTCGCGCGAACCTTAGCCTGGACCCTGGCCAGCGGCACGATCGCCCCCAGCCCGCCGCGGCGGGCCAGAACACCGACGGCGGCATTGGTGAGCTTCTCGCTACGGCAGGTGGAGCCCGACCCGTTGCTTCCGGTGCCGCAGGTCAGTGCGACGTCACCGAGGAGTGAGGTCACCCACCGCTCTTCGATCAGCTCGCACGTCCAGATCATGCCGCGCACCGGCACGATGGTGCGCTCGTGCAGGAAGACGGTCTCCGTCCATTCGTCGCCGTCGCTGCGGTGGTCGACCTTCCTCTCCCGATGGGCCACCAGCCTGCCGAGGATCTCCCGGACCAGGGCGACCATGTCAGGGGTGAGCAGCGCCCTGGCGGTCCGGAGCCACTTGCCGCTCGGCTTGGTGGACCCGGCGGTGTTCCAGTGGCGCAGCAGCGGCAGGACCGCGGGGTCGGCCAGGCGCGTGCCGTACTCCTCCGCCAGCAGCCGGGCGAAGGGGTCGCACTCCCAGATCACGTTCCGCACCACGCCGGCCGGACCGTGCTCGGCCGGCTCGATCAGCAGCTCCTCCAGCTGCCCGGCCAGCGCCTCCCGTACCTGCTCGGCCCACACCTCCCAGGCCGGCATGCGGGACCGGGAGCGCCGGGACGGTTCCCCCAGCCATCCGAGGATCTCGCGACGCTCCTGGAAGCCGAAGCGGCCTGTCACGGCGAGCGGGAGCCGGAAGATCTCCTCATAACGGGTGTGGCCGTGGCGGGCCAGCGCCTCCGCCCGGTATATGAGGACCCGCGCGTCTCCGGGCGTCCAGTCGATGTCGCGCTCGGCCATCGCGCGGATCAGTCGCAGGACCCGCTCGTCGTGCTCGTGTCCTCCGTCCGGTCCCAGGCTCAGCTTCAGTTGCGCCCAGTGCCCGTACTCCCGCCAGTCGGTGTCCGGCCCGGGCTGCAGCCCCTGCTCGAAGAGCGCTTCAAAACGGCGGTAGGTCTCCCTGGTCTCATCGTCCATGTATCCGAGCAAGTAGCTGTAAGCACGATTGATCTCGTCGATCTCGATCATGTCAGCCACCGACCAGCGGGACGAGCTTGATGAACGACACGACCGGGTCGGCGGTCAGATCGATCACCTCGGACAGGTCCTCGACCTGGCGCTCCCCGATCAGCAGCACGAACCCGTTGCGCTGAAAGGCTCGCTCGGCGATGTCCGCCTGCTTCTCCCAATCGATCCGCCGCGCGCCCATCCGGTAGCCGTTCAGCTCCACCTCGGCGTCCATGGGACGGACCAGGCCGTTGAACCGGGCGGAGGGGGCGGCGTTGTACCGGGCGACCTCCTCGCGGACGCGCAGCCGTACAAGCTCCCGCGCGGAGATGCTTTCGGGCAGGTCGGGGAGTGTGAACTCCTCTATCGGTTTTCCCGTCGCGGTCTCATCCCGGAAGGTGACTGCTGCCATGCCACATCTCCACAAATCATCGGAATCATTGTGGTGGCCATGAATACCACCTGAATCCGACAGAAATCAGCATCGCTAACTCGACACCGCTCCCGGCAGAGCCCTGCCCCCTCCAACGCCTACAAAAAATCCGACAAACTCTCTCACACATGACGTTGTCAGCCGATTGTGGCACCAGGTCCAGCGCAGCCGTCAGGCGGCCGGTTCGCCGGCCAGGTGTCCGCGGGGAACTCACGGGCCATCACGCCGAGGAACGAACAGCCAGACGGTCAGACCGGGATGCCGAGGCCATCGGCCTTGATAGCGGTTCCATATCTTTCCCTCTTTAATATGCCCATTACATGGTTAGAGTGAAAAAAGCGAAAATAGGGCGAAGGGAATGGTGGAGTCGATGCCGTCGGGAACGGGGCCCCTGTCGCCGGACTTCACCGGAATCGACCCCGACCTGATGCAGGGCTTCGTCACCGCACTGGAACGCGGTCGCGACGTGATCGGCGAGCAGTCCGAGAGGATCCGCCTGTTGCTCGCCACGGCGCAAGTGTCGGCGGCGGGCCTGCAATCGATCAAGCAGATCGAGGGCTGGATCGGCGACGAACTCCCGAGACTGCGCGAACGCCTACAGACGATCAACCAGGACCTTCCCATGCTGGAAGGGACGCTCGACCTGCCGGGGCAGCGCGCCGGGCGGGCCGGCGAACGCGTCCGGGAGCCGGTCGAGTGGGGGCTGCTGCCCTATGACGAGAAGACGGGGAAATCCCCTGCGGGCAGCGCCAAAAAAGGCACCGAACTCGCCTTCGAGTTCAGCCGTCTCCCGCCGTCTCCCCTCGGGTTGCCCAATGCCGCCTACAACCGGATTCTCGACAAGCTCGCCCACGGGCAGAAAGACCCCTACCTCACCGCCGGGTTCTTCCGGATCATCGGACCCAAGGGCATGCTCGACATGATCCACCGCCTGGAGAGGTACGACAGGAAGGCAGGCGCCAAGCATCGGCAGGTCATCGGCGATGCCCTGGGCACGGCGGTCGGCGCGCAGCCGGGCCTTCTCGGCTCGGCGTGGAAGGCGGGCAACCTCAAGAAGACCTCGGACGGCGAACTGGGGTCCCTGCTCCAGTACGGAACGTTCCCCGCCGCGTGGCTCACCGAGATGGTGCGGAGCAGGGTGGGGAAACCGGTCGGTGACGGTGACGGTACCCGCCCCCGGCGCTGGAAGACCGACCTCGTCCCGTTCCTGCCCGCCCTGGCGAACAACCCCGACGTGGCCAGGGGCCTGTTCAACGCCATGTCACGCGAAGACCTCAGGGACCTGTTCACCGAGCTCAACCGCACGGAGACCCCGCTACCCTTCAAGCGCCCTCCGGGCGTGGACTTCGACGTCAGCGCGGAGTTCGGCCGGATGCTCGCCGCCGGAGGCGGAGCCTTCGAGAAGGGCCCGCACAGCCCTGAGGCCGCGAAGTTCGCCTTCAACACCATGCTCATCATGGGAGACCTCAGAGACACCGACGGCACCGACGACTCCTCGGCCACACCGATGGAGGTCGCGCCAGGAGCCAGGATCTTCATGTCGACGCTGGCCGGCGCCTACGCCACCGAGATCACCGAGGGCGCGAACATCGGCGACGCCAACATGACCGAGGCGAGCACACTGAAGTCTTTCACCTCGGCCTTCGGCACGACGTCGGCGTTCAGCCTCAGTCCGAGGGACACCTACCGTTTCCTGAAGACCTTCGCCGACTCCGACAAGAACCTCGCTCCGTTCGATCGGGCAATGGGTGGTTTCTCCCAGAGACTCATTGCCGACGCCTCGGCGACGGTTCAGCGGACCGGAGACGTCAAGCGCCTGGACCAGGTGTTCACCGCCCTGGGCAACGTGCGCGGCTTCGAACTGGCCGCCGTCGAGAAGGTCCAAGGAAATCTGGACATGATCGACAAACAGCGGAAGGATCTGCTGAACTTCACCCGCGATGCCGCCATCGGGCTGACGAGCATATTCGCCGCGCCGACCCTGGCGTACGACTTCGCCTGGTTCGCACTGAGCACCTCCTTCTCCGCTGACGGCGCCTTCGGCGAAGAGGACGAGACCCGGATGGACCGAGTCGACAAGAAGGACGACATCGAAACCCTCGGCCGCCAGCACACCTACGCGCAGATCCTCATGGCCAACGGCTTCACCCCGAAGGTGACACCCGCCGAATACCAGGCCACCTGCCCGCCCGGCGTGGCCATCGCCGACGCCGGCGGCAACCTCAAGCCGTTCTCGGAATTGATCAAACAGGGCAACCGAGGGCTTGAGGCCTTCGAGAAGTGGGCGGCGGCCAACGGTATGGGTGGTGATGACAAGGTTGCCCTTGGAAGGCTGTCCAACGACACATCAAGCTGGTTCGAAGGCGGAAATAAGCGGGGTCGGGAACGCGGGTTGGCCTTCGACAGTTAGCTCACGAGGTCGAAAGGCACTCGGTCTCGCCCCGAACCGCATACTGCCCGTTGTCCCGCGACTCTAGAATGATCACCGTCTTGTATTCGTCATTGGCGAGCCGGATGGGAGCATTACCACGGTCTTCGACAATCCGGTAGGGGGCAACCCCTGAAAGCGTGCCCATCAGAAGGGTATTGAGACTGTCCGACTTGCGCTCCGATGCAGGATCTCTGCCGGTAACAGCAAATGTCCGTTTCGCTCCGCCTTTGCTGCAAGGAAGATCACGTCCACCCGGGTCAGTAATTCGGACATCCAAGGCATAGCGCTTCTTCATCAACTCAGTGATGTGGGCTTTGAGCGTCTCGCCCGCCTCTGCCGCAGTAGGACCCCTATCACCGCATCCGGACACCGCCAGCAACGCCACCCCGCAAATCACGACGCCGCGCCATACAGAACGTGCCATGAATTCCTCCAAGGCTGGCCGATGTGCCGTAGATCCAATAATGTCCATAGATCTGCTCGATGTATCCACATCCGAAGAGGGATATATGAATCCTCGCCCGGAGGATCTGGTGCCCAATCCGCGGCGCCAGATGCTGGAACAGACATTGGCGGAGGTCAAGGCGCGGGTCGCCATCCTGGAGGCGGCGCTCGACCCCGCCCACGGTCAGTTCACCGGCCAGCCCGTGTGGGTGGGGCCGACGGCCCGGAGGTTCGCCGAGATCTCAGCGCCCGTCGTGTACGGCTACGCCAGGCGGCCAGGGCGCTCGTCGACACCCTCGAAGAAGAGATCCGATCCATCCCAGCGAAGGTTCCGCCTTCCGCCGCACGACATTGATGCACCAGGCAGCTCTCCTTGAAGCCACGCACCAATCGGGAGACACCGCACCGCGCTGAAGAACTACGCCAGGTCCGGCCAGTACTTGGGCGGGGCAACGGCCGGGTCGACGACGCGCAGACGACTGGCCGGGGTCGGGTCGATGCCACGCAACGTCACAAGGCGTTGCCCGTCCGCCTCGGCGAGGAGGACCATGGCAGCGGGCAGCCCGGCGGCGACCGTGGCGATCGCAAGGCCAATCCCGACCAGGCCGGGATGCTTGTGTGGATATTCGATCCGATGCAGTCCGGAAGCGGCGATCGCCTCGACTTCTCTGGGGCGCTGCATCTGTCGAGCATCGTTGGTCAGAATGACATGGAACCCCTCGGCCGCCGCCCGGGGATAGAGATGCTCATCCCGGGTTCCGGACCAACGGTCGAGATCGAGGAGATGGACGATCTCGTGCCCCAGAACGAAGGCGGCAATGGCTTGGTGGAGCGGCCTGGAGACGTTCTCATCCAGCAGCAGCCTCACGCGGCTCCCTGGGGGGATCGTAGCTGTCAACGTAGTCGGCGAAATCGGCGGCATCCAAAGCAGCCGTGGCGGTGACACTCGGGTAGTAGTCGGAAATCCGCTCCGGCGAGACCCCGTCACGGAGCAGTGCCGCGACCTCGTCATAGGGGACGCGGGTGCCCTCGATCACAGGCACCCCACCACGGATCGCCGGATCCACCGTCACGTGTGAGCGAGGCTGCAGCAATGGCGGTATGTGCCTGCCGTCGCGGTAGAACGGCTGCAGAACATCCACCATCTCGTGGATGACCACGTTGGCCTTCTTCCGCACCAGGTCGATCGCTTGATCAAGTGCGGCCAGATAAATGGTGTTGCCGTCGGCGACCAGCGTGTAGGACGACAGATGGTCCCGCTCTTTCAGATCGTCACGGAGCGTGTCGAGAGCCCTTCTGATCTTCTGCAGTGAGGCGTCGTTACGCAGCTTGACGCAGGTTCTCAGCGCCACCACATCACGGAAGGAATAGAGGACGGGTCGCGTACTGGAGATCTCCGGTATCAACACCGCGCCACGACTCCCACCGGCTTTACGCCAGTGTGCAAGCTGGCGGAGCGTGGCACCCGACAGCGCCGCAGCTAATTTCGGGTCATAAGCCATCACTTCACCCCTTACGCACATCGTGAACTGAACTCCTGCCCTGCATCATCGCAAATCTCTCGCAGCTGATCAGGCATTACACGATCTCGCCCATAGCTACTTCGATACTTTCGGGTGGGGACAGCACTTCCACCCACGAGTGGGCCTCGACGTCGTAGCGACTGATGTTCACACTCCGGCTTGATGCCGCCGAACTGGTCTCGGAGGCATCAAGCCGTCCGATCTGCGCACCCTCGTGACCGCTCCTCCAGCCGCCCTCTGTCGCCGATTCGCATCGTGCGCACGGAGTCGAACCGCCCAGGTGATCAGACTAGATCCTCGAAGTCACCGCTCTTGATACCGGCGAGGAAGGCGTCCCATTCGGAAGGAGTGAAGGCCAGGATCGGGCCGTCGGGGTCCTTGGAGTCTCGAACCAGGAAGAGGCGCTCGGTGTTTGTGTTGTGCTTGACTTCGGCCTGAGCGTTGTCAACAAGTGCAACTTCGACACAGTTTTGACCAGCCCCGCTGCAAGAACTCTTGTGCCAGACACCGATCTCAACGCAGTCTGGACCGTTTCCACTGAGGGAACTCTTCCGCCACACGACATGGGACAGATCTAGCTCAGACATGCCATATCCCTTTCGCAGGGTCAACCAAGTTGAGCAGCCGCCTTCGCGATGAAACGCCGGGAATCATCTGGATCCAGCGCTTTGGCGCAAAGATGGTCAAATGCCACCGTATAACGATAAACGTCTGCCTCGCGCTCTACATATAGGTTGCCCGTCAGGTTCTCCACGAAGACCACACCCGGGTCAGCGGGCTGAGGAAATTCCAGGATATGGAACGCACCACCGGTAGCCGCATGAGCTCCGACAGCGAAGGGAAGCACTTGAACAGTGATGTTGGGCAGGTCGGCCACTTCAAGGAGCCGCTTGAGCTGGCACTGCATTACGGCAGAATCACCGATAGCACGGCGAATGGTGGCTTCATCCAAGATCGTCCAGAAGCGCAAGGGGTTATCCCGGAAGAGCAGGGTCTGGCGAGCCATCCGGACCTCGACTCGACGTTCGATCTCGCCTGGAGGTGAGATGACCAGGGCCCCGCGAATGACGGCCCGCGCATACTCCTCAGTCTGGAGAAGGCCAGGAACGATCATGGCGGCGAAGCCCCGCATAGAGGCGGTCTCAGCTTCCAGCCCGATATAGGTGGCGTACTCCGTCGGGAGGTCGTCGTACGCCTGCCACCAGCCTTTCTTTCGAGAGTCGCGCGCCAGGTCGATCAGCTCCTCCCGCCTGGAAGCACTTACCTCGTAGAAGTCCAGAAGACGTCCGACGTCCTTGAGGGTGACACCCACTCGGCACGTCTCGATCCGCGAGACCTTCGTGGCGGACCAGGCGAGTCGCTCGGCAACCTCTTCCAAAGTCAACTGCCTGCGCTCTCGCAATCGGCGGAGCTCAGAGGCCAGACGACGCCTACGCACCGTGGGACTTGCCGCTCGCCTCATGGTCACCCTCCCTTGAGTTGAAGCCAACAGTAGCGGACTGCTCACAGAGAGTTCCGGAGCTTTCTTGGACGCAATTTGCGTTTTCGATAGCGCGCTAGCTGGCCAAGATGCATGCTCTATGCGTATGGACAGCGACTCTCCGTAGCTATGACGGTTGTGGCCAGCGCCGACCAGCTACGGGAACCACGAAGGGCGGGTGGTCAGATGAGGGTGAGCGATCTTCAAGGGTGGGGCGGGCGGTTGGTGGAGCTGGCCTGGGAGTTGAACGATCTCGGGTTCGATTCCGTGGTCAGGTTCCCTCCCGGCCGACGGCCGAGTGTCGAGATCTTCCTTCCGCCGGGTCGGCCCAGGGCGACCGCAGAACAGCGGGGCCGCACCTCGGTTTTCACCTGGAGCCGAGGCGGCACCCGGCCGGATCGTGACCGGCGGGACCGTACCAGGATGCGGGTGGCGGCGGAGCGGATCATGGAGGCGGCGCAGTGAAGGCACTGGGGCTGCTGGGCCAGGTTCATCTTCCCGGAGAGGTCGCGTCCGTTCCCAAGGCGCGGCAGTACGTCCGCGACCTGCTGGAAATCGTGAGTCACGCGCAGGCCGACGACGCGCTGCTGCTCGTCACCGAACTCGTCACCAACTCGGTGCGCCACTCCGACTCAGGCCGTACTCCCGGTGGGCGGGTCACTGTGGCCGTCGCCAACCATGATGGAACGCTCCACATCGACGTGATCGACGGCGGGTCAGCCGGGCACTGGCCTCAGCTCTGCCCGGATGTGAGCCCCGACAGCGGAGGAGGACGCGAGCTCTGGCTGGTTCACGAGCTGTCCTCGGCCTGGGGCTGGCACGAGACTCCAGCCGGGCGCGTGGTCTGGTTCCAACTGGCGGAAGCATGAACTCGGCATCCCCCACGCCTCGATGGAAAAGGCCGCCCCGCTGCCAGAGCCCGCGCCTTTCTCCCCCGCGCTGCGGGACGCGGTGACTTGTGGCGTAGTAGCGGTCAGCCGGCGAATCGAAGCACGTAGCGACGCTGCCAGGGGGTCTCGACGGCGTGCGGGCTGTAGTTCCGCCGTACGAAGTCCACCGCCTGGTCCGCCGGCACACCGTCGAGGACGGCGAGGCAGGCCAGGGCCGTTCCGGTCCGGCCACGGCCCCCGCCGCAGGCAAGCTCGACGCGTTCTTCGGCGGCACGGGCCCATGCCTCACCGAGCAGCTCTTGAGCCTGCGTCCGGCTGCTGGGCAACCAGAAGTCCGGCCAGCGCAGCCAGCGCGCCTCCCAGGGAACCTCGGGAGGCTGCTTGCCGAGTAGATAGACGGCGAAGGTGGGCACCGCTCCGTCAGGGAGCGGGCGGCGAAGCCCACGGCCCCGGACCAACCTCCCCGAGGGCAGCCGCATCACGCCGGCATCATTCACACTCCAGTTCTCAACCACATGATCACCGTACCGCCGCGAATCCGGCACAGCGGTTCCCGCGGTCCCTCCCGATCTCCGATCAGGACTCCGGCATCGCCGATCGCGATGCTCGCCCTCGGCCGTCTCAAGCCCGGCCCAGCGGGCCAGACCGCCCTGAACCAGATCACCACCTGGCCGAGCCGAGGGTGGGCGAGGCCGCGTGCCGTACGGTCACTCACCGCCGATGTCGATCTCATAGGCCTGATAGAGCAGGTCAGCGCCTCGCTGGCGATGGCGGCTCAGCACCGCCAGGACCGTGGTCAGCCGCTCTCTCAACCGCTCCAGGTCGACTTCCTCGGGGGAGCGCAGCTCCTCCTCCGCAGCGGCCAGCCGAGCGGAGATGTCGTCGTGTTCGCGATGCAGCTGCCGCAGCATGCCATCCAGCCGGGGCGCTGCCGTACGAACCTCGTCGAACAGCCCGTCAGGGCCTTCCGTGATCGAGATGTGCGCGGCGAACGCCTCCCGTGTGCGTGCCACCGCCGGCGCCACCTGCCGGGCCCAGTCACCGGCACGGCCCGTCAGTGGCGCGGCCAGGGCGATCTCCAGGCCGTGACAGGCGCGCCGCAGGTGGACACGCCGTTCCCGGAGCGTCGACAGCTCCTTTGGAGGTCTGAGGGCATCCTCTGACATGGGCCTCTACCCGATCGGGCGCTGCCGCGGCCTGTGCCGCGTGCGGATACCTCCACGGTACGACCGCCGAGTGCCGACCGCCGACGACGCACCGGCCCGGTCGTCCTCCACGTGACCCCCAGTGGGGAGCGGCGGCATGGGCCTCGTGAGGGAGGCCCATGCCGCGCGCCGGTGCTTGCTCCTCCACCACCGGGTTGGAGTATCAGATCCGGAGCGACCCCAGGCGTCTGCCGACGTTCAGGTGTTTCGAGCGGGCGTGCGGAAGACCTGGCGGCCGTGCCAGTCGATGTGGTCGGACCCGATGGCATCCAGGCCTGGTTGCGGGTCGCGGACGGATCGCCCGGCCAAGGACAGCACCATGTCCCGTGCCGATGCCGATCGGCCGACGAACTTGGCTGAGACGGTGATGGTACGGTCGAGCGTCAGACCCAGAACGCCCTTGTCGAACAGCTTGTGGTGGATGACACACAGGCACAGCCCGTTGGCCAGGTCGTCGGGTCCGTCGAAGGCCCACCAGCGCACGTGGGCGGCATCCAGGCCGACCGCGGTGCCGTCCAGCCATCCGTCGTACGCGCAGAAGGCGCAGGCGTACTCGTAGGCCATGAGCACCTTCTCACGGAAGGCGGGATCACGGCGGACCGGGTCGACGGGGGTCGGTTTGGCTGTGGTGACCGTCTCCAAGCTGTCCAGGTCCAGGCCGGCCAGTCGGCAGATGTCGGCGTGCAGTGAAGGTGGAAAGTTCGCGTCCAACAGGAAGCGGGCGATCCCTGTTGCCAGGCGGGGGTCTTCGGAGAGGGCACGAGCAAGGTCGGGATGCAGCCGGCCGGCGGCCTGGCTGTCGCGCAAGCGACCCAGTTCCGGGCCGGGGCTGCCGGGACCGGTGGCGGTGTCGACCAGCCACAGGCCGTCGCTGGTCAGGTGGTGGAACGGGTAGCCAGGACTGGTGTTTCGCGGTGGACCGTACTCCTTGAGCAGTTGCTTGAGGTCGGCCTCGGCGGCGTTAAAGAGGATCGGCAGGTTCCCGTGCTGCTGGAAACGGCCCAGGACGTACAACAGCAGGAGCGGTTTGTGTGGCGCCCGCTCGCCACCGCGAGCCCAGCGCCGGATCCCGGCGATCCGCTCGATCCAGTCCATAATCGATCAGCTTATGGTGATCATGCTGACCTGCGACAGGTGCCGATCGGCCTCCGGGCCGTCGTTTGATGGAGGCGCACGCGTATTTCCCTGGGGACGAGAAGGATCAGGCGAACAAAGCGCCCAATCCTAGCGAATCTGCCCATCGAAATGGATTCCGGGCATCGGAACAGTCTTTCGCCGCGCCCAGGCCCTCCTCTCTCCTTATAACGTGCTTCCATGACGGAGCTTGAAAAACTGGTCGGCAGACTGCGGCGATTCTCCAAGGTCAGAGACTGGGAACAGTTCCACACGCCGAAGAACCTCGCGATGGCGCTGGCCGGAGAGGTCGGTGAACTACTCGCGGAACTCCAGTGGCTGACGCCCGAGGAGTCCTCCAAAATCATGGAGGACCCCGAGTCGGCTGCACGTCTCGAATCCGAGGTCGCCGACGTCATGATCTATCTGACCAGGCTCGCCGACGCGCTGAAAATCGACCTCCTCAAGGCAGCCCACGCCAAGCTCGACGAGAGTGAGAGGCGCTACCCCGTGGAGGCCTATCGCGGGTCGGCCAGAAAGGCGCCCCCACTCGTCTGATTTTTCCGGATGACCGCTGTAATGTGCCTGACGTAGTGATGCGGCCCGACGGGCTAGAGTGTCATCGCGCTGTCCCTGCTGGGTGAGCTGTCACGGCAAGGACGCTCCGTCCTGCACGCCACGCGTTCCCGCTCGTTCACCGAGACGCTGCGCCGGGTGCCGGGCAAGGGCGCCTCGAAAGTGAAGAACCTCTTCAAATATTTCAACAGCTTCATGGCGGCCGAACGCAATGGCCTCGACGTCCTCGTCTGCGACGAAGCCCATCGGGTCCGGGAGACGTCACAGAACCGCTATACCCCGGCCTACCTGCGCAGCAACCGCCGCCAACTCGACGAGCTGATGGACGCCGCGCGGGTTCCCGTCTTCCTGCTGGACGAACACCAGGTCGTACGGCCTGGCGAGATGGGCAGCGTCACCGAGATCAGAAGTCACGCGGCTACTCACGGGTTCACGAAATCTCCCTCGGCGAGCAGTTCCGTTGCGGAGGCAGCCGAGCATATTCGGCAGTGCCCCGGCGAGCGCCTTGTGGGCGACCATGGACGGCGGCTTCGGGCAGGTCGGCTGCGTCTACACGGCCCAGGGGTTCGAGTACGACTGGAATGGTGTGATCATCGGCCCCGACCTGGTTTACCGCGACGGCAAACTCGTCACCATCCGGAAGGCGAGCAAGGATCCCGCTCTCTCCAGGAACGTCACGGACGAGCAGGCGGACCGGCTGATCCGCAACACCTACAAGGTGCTGCTGACAAGAGGACTGGCCGGAACGATCATCTACGCCGTCGATGAGGAGACTCGCGAGTTCCTCGCGGAACTGATCCAGCCGAATGGCCAACCGTGAGAATCGGACGATGCCGATGGCCGTCCCGTCACGATCCGGTGACCGGGGTGGTGCCCGTGGCGGTGGCGATCATTTCTTCGTAGACGAGTGGGTCGGTGGTGAAGGTACCGAGCCGGACGGTTTTGTTGGTTCCGTGGTAGTCGCTGGAACCGGTGAAGCGAAGACCCAGCTTGCGGGCGAGCAGCTGGGTGTGCACACGGTCGGCCGTCGAGTGGTCGATGTGATCCGCCTCGACGCCCCACAGACCCGCCGCCGCGAGTTCGGCGATCAGCGTGTCGGGCACGATGTGACCCCGGACGTCCGCCCGTGGGTGCGCCAGCACCGAGACGCCACCGGCCTCGTTCACCAGCCGGATCGCGGTGAAAACGTCGATGTCGACCTTGGCCAGGCGATAGCGGCGGCCCAGCCATTCGGGGGCGAAGGCCTCGTCCACGGTCGCGACCAGGCCTCGCCGGATGAGTGCCTGGGCAAGATGGGGGCGTCCCACCGTGCCCCCGGCCGCATAAGCCTGTACTTCGGGGACCGTGACGTCGATGCCGTCGGCGTTCAGCAACGCCACGATCTTCTCCGCCCGATGTTCACGAGACCGGCGCACCCGGGTCAGCTCCGCGACCAGCGGCTCATAGCCGGGGTCGAACAGATAGGCCAGAAGGTGCAGCCCCACCGTCGGCTCGCCGCCGTACCACCGTCCCGACAGCTCGGCACCGCGCACCAGCGTCAGCCCCGGAGGCAACGCGGCCGCGGCGGCCTCCCACCCGGCGGTCGTGTCGTGATCGGTGAGCGCCACCACGTCCAGCCCGGCTGCGGCCGCTTCCATCATCAGTGTTTCGGGGGAGTCCGTGCCGTCACTGGCGGTGGAGTGAGCGTGCAGATCGATGCGCATACCGTCAGCCTCTCAGCAATCCCATCCGGCGCGGGTCGGCGCCCAGCTCACAGTGATCGTTATCGGCCTGCGCCGCAGGCCGATGCCTGTGCGCGCACCGGCGCGTTCGTCAAAACCTTCTGGGAGACGGGCCGGTCGAGTTTGGCCCGGACCTGGTCGGCGTCGGGATGGCCGAGCTGGTCGAGGATGTCCAGCGCGTGCCGCCAGCTGTGGCGGGCGGCCTCCGGCTCCTGGATGACATGGTGGATGTCGCCGAGGTGGATGAGCGTCTCGG
Source organism: Streptosporangium sp. NPDC000396 (assembly GCF_042898655.1). Lineage (NCBI taxonomy): Bacteria > Bacillati > Actinomycetota > Actinomycetes > Streptosporangiales > Streptosporangiaceae > Streptosporangium > Streptosporangium sp. NPDC000396. The sequence continues at coordinate 55,591 of NZ_JBIAZA010000013.1, forward strand.
CCTCGTTGTAGCGATGGCTGGCCCGGCGGAACAGCTCCAGGGCGCGCTGGTAGCAGGTCATGGCCTGCCGGTGCCGGCCCAGACGGTGATGGGCATAGCCCAGGCTGTCCCAGGTGTGGGCCTGCTCCTGATGATCGCCGAGTTCCTCCAGGATCGCCAGCGCCCGGGCGCAGTAGAGCAGGGCCCGGTGGTGGTCGCCGAGCAGGGTGTGGTGCCAGCCGACCGCGTTGAGCGCGCGAGCCTGCCCGGCCCGATGCCCCGCGGCCTGATACAGCTCCAGGGCCCGCTCGGCATGGTCGAGGGCGTCGCGGTGGTGGCCCTGGTGGGACAGCGCCACGCACAGGTTGCCGTGCGTGCTGGCCTGACCGATCGGGTCGCCGAGTTCGCCATACAGGTCGAGGGCGCTGCGGAAATGGGCGGGGGCGACGTCGTGGCGGCCCAACCGGCTGTGCGCCCAGCCGAGATAGCGGTGGGTATGCGCCTGCCCGGTCCGGTCGCCCGCCCGGCGGGCGGCCTGCAGCGCGGTCTCGTGGACGGCGACCTGGTCGGGCCACAGGCCCCGGCGGTCCAGGAAGTCGGTCAGGGACCAGGCCAGCTGCCAGGCATGGGTGTTGAACCCGGCTTCGGCGGCCTGCGCGACCACCGCGGCCAAGATGACGTGCTCGGCGGTGAGCCAGGCCATCGCCCGCTCGTGGCCGACGGGCTGGTTCACGGTGACCCCGAGCTCGGGTGGGGTCACGACGATGGGGTCACGGTGCGGGTTGAGTAGCAGCGCGGCGGCGTGCGCGGTGTGCAGATAATGGTCGAACAGGCGATGCAGCGCGGCGCGCCGGTCGGGGGCGGAGTCCTGGGCGTGGGCCAGCTCGGTGGCGTAGGCGCGCATCAGGTCGTGGAAGGCGTAGCGGCCGGGGGCGTGTTCGGTGATCAGGTGGGCGCGGGCCAGCTCGGCCAGCAGCGGGCGTGTCCGGGCGAGCGGGATGCCGGCCAGGCTGGCGGCGGCGGGTGCGGTCAGGTCGGGGCCGGGGTGCAGGCCCAGCCACCGGAACAGCTGCGCCGCGGCAGGGTCGAGGGCCTGGTAGGAGCAGGAGAACACCGCCCGGACCTGGGTGCTGGGATCACCGCCGTCCAGGGCGTCCAGGCCGCCGTGCGCCGCGCCCAGCTCGGCGGCCAGCGCGGCCAGCGGAAAATGCGGATGGGCGGCGGCGCGGGCGGCCACCACCGCCAGCGCCAAAGGCAGCCGCGCGCACCGGGCGATGATCTGACCGGTCGCCTCCGGTTCGACGGCCACCCGGGCGCTGCCCAGGCGGCGGGCCAGCAGCTCGCGGGCCTCGGCGGCCGGCAGCAGGTCCAGCGCCAGCGCTTGGGCGCCCTCGACCGCGACCAGCCCGGTCAGCTGGTCGCGGCTGGTGACCACCACCAGGCAGCCCGGCGCGCCGGGCAGCAGCGGGCGCACCTGCGCGGCGTCCCGGGCGTTGTCGGCCACGATCAGGATGCGCCGGCCGGCCAGCAGGCTGCGATACAGGCCGGCCTGGGCCTGCGGGGTGGCGGGGATCTGCGTGGCGGGCACGCCGAGCGCGTCCAGGAAGGCGCGTACCGCCTCGGTGGGGGTCATCGCCGTTCCGCCGGGGTCGAAGCCGCGCAGGTTGACATACAGCTGCCCGTCGGGGAAGCGGTCGCGGACCCGGTGGGCCCAGTGCACCGCCAGCGCGCTCTTGCCCACCCCGGCGGTGCCGGACAGCACCGCGACGAGCACGGCGGTGGGTTGCCGTCCGGCCGCGGTCAGCAGGCCGTCCAGCCGTTCCAGCTCACCGGCCCGGCCGGTGAAGCCGTACACGTCCAACGGCAGCAACGCCGCCACCTGCCCGGCGATCGGTGCCGATCCCGTCCCCACCGCCGGTCCGCCCGCCGGCCCCGACCCCACCCCCGGGGCGGGCACGACCCGAGCCGTCGGTGCCGTTCCCATCACTGGGGCGGGCACGGCCCGAGCCGCCACCTGCCCGGACGTCGGCGCCGCCTCCGCCGCCGGGGCGGGCACGACCCGACCGGAGTCCTCACACGCCGCCGTCTGAGGCCGCTCCCCGGCGTCCACCGACGCGTCCGGCACCACCTCCTCGGAGCGTATCGGCGGGCGAGTTGCCGTCCCGTGAGACGGCACCGATCCCTCGGCGCCGGTGAGGGCGTCATCACCGGTGACGGCGTTGAGGATCTGCCGCTGGATCCGGCGCAGGTAGGAGCCCGGCTCGATCCCCAGCTCCTCGACCAGCGTCCCGCGGGCATCCTGATACTCCCGCAGGGCCTCGGCCCGCTGACCGCAGGCGACCAGGGCGATCATCAGCTGGCCGCGGAAGTGTTCCCTGAGGGGATGGCAGGCGACCAGGGACCGTAGCTCACCCAGCAGCTCCGTGTGCCGTCCCAGTGCCAGGTCGGCGTCGATGCGGTCCTCCAGCGTCTGGAGCCGGATGTCCTCCCACGCCTGGACGTGCCGCGCGCGCAGCATCACCGAGTCGACATCGGCCAGCGGCGATCCCCGCCACCGGGTGAACGCCTCTCCCAGCAGGGCGGCGACCTCGGCCAGATTTCGCTCCCCCGCCGCCTGGGCGGCCCGGGTACGCAGCGCCCGCACCTGGTGCACGTCGACGGCGTCCGGTGCGATGTCGAGGACGTAGCCAGGCGTGCGGGTCGCCAACGGCACCTGCCCGGTCGCCGACAGCGCCTTGCGCAGTCGCATGACGTGGCTGTGCAGGGTCTCCCGCGCGGTCACCGGGGGCCGGTCGTCCCACAGGCAGTCCACCAGTTCCTCGACCGACACCACCTGCCGGGCCTGGAGCGCCAGCGCGGCGAGCACCACTCGCTGCTTCGCGGAGGTCACCGGGACGAGCACGCCCCGCTGGTCACGCACCTCCAGCGGGCCCAGCAGTCGGATCTCCATCCCGCTCCCCCCTTGCGAACACATGCCTGAAAACCGAGGCCTCGCCTCCAGCGGGCTGCCATCCATCTGCCGGGTTCCGTCGGCAGCCTACAGATCACTCGGGGGCCCACGGCGTGAACAGGTCGTGAACAACAGGGGTGACGTCTGCCGCCATCACGGCAAAGGTCATCTTCGCGCGGCCCCCATCGGCGAAAGGAACCGAAAGCAGTGATCAGGAAGGGTGCGGCCGCCATACTCATGGCCGCGTCTCTGACCGCCATCGGATTCAGCCCCACCCCCGCGGCCCGGTGACAGCGGCGGCCCGATCTTCAACCTGGAGAACGGCTCCTCTGCGGTCCGTGCCATAGGGACCATGACCGGCTACGCCGCGAACGGCTCGGGCAGGGAATGGCTCATCTTCCAGGACTTCGGCACGGCGACCCGCGACTGGCCCGGTCTCGACACGGTCAACGGCTGACACGGTCAACAGCTGACAGGTCGACGGCCTGTCCTCTGGAAGCATCCGCCTCCGTTCCAATGGGGTGCCACCGATCAATGCGGTGGCACCCCGCCCGCATATGGCCGTTACCCGTGCGAGGCGGATCGGATCACGCGGGTGGCGGCGAGGTAGGCGGCGAGCAGACTCTCGGCGACCGCCGTCACGGTCTCGTCTCCCGGCAGGAAGGCCGGGCTGTGCAGCCCCGCCGCCGTGTCGGTGCCCACGAACATCATCAGGGACGGCATGACCGAGGCGAAGTAGGCGAAGTCGTCGGCTCCGCAGGAACGCAGGGTGGCCGGCGTGTGATGAGCGGCACCGGCGAGAAGCCGTGCGGTTTCCTCGGCGAGCCGGGTGTCGTTGACGAGCACCGGCTCCCCTCGTGCGATCCGCACCTCCGCCTCACAGCCGTGAGCACGGGCGACCCCGTCGGCGATCTCACGAAACCGGTCGTGGAGCTGGTCGCGCCAGCCTTCCGACATGGTGCGGAGCGTGCCTCGGGCGACGGCGTCGGAAGGGGTGGCGTTGGGGGCGGTGCCCGCGGAGACCACCCCGAAGGTGACCACGGTCGGCGTCATCGGGTCGGCGTCACGGCTGACGAGCTGCTGGGCGGCCACGATGATCTGGGCCAGCGCCAGAACCGGGTCGCGGGACAGCTGGGGGTAGGCCGCGTGTCCTCCCCGGCCCCGTACGGTCAGCGTGAACTCGTCAGAGGAGGCGTTGACGGCGCCGGGAGTACAGGCCGTCTCACCGGCGGCGAGCACCGGCTGGACGTGTGCCGCGACCATCGCGCCGATCCGGTGGCGGTCGAGCGCGCCCGACTCGACGATGTCGAGGGCACCGGAGGGGTAGGTCTCCTCCCGTGGTTGCAGCACCGCGACCATCGGTGCGGGCGCCCCCACGCGCTCGACCGCCCTGGCCAGCGCGACCAGTGCGGCGAGGTGGACATCATGGCCGCAGGCGTGCATGGCGCCGTTGCACGCGGCCCAGGGGACATCCGTCTCCTCGACGATCGGCAGGGCATCCAGCTCACCGCGCACCCCGACGGCCGGGCCGTCTCCGCCGATGCGGAGGAGCGCGCCGGTCCCGGCCACCCGCTCCAGCGCGGTGCCTTCGGGCAGCGCGTCCAGCACGCGCTTGAGCGTCGGTTCCTCCCTGCCGGACACGCACGGCTCGGCGTGCAGCTCTCGTCGCAGGTCAAAGGCGGCGGGCAGCTCGTCGTGGAGGGCGGTTCGGAGTCGTTCGTGGAGGGCGGTCACGCAGTCTCCCCGCGCTGGTGGACGTGGATGCCGGTGACGCGTTTTTCGGTCCGGCAGGCACGCCGTCGGTCATGAATGCGGGTCACGCGGTTTCTCCGAGGCCGTAAACGCGGCGGGCGTTCTGGGCGCCGATCATTGTGGCGACCCGCACCGCCTGTTCCTCGTTCCACTCCCCGTCCGTCACGAATTCCGAAAGCACGCGGGTCATCGCACGCCGCCAGAGCAGGGCGCCCAGATGGTGCAGCTCGGCGGGACCCCAGGCGTCCGAGGAGAAGAGGATCTTGGCGAACGGAGCCAGCTCCAGGCTCTCGGCCACGACGGCCACGCTGCGTGCCCCGGTGTAGTTCACTCCCAGCCCGACGTCGAAGTAGACGTTCGGATAGACCTGCGCGAGGAAGCCGGCGTTGCGGTGGAACGGGTAGCAGTGCAGCAGGAGCAGGGGAACGCCCCGGGGTTCGGCCAGCTCGATGAGGCCGCGCAGCAGCAACGGGTCGGAGCGGTGCAGGTCGACGTCGGGGTCGCCGTACCCGATGTGAAACTGCAGCGGCAGGCCGCGCTCGATCCCCGTCCAGATCAGGTGGCGCAGCAGGACCGGGTCGTCAACGCGGATCTTCCCCGTCTGCTCGGCCGTCCGCAACCAGCGACCGGCCGCCGCCGTCACCTCGTTCGGAGCGGGCGGGCTGGGGTCGAAGTCGAGCCCGTGGCGGTAGGCGACGATGGTCTTCAGGCCGCGTGCCGTACGGCTGCGCTCCCACAGGGCCGTCTCGAAGGCGGCGGCGAATCCGGCGGCGTCGGTGCCCTCGGCGGCGACTCGCTCGGCGATCGCCTCCAGCCGGACGACCTCGTCGGCGGGCCGGCCGGTGACAGCGGCCATCTGTACCGGACCGAGAATCTCGTCTCCGCGATAGCCCGTCTCGATCAGGAAGTGACCGATCCCGCTGGCGGCGAGCAGGCGCCTGTTCACCTCCTCGGTCCCGAGCTCGGCGCGGCGGGCGAGATAGGTCTCCGGGTCCGGGTGCGGCTCGAGACCGAGAACGGGCGCGCAGTGTCGCAGGATGGCGAATCCGACCTGGGAGTCGAACTGGGTCATCCAGCCGGGCACCGGCCGGTCCGATTCGGTGATCAGTTCCTCGAACTGCCGGCGCGGCACGTCGTCGGCCAGGGCGCCGTGAACGTGATGGTCCACCAGCGGGATCGCCTCGATCGCCCGCCTCAGGGATTCCAGGGGCTCGACCCGCATGGGAGATCCGCTCCGTTTCATGAATTCCGCCCCTTCCCGGGGCTCAGTCGACTCAGTGGACATCGGCGATCCTCCGGCAGCGCTCCGCGTCGTCCAGCCCGCCCAGCGAGACCGCCTCGGCCCGTTTGACCGCGAGATAGGTGGTGAGCAGGTCAGGCGCGAAGAACCCGCCCACGACCTCATCCTTCTCCAGGGCGTTCAGCGCCTCGTCCTGCGTCTTGGGCAGAGGCGGCACGGCGGAAAGCTCCTCCTCTGTGGCCGACTCCGGCCAGACGGTGGGTTCGGGGTACCCGCGCCGGATCCCCTCCAGGCCTGCCCGTAGCAGGACACCGAGCGCGAGCCAGGGATTGGCGGTCGCGTCCGCGGCCCGGTATTCGAGGTTGAGCTGGGCTCCGGCATCAGGCCCGGTTCCCGGGCAGATGCGGAGCATGGCCTCCCGGTTGCGCTCGGCGAGGAACACCCCGCCCGCGCTCCACCGATGCGGGGTCAGGCGCAGGAACGACACCGGGCTCGCGGCCGTCACAGCCGTCAGCGCGGGAGCGTGGCGCAGGATTCCGGCGGAGAAGCGCGCCCCCAGCTCCGACAGCCCGCCCGGCCTGGCCGGGTCGTAAAGGGCGGGGTTGCCGTCGGCGTCGCGGAACGACAGGTGGATGTGCACGCCGTTCCCGGTGCCTATCGGGTCGAGGAGCGGCGCGAAGCAGGCTCGCAGCCCACGCCGCCGGGCGAGGTCGCGCACGAGTTCGCGCAGCAGCACCGCCCGGTCGGCGGCGACGACGGCGTCCGCCGGGCTGAGCGTGATCTCGTGCTGGGCGTCGCCGTACTCCGGGAGCCATGTCTCGGGATCGAACCCCGCCTGGTCGAGGAGGGTCACCAGGCCGGAGCCGAACGGCTCAGCGCTCCGGTATCTCTCGAAGGAGAACGGTGGCGACGAGGGCAGACCCGCCAGGGTGAACTCGTGCTCGAACGAGGCGACCACGGTGATGCCCAGTTCCGCCCGGAGTTCTTCGACGGCCGTGGTCAGGAACGTCCGGGGGCAGCACTCCCAGGGCGTCCCGTCGGGCAGTGTCTGGTTCGCCAGGTACAGCCGCGTGCCCGGCAGGTCACCGTCGGCGGGAACGTCGACGCGGGTGGCTGGCTCGGGCAGGAGCCGCAGGTCACCCGCGGAGCCGAACACGTTGTCGGCGATCGGCCCGAAGCAGGTGATGGCCAGGTCCGCGGGGACCCAGCCGGTCCCCGACCGCAGCACCGCCTCCTCACGGGAGATGGGTACGGCACGGCCGCGGAGCTGTGCCGCCAGGTCACAGGTCGCGACGAAGACGGTGGGGGCGCCGGTCATGGCAGGGTGCTCCTGGATTGGGAACGTCATATCTGGGTGGCCTTCTCGTGGGCTCCGGGAACCTCGGGAGCGGAGCCGCCGGGCTGGGTCAGTTCGGCGGTGAGGCGCTCACCGATGCGACGTGCCAGCTTCGGCGCGGCGAGCACGGCCACCAGGCCCGCCAGGCACCAGGCCGCGGCGACCCACGGGAAGTAGCTGAGCGGGCTGGCCTGCCCCATCGACTGGTTGTAGAAGACGAAGCACAGGTAGGCGATCGCCAGCACCGGTATCACGATCTCGTGCCGGGGGATCCGCCCTCGCCCGGACGTGATGAACGCGATCACGCCCGCTCCGGCGACCGCGTACGCCACCAGCAGGCACAGCACGCCGAGTGTGGCGAACCAGTAGTAGGCGTCGAAGGCGGAGACCCCGGTCAGGTCGAGGATCATGTCACCGGCCGCGGCGATGATCAGCGCGGCGACCAGCGCGACGGTGGGGGTCGCGGTGCGCCGGTCGGTGCGGGCGAGGATCTGGGGGCCGAAGCCGTCCCGCGCGAGGGCGAACATGAGACGACTGGCCGCCGCGGTCGAGCTGATCGAGGCCGCGAACGCCGACGCCACCGCGGTGAAGGCGATGACCAGCGAGAACCACGTGCCGACGTAGGCCTGCGCCAACGCCGACAGGGAGGAGGCCGAGCCGGAGAAGGCGGCGACTCCCTTGTCGTCGGTGCCGAAGCCGATGGTCTGGGCGAACATCACGAAGACGTACAGGCCGCCGGTGAGCAGCACGCTGCCCGCCAGGGCACGAGGGACGTTGCGGTGCGGGTCGGCGGTCTCCTCGCCCAGCGACGCACACGCCTCGAAGCCCGCCCACGACAGGAACGCGAACACCGTGGCGGTCGTCACCGCGCTCACCGTGGTGCCTCCCAGCCCGAACACCGAGAGGTCCAGCGTCTGCCCGGCCGGCGCGCTGCCGGTCCCGGTGCGGGCGACGATGATGAGGCTGAGCACCAGCATCCCCAGGATGCCGACGCCTTCCACGACCAGCAGGGTCCGTGCCGTCACGCGGGACTCGCGGGAGTTCACCATCCAGACGGCCGCGGCCGTCACCGCGGCCACGGCGAACCACGGGACGTTCCATGAGAGGCCCAGCGCGGCTGCGAACGCCTCGGCGAACACCGCGGTCGCCGCCAGAGTGCACACGGCGAAGAAAAGATAGGTTCCCAGCAACGCGAATCCGCCGAAGAACCCGGCGCGGGGTCCCAGGGTCACTCCGGCCAGGGCGTAGACCGACCCGGCGTGGTTGAAGTGCCGCGTCAGCCGTACGAACCCGTAGGCGACCAGCGCCACCCCGATCAGGCCTAGCACGAAGACCAGCGGCACGGCCTTGCCGACCGTGGCCGACACGCCGGCGCCGTTGAGGGCCATGGCGAGGGTGGGGCCCATGAGCCCGACCGATAGGGCCAAGACCTCCCATAGACGTAGTTTGCGAGGTAAGCGCGGTTCTCCGGTCATGGCACCTCCTGATAGGAGCGATGGGGGGTGACCTGCATATGAAGATGAAACGTATCTTTCATGAAGACCATCAACAAGGTGTCATGAAATATTTGTTGCATCTCGGTTCCGCATCCCGATCGAGCACCCCGGGCGCCTCAGCCGAGGGTGACGTCACCCGCGATCTCCTCGCACTGCCGCAGCCGCTCCTCACCCGCCTTCCCCAGCCGCGCCATCACACCCGCGACCACCGTCTCCACGAGCGCGAGTGCCGGGACGAGACTGTCGAACGGGCTCGGCGCCTCGACCCTGACGGGAATCACCAGGTCGGCGACCTCCGACGCGGGAGACAGCCACGGATCGGTGAAGAGCACGACCTTGGCTCCCCTGCCATGCACGCGGCGGGCGAACTCGACGACGTCGCGCTGGTAGCGCCGGTAGTCGAACACGACGACGACGTCCCGGCGCCCGACGTCCACGGAGAACGCGGCCAGGCTCTCGGGGCGCGGATCGAGCACGCGGGTGCCCGGCCGCAGCAGCCGTAGATGCAGGTCGAGATATTCGGCGAGGATGTGCGAGAAGCGCCCTCCGATCATCGCGATCCGGCGGGCCGGGTCGGCCAGCAGGTCCAGCACCGCCTCCAGCTCGGGGTCGGACAGCGCGGCGAACGACTCGTCCAGCCGCTGCCGGAAGATCGCCCCGGCCGACACCCGCAGGGAGGCCGGGGTCATCCCGTCGCCGAGTTGCTGGGCAAGCGTGAGCGGCGAGGCCCGTCGCGCCTCGATCTCGTCCCGCAGGGCCTGCTGGAATGCCCGGTAACCCTCGAACCCCAGCCGGGCCACGAACCGGACCACGGTCGGCGCGCTCACCCCCGCCCGTTCGGCCAGCCGTGCCGCGGTCTCCAGCCCGGCCGCGGGATAGTTCGCCAGCAGGGTTCGGGCGACCAGCCGCTCCCCCGCCGAGGAACCGGCCAGACTGCGCCGCACCCGCTCCGCGACCGAGACAAGAATCTCCGCCCCCTCTCCGGCCTTCGCTCCCTCCCCGGACTCCGCCCCCTCTCCGGCCCTCACTCCTTCTCCGGACTCCGCCCCCTTTCCGGCCCTCACTCCTTCTCCGGTCTTGACTTCCTCTCCGGACACGCCACCCCGCTCCGCTCTGTCGCCCTCATCCGTCATCGGAACACCTCCCGGCCGTCTCGGGCCGCCCAAGCCCTCATTCTGGCCGGTCATCGCACCGGATGAAGCGGCGTGCACGCCGGTACCCCGTTCACCGACGATCGACCATGACCCCAAAAAGCATCGATTATGATGCATCTAATTTGATGTATTGTCGTGAGCATGAACGGAGTCGACCTGTTCCTGCTGGGACGGACCCTGATGAAGATCGGCGAGGAGGCCCTTCCGACGAAAGGCCTCGGCCCGCAGCCCGCCAGTCATCGATCGGTCCTCATCGTGATCAGCGACATCCGCGAACACCCGGACAGCTCCGTCGGCGAGATCGCCACGCGGACGGGTTTCCCGCAGAGCCAGGTGTCCGCGTGCATCACCAGGCTCAGGGAGGCGGGCTCGATCGTGACGGCGGCCGACCCCAAAGACCGCCGCCGGCTTCTCGTCCGGCAGGCCCCCGAGGCCTCCGATCGGGTGACGGCGGTCCGTTCGGCCACCGTCGACGACGCGCTCGCCGCGGCGCTCGGCACCGACGACCCCGGGGAGATCCAGGAGGTCGTCGCCACCCTGGAGGCACTCGCACGACGCCTGACCCCGCAGACGCTCACCCACCTGCACTCAAGCCCCCGGACCGGCGAACGCGGGGAACCCGAGACCCCCTGACGGCACGACCTGACTCGGCATGCCGGGGGAGGACCTCTCCGCATCATCCATACCGATCCATGCCGATCCGTACCGAGAAGGCGGCCCTTCTACGCCGGAGAGGCGAGTCGCACGACGTACTTGCCGTTGCCCCGGCCGTCCGCGAGCAGCTGGTGTACGGCGGGCGCCTCGGCGAGGGAACCGACCTCGGTGAGAGGGACGTCCAGCCGACCGGTGGCGACCAGGTCCAGGACACGGCGCGTGGCCGCGGCCACGCGCCGTGGCGCGGTGGCGGACAGGCCGCTGATGCTGAAGCCGACGATCGCGATGTTGCCGCGGGTCAGCTGCCCGACGGGCGGCAACGGCGCGGGCTGCCCGCCGCCGGCGTTGCCGAACAGCACGATGCGCCCACCGGGTGCGACCACCTCCAGGTCGACGTCGAGCAGGCTGGTGCCCAGGGGGTCCAGCACGACGTCCACGCCTTCGCCGCCGTTGGCGGCGCGCACCGCTTCGGCCAGGCCGTCACCACGCGCGATCGCGACGTCGTAGCCGCCGTCACGCGCCGAGGGAACCTTTTCCGGGCGGCCGACGGTGCCGATGCGCAGCCCGCCGCCCAGGACGGGCACCAGTTGCGCCAGGACACTGCCCACACCGCCGCTGGCGGAATGCACCAGCACGCTCTCTCCGGAGCGGAGCCTTGCGGCGTCGGTCAGCAGCAGAAGCGCCGTCGAGAGCATCAGCGGGGCCGCGGCCGCGACCGGCGACGGGACCTCGTCCGGTATCGGCACGGTGAGCGCCGCCTGGGCGCGGGCGACCTCGGCCAGCCCGCCGCCCCCCAGGGTGAACGCGGCCACCCGCTGGCCGGCGGACAGGCCGGTCACGCCCGGGCCCACTTCCCGCACGGTGCCGGCGACCTCGGTGCCGGGAACGTACGGCCACGCCTTCGCATACCCGGCATCGCCGCGGCGCACCATCACGTCGAGGAAGTTGATCCCGGCGTAGGCGACGTCGATGGTCACCTCTCCCGCGCCCGGCCGAGGTGCGTCCACCTCGCGGATCTCCGTACGGTCCGACCCCTGTGACGGTTCCGTCATCACCAGAGCGCGCATCATCATCTCCTATTTCGACGTTCGTCGTACAACGAAAGTCGTAGCACAGTTGTACGATGTTTGTCGAAAGAGAGGTGTGAGATGCCCCGATCACGCCGCCGGTCCGCGACGCTGGCCCATCCCGATGTCAGCGAGTTCGACGTGCTGGACGTCCTGCATGCCCTGGCCGAGCCGACCCGCATGACCATCGTGAAGATCTTGCTCGCCGAGCGGGAACGGGCGTGCGGAACCTTCCCGGTGGACGTCGCGCCTTCCACGCTCACCCATCACTTCCGGGTCCTGCGCGAGGCCGGGGTCATCCGTCAGCGCGAGGACGGCAACCGCCGGTGGAGCGCGCTCCGCCTCGAAGATCTCGACGCCCGCTTCCCCAGTCTTCTCGGCACCATCGTGACCGCGTACGACCGCCAGCTCAGCGCGGCCACCCCTCCCCTCACCGGAGATCACGAATAGCCGGACCACCCCGGCGACCTTTCCTTTCATTTCTTTTGTTCTGTCATGTGACGCTCCATCCGCCTCCTTCCAGGCAGAGGTGTCTCCGGGAGGGCGACGAAGGGAGCGCGGCCGATGCGCCTCGGCATGCCGCTCCATCTCGCCCCCGCCCGAATTCGCCCGGAACAGCCGTGAACCTTTCGGAGCCCTCGCGGCAATTACCAATGTCGGCAACCCACTCGAAAGGATTCGCACACGGAGCGGGCCGGCCTCCGAGCTCGGGTCATCACGTTCTTCAGGAAGGGCGGCGGAACGCGACATCTCCCACCGCACCGGTGCCGTCATGAGCATCGCTCCGACGGAGACCGGTGTCCGGCCCGGAGATCCGCGCGGTCATTCGGCCGGCACCGGCTTGCGCCGCTGAACCCCTCGGCACGCCCCTCACGGCGCTGACCTTCCCGGCGTCGGTCTCTTGACGCGAAGGCGCACTTTTTGATCAAGCTGTCGGCGGTTCTCTTCAGGCTGCCCGGAAAACCCTGGCTGCGGGAGCATCGGGCGATGATCGCCGCCCTGGCTCTCGCCGCGGTCGTGCGGGCGGTCACGATGGCCGCCTACCCCCCGGTCCTATGGTTCTGGGCGGATTCCTTTAGCTATTTACGGGGCGCCACCGTTCAGGAACCGAGCGCGTTCCGGCCGATCGGCTACTCATTCCTGCTCAAGCTGCTCCAGCCCCTGCACAGTCTCGAGGCGGTGGCCGTACTCCAGCATCTGATCGGTCTCGCGGTCGCCGTGCTCGTCTACGTGCCGCTGCGCCGCGTCCTGCCTGGCTGGGCGGCGACGCTGGTGGTCGTCCCGGTGCTGTTCGACGAGCTCCAAATCCTGCTGGAACACATGATCCTGGCCGAGACGCTGTTCACGCTGCTGGTGACGGGGGCTGTGGCCGTACTCATGCGGCGGGCCGCACCGGTCGTCTCCGCGGCGGCCGGTGGAGCGCTGCTCGGCCTGGCGGCCGTCACCCGCGTGATCGGCCTGCCGCTGGTGGCCGTCGCCGCCGTCTGCCTGATCGTCCGCCGGGCGGGATGGCGAGCGGTGTCCGCATGCGTGCTCGCCGCCACGATCCCGATCGCGTCCTACTCCGCCTGGGTTCAGGCCGAGCGCGGAACGTTCGGGTTGACGGAGGCCGACGGCATCTTCCTGTGGGCGCGCACGACGACGTTCGCCGACTGCTCGCGGATCATGCCTCCTCCGGAGGAGGCGGCGTTGTGCCCGCGGATGCCGAGGCGCAGACGGCCTCCTCCGGCCAATTGGATCTGGCACGGTTTCTCCCCCATCAACCGCGGGGCGCTCCCGAAGGGAACCGACGTCAACGCGGTCGCGAGCCGATTCGCGCGCCGGGCCATCATGGCCCAGCCGGGTGACTTCCTCGCCACGGGGACGGCCGACCTCGTCTCCGTGTTCCGCTGGTCGCGCAGGCTCCGGGACTCGTCCGCGAGCAAGCGCAATCCCTACGAGTTTCCCGGCAGGCCGTGGAAAGTGCCCGGCGACAGCTCACAGCCCTCCTCACCCCGCAACCTCGCCACCGGCTACGACAGCGGCGACCCGGACACCCGGATCGTGCAACCGTACGCCTCCTGGATGCGCGCCTACCAGAGATGGGCGTATACGCCCGGCCCGGTCCTGCTCGTGATCCTGCTGGTGGGACTGGGCGGTGTGGTGGTGCGCCGGCGCATGGAGATCCTGCTGCCCTGGGCGGTCGCCACCGCCCTCGTGATCGCGCCGCCGTTCGTCACCGGCTTCGATGCGAGGTACGCGATTCCCGCGTTGCCTCTCGCCTTCCTGTCCGCGGGATTGGCGCTGGCACCTAAACCGTCCCGCTCCCGCAGGCTTGACACCCCTGTCGGCGACCGTGCTCCAGGCATCGCGAAAGCGAGCGTGAACCATTTCGGCCCGGCGCGGTAATCACGTGTGACCGCATACCGGAACCCGCTCTAGACGCGACCGGCGTGACCATGTCGTCGGCCGCCTGCCGGCGATCACCACGCGGCGTCGTCAGCCGAGCCGAGGCAGGACCTTCGCTCCGAAAGCGTCGATGTACGCGCTCTGCTCCCGGCCGACGTGGTGCAGGTAGATCTCGTCGAAGCCCAGCTCCGCGTACTCGTTGATCCAGGCCGCGTGCCGTCCGAGGTCGGCCGAGACGTTGACCACCTCGGCGACCTTGGACGGCTGCACATCGGCAGTGATCATGTCGAACTGTTCCACGGTTTCGAGGTCCCAGCTCACCGGCGGGCCGAAGACGTTGCTCCGCCACTGGTCGTGAGCGATCGCCAGGGCCTCCTCCTCGCTTTCCGCCCAGCTCAGATGGACCTGGAGGGCCGTCTTCCCCTTTCCTCCGGCCTCCCGGTAGGTGCCGACGACCTCGCGCAGCGTCTCGATCGGGCCGTTGACGGTGATCAGGCCGTCGGCCCACCCGGCGCACCACCGGGCCGTCCGTGCGCTCACCGCGGCCCCGACCAGCCTGGGCGGGACGTCTGGTCGGGTCCACAGGCGGGCGCGGTCAACGGTCACCAGGCCGTCGTGGCTGACCTCCTCCCCCGCCAGCAGCGCCCGGATGATGTCGACGCACTCCCGCAGGCGTGCCGTACGGACATCCTTGCGCGGCCAGCCACCACCGGTGATGTGCTCGTTGCTCGCCTCCCCGGTGCCCAGCGCCGCCCAGAACCGGCCGGGGAACATCGCCCCGAGGGTGCCGATCGCCTGGGCGATGATCGCGGGGTGGTAGCGCTGACCGGGCGCGCTGACAACGCCGAAAGGCAGCCTCGTGGCCTGCAGGGCCGCGCCGAGCCAGGACCAGGCGAAGCCGGAGTGCCCCTGCCGTCCGCTCCACGGGGAGAAGTGATCCGACGACATCGCCGCCGTGAAGCCCGCCTGCTCGGCCCGTGTCACCGCCTTCAGCAGTTCGGCCGGGTGAATCTGCTCATGTGATGAGTGGAAGCCATAAGTCGCCATGGCCTGCGGCTACCCGCGGCAGGGACGTCCACTCGGAACGAGCCGGGGAGGGCTGTCGGATACTTGATCGGCAACTGACGGCCGACGGAAGGAACCCGGATGAACGTGAACATCCCGCGCGTGATGTGGCAGTTGCTGGAACCCCTGCACGCCGTCACCTACTTCGCGCCGGAGGTGCGGGCGGCCGCCGACGCGGTCGGCATGCGCGGGTTCTGGATGGGCTACTTCGCGATGCGGGCTGCTCCACTCGGGCCCGTCGGCCCGGAAGTCGTCACCGCCGCGTTCCACGGTTTCCCTTCCGCCCAGGTCTCCCGGGCCCTCCCCGACGCCTGGACGTTCGCGACCCCCGCCGCCGTGCTGCGGGCCCGGCTCGACGGGGCGGGGGCCGCCCTGCGGCGCCTGCTCACCGACGCGGTGATCGACTCGGCGGAGCTGCGCACGGCCGCCACGCTCGCCTGGGAGGCCGCCGGGCACGCCGACACCGCGGGGCGGGTGCTCGGCGCGGCGAACCAGGCCCTCCCCGCACCGGCCGAGCCGCACCTGCGGCTGTGGCAGGCCGCGACCACGCTGCGCGAGCACCGGGGCGACGGGCACGTGGCCGCCCTCGTCGCCCACGGCGTGTCCCCGATCCAAGCCCACCTGCTCAAGACCGCGGCGGACGAGAGCCGCGTGGACACGCTTCGCCAGGCCCGCCGGTGGGACGGCGACGACTGGGCCTCCGGCGTCGACAGCCTGTGCGAGCGGGGGTGGCTCGACGGTTCGGGCCGCCTGACGGCCCTGGGCGCACGAGAACGGGACCGGATCGAGCGGCTGACCGACGAGGCGGCGGCCCGCCCCTGGCAGGCCCTCGGCCGCGGGCCCACCGCCACCCTCGCCGGGCTGCTGCGCCCCCTGGCCGGCGCAGTGATCGAGTCGGGCACGCTCCCGGTGCCGAACCCGATCGGCGTGCCCTGGCCGCCCCCGGAGGTGTGACCGTCCCCGGCTCTTTCTCCGGGCTCCCCGGCCGGCCGGTCCCTGGACTCCCGGGCCGGCCGGCCTCTGCTTTCCGGGTCAGCCGACGTGGACGCGAGGACGGTTCTCTATGTCGGCTTCGGCCTGGCGGAGAACCTCCCTGGTGAGCGGAGGGACGTCACCGCCGCCGAAGACCAGGTAACGCAGCAGGGCACCGATGGGATTGCCCTCGGCCCAGTGGAAGTAGACGTTCGGCAGCTTGCCGGTCTGGTCGCGCAGGTAGAGCAGGATCGCGGCGATCGCGTTGGGGATGCTCGGGCTCTCCACCCGCAGGATGCGAAAACCACAGCGCTCCTCGCCGATCACCCGGAGCTCGGTTTCGAACTCCGAGGCGTCCGGGACCGTCACCTCCAGGAACAGCAGACCCTCGGTGCAGCGGAGCCGGTGACGCTCCCACGCCTCCCGGGCCTTGTCGACGTATTCCTTGCAGTCGCGCTCGTTCGGCTCGTTGGCGATCAGATGGATCTCAGCGGCCTCGTTGATGAAGCAGCGGGCCTGGTCGTCCATGGTGATGCGGGTGACGCGCAGTTCGGTCGAGCGGGTGGCGCGGGAGACCAGCGAGGTCGCCACGATCGCGAGGACGAAGAAGAACGCGATGACCAGGCCGTCGGGGCGCTCGATGATGTTGGCCACCGTGGCGTAGGCGAAGATCAGCGTGATGATCCCGAAGGGGATCGCGGCCTTTCTGCCGTTCTTCCAGGCCGACAGCGTCACGGCGACCGCCGCCGACAGGATCAGCGCCAGGACGCCGGTGGCGTAGGCACCGCCCTGCGACTCCACGTCCGCCCCGAAGAAAACCGTGATCGCGAAGGAGATGATGGTGAAGACCAGCACCATCGGCCGGGCCGCGCGTGACCAGTCGGGGGCCATGCCGTACCGGGGAAGGTAGCGCGGCACGATGTTGAGCAGGCCCGCCATCGCCGACGCCCCGGCGAACCACAGGATCGCGATGGTGCTGATGTCATAGGCGGTGCCGAACCAGTCGCCCAGATAGCCGTGGGCCAGGTAGGCCAGGGCGCGGCCGTTGGCCTGGCCGCCCTCGGCGAACTCCTGCTCCGGAATCAGCAGGGTGGTGGCGAAGCTGGAAGTGACCAGGAAGCCGCTCATGATGAGCGCCGCCGTGGTGAGCAGCTTCTTCGCGCCTTTGATCCGCTCCGTCAGATTGCCCTCGACCAGCGGCATCACCGCCACACCGGTCTCGAACCCGGACAGGCCCAGAGCGAGCTTGGGCATCACGTAGAGTGACATGGCGATCATCGCGATCGGGCTGGAGTAGTCGGCGGTGAGCTTCGACTGCCAGCCGGCGATCAGGCCGGGGTCGGCGATGATGTGCTGTACGGCCACCGCCAGCACGACCACGTTGAGCACCAGATAGACCGCGACGAGGACGACCGCGATGGAGATCGCCTCACTGAACCCGAGCAGGAACACCGCTCCCAGGGCCGCGATCAGGGCCAGCGTCACCGGCACCTGCCAGCTCTGCCAGAACTCGGGGACGAACGGGTTGTGCAGGATGTGCGCGGTGGCGTCGGCCGCCGAGAGGGTGATCGTCACGATGAACGCGGTGGCGACGAACCCCAGCAGGAACAGCACCAGCAGCTTGCCGCGCCAGCCGGGCAGCAGGCTCTCCAGCATCGACAGCGAGCCCAGGCCGTTCGGGCTTTCCTTGGCGACCGCGCGGTAGGTCGGCAACGCGCCGAACAGGGTGAGCGCGACAAGAAGCAGGGTGGCGATAGGGCTGAGGGTGCCGGCCGCGAGGGCGGCGATGCCGGGCTGGTAGCCGAGGGTGGAGAAGTAGTCGACACCCGTGAGGCACATGACCTGCCACCACGCGTGCTGCTTGTGCGGCGTCTCCTCCCGGTGCGGCCCGAGGGTCTTCAATTCCGGCCGGTGCAGGCCGTCCAATAACCATCTGCGAAGTCCGGACCTGGTGTCCGACGGGGCCGACGTGGTCAACCCGGTCACCCCCCGTGCTCTATCTGGTGCATAACACAGGAACCCTACTCAAGCCGGGGCAAGAAGACCCGACCGGCCGTCATGTCTTTCCATTCCCGGCGGGTACTCCGCAAACGCTCCCGGGACATCCGGCTGCGCGCCCGCCGGGGCATGCCTCAGCCAACCGGTCCGGCACAACTCGCCTCACGGCCACAAAACCAAGACTGGACAACTCTCCGTGATGTTCTATTTACTTTCCGTGACAGCTCCAGCACCCCCTGTCCCAGGAGAGAACATGCGACACAGGAAGCTCACGACTATCGCCCTGGCCGCCGCCATCGGCTGCGCGGGCCTGACAACCGTCGCCGCCGCACCGGCCACGGCCTCCGCCCCGGCGGCCTCCGTCCCCGCCGCCGACTTCACCGGCTACCAGCTCGTCAAGCTGCCCAACGCCAACGTCCCCAACTTCACCCGCCGTGTGGTCAGGTGCCCCTCCGGCAAGAGGGCCGTCGGCGGCGGCGCCGAGGCCCAGGGCAACGACGCGATCCTGGTCGGCTCCTTCCCGACCGATGACGGCACCGGCTGGATCGGCCTCGGCCGCCAGAACAACTACAACGACGTCGGCATCAGCGTCTACGTGATCTGCGCCAGCGTCAGCTAACCCCGCTCCCGGCTCTGGCCAGGCCTCACGAGGCCTGGCCAGAGCCTTTTTGTCAGGCACAGCCGCAAGGCCAGGACGGTCACCCCGCTTCCCTCCGCGACCGCCGGCGATCACTTTCCGTTGCGGCCGGCAACCCAACGCAAGCACATGGAAGGTCACGATTGAAGCGTCTGCGATATCGCTTCGACAACCTCGTCTCCCGGGGAGCCTGGGCGATGATCGGCCTGCTCGCCGTCGTGGCGCTGGTCATGGCGGTCATCGGCGCGACGGCCATTCTCGTCCTCGCCCCCAGACCGACGGATCTGCCGTCCGCCCTGTGGTCGGGCCTGATGCGCACGATGTCTCCGGTCATGGTGACCCGGGACACGGGCTCACCGCTGTTCCTCGCGAGCATGCTGGTTCTGGGTCTGGCCGGGATCGTGATCTTCAGCACGCTCATCGGCCTGATCAAGACGGGGCTCGACCGAAAGCTGGCCCGCCTGCGCAAGGGCCGGTCCCAGGTGCTCGAACACGATCACATCGTCGTGCTCGGCTGGTCGGAGCAGGTGTTCCTCATCCTGTCGGAGTTCGCCGTCGCCAACGCCAGCAGGGGCAAGACCTGCGTTGCGGTCCTCGCCGAGCAGGACCGGGTGTCCATGGAAGAGGCCGTCAGGGACAGAGTGGACCTTCCCCGTCACCTGCGCGTCGTGTGCCGCACCGGAAACCCGACCGATCCGATCGACGTGGCCATCGTCAGCCCTGAGCGGGCACACGCGGTCATCGTGCTCGGATCCGAGGACGACGACTCCGATGCGAGGACGATCAAGAGTCTCCTGGCACTCGGCGCCGCAGGGGTGGGGGCGGGGGTCCAGGTGGTCGCGGGCGTCCGCGACCCCCACAACCTCGCCGTGGCCCGCCTCGCCGGCGGCGAGAACGCGCAGATCATCGACGTCGACGAGATCTCCGCGCGGATCATGGTTCAGACCTGCCTGCACGCCGGTCTGTCCACGGTCTACCGAAACCTCCTCGGATTCCAGGGCGACGAGGTCTACTTCCACCCGCCGGGAGAGCTGGCGGGGATGAAGTTCGGCGACGCCCTGCTGGCCCTTGAGAACTGCTCCCTCATCGGCCTGGAGTGCGAGGGGCGGATCATTCTCAACCCCGCCGGAGAGACCCTCGTCTGCGCGGACGACCGGCTCATCGTGATCGCGGACGACGACAGCACGGAACCGGTCCGCGCGTCCGCCGACGTGGACGAGGAAGCGATCGCCACCACCGGCGAGCACGGACCCGTGGCGCGTCGCGTCCTGGTCCTCGGGTGGAACGACTGCGGCGCCGCGATCGTCACGGAGTTCGACCGCTACATGCGGCAGGGCTCGCAGGTGGCGGTCGTGGCCGACGACAGCCGGATGACCTCGCAAGTACGCACCCTGTCGACCCGGCTCGGCAACCTGGCTCTCACCTACGACACCCAGGACGTCACGCGTCGCGACACCCTGGAGGCGCTGAATCTCGGGGGTTACGACCATGTCCTGATCCTGGCCGACGACCGGATCAGCCCCCACGTCGCCGACTCGCGCACGCTCCTCACCCTTCTGCACGTCAGGGACATGAGCGGAAGCAACGGATGGCGCCACAGCCTGGTGACGGAGATCGTCAAGGACCGCGACAGGCGTCTCGTCGAGATCACCAAGGTCGACGACTTCATCATCAGCTCAAAGATCACCAGCCTCCTGATGATTCAGCTCGCCGAGAATCCGTACCGCTACCGGCTGTTCGCCGACCTGTTCGACGCCGGAGGGCAGGAGATCTACATCAAGCCCGCGGAAGACTACGTACGGCTGTCGGCACCGGTCAGTTACGCGACGGTGGTGGCGGCGGCGCGAGCATACGACGAGGTCGTGATCGGCTATCGCAGCGACCGTACGGCCACCGGCCTCGATGAAGGCGGCATCATCCTGAATCCCCCGAAGAGCAGTGACGTCACGTTCGAGCCCGGCGACATGGTGATCGTGCTCGCCGCCGGCTGATCTCCCGCCGGCTGAGCCCCCACTGGCTGATCTCCAGCCGGTTGATCCCCAGCGGCGCCGAATCCGGCGGCACCGCCTTCCAGGCGCCCGGCCGCTCAGGTCCGCACCCGTGAGGTGGCCTGGAGTCGCCTGTTCGCGGTGACGAAGGCATCCTTGAGGTTGGCCGCGGCCACGAGGGCACCGACCGCGATGCTCAGTCCGAGAGAGCGGGCGATCTGCTCCTGCCTCCTGGCCCGGCGAACGCATTCGCCGTAGGGCATGGTCGTGTGCGAGACCATGACGGACAACGGCAGGATCTTGCCGCGGGTGACCCGGCTCACGGCCAGCATGATCTTCTTCTTCGCCGCGATGGACGGACGTCCGGTGTCGCGCAGCTCGGCGAAGTTCTCGATCGACAGCTCGGCGAGCACATCGGTGTGGCACCGGCGTCGCTCCTGGTAGGCGGCCAGCGCGGAAGCCCGGTCGGAGCCGTACGCGGCCAGGCACTCGTCAAGCGCGACGCAGTCCTCCAGGCCCGCGTTCATTCCCTGCCCGTAGAAGGGCACGACGGCGTGACAGGCGTCTCCGATCAGCACCACCTTGTCGCGGTAGAACCAGGAGCTGGTCTTGAGCGTGGGGAAGGCGGCGGCGGGGCGCTCGCGCAGCTCTTCGGCCAGATTCGGTATGTGCGGCACGACGTCCGCGAAGTTCCTGACGAAGACGTCCCGTAGATCGCCTCCGCCGTACGGCGCGGCGGGTCCCTCGGCGCCTCGTGCGGGGAACACGATGACGCCGTTGAAGGATCCGTCCAGATTGGGAAGGGCGAACATCATGAGCTCCCCGCGAGGCCATACGTGCAGAGCCTCCCGGTCGAAGCCACCCACCTCGGTGGCGGTGGCCGTTATGGTGAGCTCCTTGTAGCGCCATGGCACATAGTGCTGGCTGTGGTCGACGAACTCGCCCCGCTGCATTCGGCGGCGGACCACGGAGTTGACCCCGTCGGCGCCGATGAGCAGGTCGGAGTGGACCGTCCGGATGGCGCTGGTCTCGCCACGGGCGAATACGGCTATCGCGTTGTGCTTGTCGATGTCCGTGCAGCGGTGGTGGAAGTGCAGGTTGACGCGAGGCTCGTGCTCCGCCGCGTCAAGCAGGAGCTTCGTCAGGTCGGCGCGGGAGATCGCATACAGCACGTCTCCTCCCCTGACACCGTAGGGCATGAGCTCGACGCGGCCCGAGTCGTCGTGGACGGCTCGGGCGCGCAGCGGCGTGCACAGCCGCAGCGCCTCCTCGTCCAGGCCGATCTTGCGGAGTGCCGCCAGGCCGCGCTCGGCGATCGTGAGATTGATCGACCGCAGGCCTCTCACCCCCTCCCGGCGCAGGTCTCCCCCGCCTTCGAAGATGTCGACGACGAATCCGCGCCGGGCCAGCATGATCGCCATCAGCGGTCCGGTGAGTCCAGCGCCGACAATGGTGATCTTGTTGTGGGAGACAGGTGCCATGGCGCGACCCCTTCCGTGTGGACGCTCCGGGTTACGCAGCGTCTGTACTGAGCCGACGCACAAAAACCGCAAAACGGTTCGGAAGCCCATAAACTAGTTGTAATAACTATAAATAGGTAATAATGTAACAAAAAGTACAATATGACCTAAGATGACCTGATGAAGCGCAACTCATCGAAACGGCCGCCACCGACACGCAGAGCCCGCGCAACAACCGGCCGTCCATGCGGGCCAGCCCGTGGCCACCACGTCGACGACCCGAACCGCCTCGACCGTAAATCGCGTCATTCTCTACGCAGCACGCCGACACCAAAGGACCACTGCGGTGATTACAGAACCTATTGATCGATCGCGCTCAGTCGGGCGACCAGGCGAGACCCACAACGACCTCGCCATACAGTTCGAACAGCACTTCGGGCTCACCATCGGTGAGGCACTGAAGTACGTACTCAGCGTCGCGTGGTCCCTCGAACGCA
Source organism: Streptosporangium sp. NPDC000396 (assembly GCF_042898655.1). Classification (NCBI taxonomy): domain Bacteria; kingdom Bacillati; phylum Actinomycetota; class Actinomycetes; order Streptosporangiales; family Streptosporangiaceae; genus Streptosporangium; species Streptosporangium sp. NPDC000396. The sequence continues at coordinate 78,224 of NZ_JBIAZA010000013.1, forward strand.
AACAGGAGGATGCGGAAGACCTCGCTCACGATGTCCTGGAAAAACTGATTAAAAAACTCAAGGGAGGTGCGCTACCCGCCGTGACGGAATCCTCTCGCGGCTACCTGAGGAAAACCGTCGTCTATCAGAAGTTCAGCAACGATCGACGTGCCGATGCGGATATGAGACGTGCGAACGTCCGCCACGCCAGCCTCGACGAAAACGACATCGTGAACTGCCAGGTCTCCTTCGAAATCGGCCCGGAGGAGCACAGCATCCGCTCGGACGAAGAGCGTTCCATCCGTGAAATCCTCTCTCGACTACCCGACAAGTTACGCGAGGTCGCAGAACTCAAGATCTTTGACGACCTCACACACGCGCAGATCGCGCAGCGTCTCGACATACGGCCCGGCACTTCGAAGAGACGCTTGAGTGACGCAATCCGCCTCCTGACCAGCAGCGCCGACTGAAGAGAGAAGCTGCCATGCAGAAGGAATTCGACAACACCGACCCGAGGAAAGGAGACGAGAGGGCCCTCGTGAAGCTGTTGGAGGTGCTGGACGCGCTGGGCGACGACGAGCAGCTCGGCCAGGCACCGGACGAACCGATCTGGGATCTCGAACGGGCCGAAGCGGAGCTCCGCGCGCGACTCGGCCTGCCACCGGCCACCGGGCCCTCGACGGACGGAGACCCGGCGAGCGACCAACCGTGATCACGATGACGATGTTGGTCGCGAGGCCGGCCCAAATGCAGGAAAGCCCAGGTCACTCCAGTGACCTGGGCTTTTACACTCCCCCATGGGCCCGTCCACGGGCATCCGCGTTCGTGGCCGTCGGGCATATGAGAAAACCCAGGCCGATCTGTCGGCCTGGGTTTTCCGCAAAGTGCGCCGCCAGGGACTCGAACCCCGGACCCGCTGATTAAGAGTCAGCTGCTCTAACCAACTGAGCTAGCGGCGCTTGACCTCAATAAGAGTACCGGATTCGAAGCCGTGGTCCGTACACGAAACACGCAACCAGGCCACACTCTCTGGAAGCGGGCGCATCCACTGGAAAGGTCATTGCTGGCAGGAGAGCAACCCCGCGTCATGAACGAGGATCGCCGCCTGGACACGGTTGGCGACACCGAGCTTGGCGAGTGAGTGACTCACGTGCGCCTTGACCGTCGCCTCGCTCATCGTCAGCCGACGGCCGATCTCCGCGTTGGACAGGCCTTGGGCGACCGCCCGTATGACCTGCTGCTCGCGGTAGGTGAGCACGGCCAGGCGTTTGCGCGCCACCTCGGCCTGCGACGGCCCCTTCTCGACGAACGAGCTGATCAACCGCTTGGTGACGGTAGGAGCGAGCATGGCGTTGCCCGCGGCGACCGCGCGGATGGCGGTCGCGAAGTCTCGTGGCGGCGTGTCCTTGAGCAGGAAGCCGACCGCACCGGCACGCAGGGCCAGATGGACGTACTCGTCGAGGTCGAACGTCGTCAACATGATCACCTTGGGGGCCTCGGGCAGCTCGCCGATCTCCGCCGCGGCGGTGAGGCCGTCCGTGCCCGGCATGCGGACGTCCATGAGGATGACGTCGGGACGGAGCCGGACGGCGGCGCTGATCGCGTCGGCACCGTCACACGCCTCGCCGACGACGACGATGTCGCCGGTGGCCTCCAGGATCATGCGCAAACCCGAGCGGACGAGGATCTCGTCGTCAACGATCAGTACGCGGATCACGCCGATCCCTCCATACGCTCCGCGGGAAGCCGGGCGAGTGTCTTGAACCCACCACTGGGCAGCCGTCCCACCTCGAACTCCCCGCCCACCAGCTCGACGCGCTCCCGTATTCCGGTCAGGCCCAGCCCGGCGCCGGGAAGCGGGCCGGCGGCGGTCGCCGTGGACAGGCCGTTCTGCACCATCACCTCAAACGTTCGGGGAAGGTACCGCAGGAAGACGTCGGCGGACGTGTCACCGGCATGCTTGTGGACATTCGTCAGCGCCTCCTGGACCAGCCGGTAAGCGGTCCGCTCCACCATGGCCGGCAGCGGACGGGCGGATCCCTCGTCGTGCCGGGTGACGGGGATGCCGAGCGCCCTCGACTGGTCGAGAAGCCGGTCGAGGTCGGCGAGCATCGGCTGCGGGGCGAGCGGGACGTCGGCGTCCGCGTCCGTGCCGGCGCCGGCTCCGCCGGTCGCGGTGTCGGAGTACGGCGAGCGCAGCACGCCGAGCACCTCCCGAAGGTTCGTGAGCGCCTCGCGGCCGATGGACTGGATGAGAGCCGCCTCCTGCGCGCTGCGCTCCTCGGAGGTTCCCATCTCCAGCGCGCCGGCGTGCAGGACCATCAACGAGACCCGGTGCGCGACGATGTCGTGCATCTCACGCGCGATCCTCGTGCGCTCCTGTGCCCTGGCCCGGTCGGTGCGGGCCCGCTGCTCGCGTTCGAGCCGCTCCGCGCGGTCGCGCAGCGCCTCGACGACCTGCCGGCGAGCGCTGACCCACAGCCCCGCGACCAGTGGCAGCGCCACCAGAGCCGCGAACGACATGACGCCCTTCACCACGGCCTCATCCATGCCGGGCGGGGAATCCCCGGTCGCGGCGTCCAGCGCCACGGACACGCCCGTGACCACCATGGCGGCCGCGGCGTAGGCGGCGACGCCGATTCGCCGGCGCGGGCTCGTGCCCGCGTAGTAGGACGCGAGGAACACGGCGGGCCACAGCCCGAACGCCACCCAGCCGATGGCCGCCAGGACGAACAGCGGCCATCGGACCCGCCGCGCGAGCCCTGCCGCCACCCCCGACGCCGCCCCCATCACGAGGATCTCGGGGCGGTTCAGGAGAGAGGACACTCCCGTGACGCCCTCTCCGGACACCCATGAGAGCAGAAAGATCGCCGAACCGGCCAACCAGGGACTGATCCGGTCGATCAGACGGTTGATCCGCTTCAACGCCTGATCACCGACCGGCACCGCCTCGCCGTACTCCATAGTCCGAGCGTAGAGGGCACCCGGCGGCACGCACCCGCGACGATCGTCGCGCTGACCCCCTACCAAAGTCGTATCTCTCCGATCGTCTCTCGGCCAATGTGCTTCCGGCCGGTCGCCGCGAAGGTGGCTCACATGCCAACCTCAGTCGTTCGTGGCGCTCTTGCCGCCGCCGTCGCCCTGTTCGCACTCGCCGCGCCCGCCACAGCCGGTGCCACTACCGCACCCGCCGCGACCGGTGCGGCCACCGTGCCCGCCGCGACCGGTGCCACCGCCGCGCCCGCCGTACCCGCCGCGGCCGGTGCCGTCGTGCCGGGCAACGCCTCCGCCCCGAGGGGGACCCTCGCCCTGCCCCGGCCGACCGGCCCGAACCCGGTGGGCATGACGACGCTGCACCTGGTCGACGATTCCCGCCCGGACCCGTGGGTGGCCGAGGAGAAGTCGCGGCAGCTGATGGTCTCGCTGTGGTACCCCGCGCGCACCTCCCACGGGCGCCGGGCGCCCTACATGACCACGCGGGAGTCGGAGCTGCTGCTGAAGGGGCAGGGCGTCGACGGCGTGCCCCCGGCCGTGCTGAGCGGGACGCGGACCAACGCGGTCGTCGACGCCAAGCCGCTCGGCCACGAGCACGGCCTGCCCCTCGTCGTGTTGTCGCCGGGCTTCAGCGCACCCCGCGGCTCACTGACCGCCCTGGCAGAAGACCTGGCGAGCAGGGGATACGTCGTGGCCGGAATCGACCACACCCACGAGTCCTACGGCACGACCCTCCCCGACGGCCGCACCGTCACCTGCGTCCCCTGCGGTTCCGAAACCTCTCCGGGGGTCTCCGAGAAGGTGACCAGGGGCCGGGCCGCGGACGTCTCTTTCGTGCTCGACCGGCTGACCGGCCCGAAGCCGGCCTGGAAGGGCGCACGGCTGATCGACCCGTCCCGGATCGCGATGGCCGGCCACTCCATCGGCGGCAACAGCGCCCCCTGGGCCATGCTCGCCGACTCCCGGGTGCGCGCCGGAATCAACATGGACGGCACGTTCTTCATCCCGCTCCCCCGGAAAGGGCTTTCCCGCCCGTTCCTTCTGATCGGCGCGGGGAAAGGCCCGACGGATCCCACGTGGAAGCGCGACTGGAGCCGCATGACCGGGTGGAAGCGCTGGCTCACGGTCGACGGCGCGGATCACGGGTCGTTCACCGACTTTCCGCTGCTCACCGAGCAACTCAGTGCCGGCGCGGGCGGCTCGCTTTCCGGACGCCGCGCAGTGGAGATCACCCGGAAGTACGTCGGCGCCTTCTTCGACCTGCACCTGCGCAAGAAGTCCCAGCCGCTGCTCGAACGGCCGTCCAAGCGCTACCCCGAGGTCGGGTTCCAGCGCTGACATCGACCGGAACGGCTCGGCCATCATTTTCCCGGCTAGATCCCATGGTTCTCCGGCCTGGGTGAGGCAACACCGCGTTCGTTTCCACGAATCGAAGGCAGGCCGTTTAGCCCTCTTCTCTCGGGTACTGGGGTTGGGCACGGAGAATCAACCCAAAAGGGAGATGTACACCATGCAGCCTGAGCTCTGGAACTACCGAGCCGATGTTTATGACGTCAACAAGAGTCTCGACATCGTGGGCTACCACGTGGAGGCCACCGACGGGAAGATCGGCTCCGTCGACGAGGCGACCTACGAAGTCGGCGAGAGCTACATCATCGTCGACACCGGTCCGTGGATCTTCGGAAAGAAGGTCATGCTCCCGGCGAGCACCGTGACCAAGATCGACCCGCAGGAACGCAAGGTCTATCTCGCGCGCACCAAGGAAGAGATCAAGAACGCTCCGGAGTTCGACGAGGCGACCTTCAAGGAGTCTGCCTACCGCAGCACCCTGGGCGAGTACTACAACCGTTTCCCCTTCGGCGGCGGTGTTTACTGACCCGGCACCATGAGAAAGGGCCCCGCCACGGCGGGGCCCTTCCGTTCGCCCTGAACTCACCCTCTCGCCCACCTTCAGCTCACACCCTCAACTCACCCTCGCCCACCTCGCCCGCCCTCAACCCGCCCTCAACCCGCTCGCACCCGACGGACGCCCATCCAACAAGCGCCTGTCCAGCGGGCGCTCATCCGAAGTGCGCCCGTTCGGCGGGCCCCGCCGAACGGGCGCCCGCCGAAGCCCCCCAAGCGTGGAGACCTCGGGCCTCAGCCTGGGCAGGACGATCAAGGCCAGGACGGGTCGCCTGTCGGGTCGATGGGGCCTTTGATCACGTCAAGCCGTTCCAGCAGGGTCAGAAAGGTGGACGCGTACGGCGAGTCCCACAGGACCGCCGCGACCCGGTTCCAGTCGACCTGCTCGCGCAGCGCCCGGACCTGCGGAAGCAGCGAGCTGTAGTCGCAGTTGTGTTCCGAGAGCGGCAGCAGCCACGAGATGACCAGGTCGGTGGCCTCCAGGACGGGCACGATCACCGCGGGCACCTTCATCGGCTCGGCCCGCTTCAGCAACTCCGGAGTGACGGGGTGGTTGCAGAGACTGAAGATCAGGTCCACCAGCCTCCCCTCGTCGTAGGCCTTGACCAGCCAGTCCTCCGGCGGTTTGACCGTCTCGAAACCCAGATCGCGCAGTGCTTCCAGAGCGGTCGGCACGTCCTCCTGCGGAAGGACGAAGTCAACATCGTGCAGCGAAGGCGCGGCCCCACGTGCGTACGCGGCACAGCCTCCGGCGAGCGCGAACCTGACGTCCGCGTCCTTCAGCCCGGTGCTTGCCCGCTTCAGCGTTTCCAGGATCGCGTCGGTTACCTCATGGCTGTGGCTTCCCATAACCCCCGCGTACCCCACAAACCCCCAGGTAGGCATGGGAAACCTTGACCCGGGTAATTGGGGCCTATGAATCAGCCGAAACAGGTACAGAACGAAGGGGCGGAGCCCGGCGAGAGCCACAAGGAACGCGTGGACCGGGAGCTCGTCGAGCTCCTCCAGGGCCTTCGGGTCGCCGTCACCGGTGTGCAGGTCTTGTTCGCCTTCCTGCTGACGTTGCCGTTCGCCGCGGGTTTCCACAAGATCGACATCCTCGGCTACTGGCTGTTCTTCATCGCGCTGCTGAGCGCCGCTCTGGCCTCTGTCTGCTTCATCGCCCCCGCCACCCAGCACCGCCTGCTGTTTCGGACGGGGCTGAAGGAGAGGATGGTGCGCCGCGCCAACGAACTCAGCGTCGTGGGGGCCGTGGCGCTCGCGATCGCAATGACCAGTTCGGTCGCACTCGTCGCGGAAACGGTCATCCCCGGATGGCCGGCCGCGCTGCTCGGCGCCTCGATAGCGCTGTCCAGTGCCTGGCTCTGGTTCCTTCAACCAATTGTCGATCTGTATCAAGCCAAAGGCGTTAAATCGTGAATTAGGAGGGCAGGTGCCCCTTATGGCTACTTTGCTCTGGATCATCGCAGTCGTTCTGGTTATCTCCGGGATCTATGTGATCCTGGCTCGTCGCGACCTCCTCTGGGGGATCGTCCTTATCGTCCTCGGCTTCCTCGTAGGCCCTGGAGGTGTGAGCATCTTCAATGTCTGACGTGGGCGGACAACTCGCAGCACTTCACGCCCAACGCCAGACTCACCCCGCATTACCGAAGAAAACAACGGGCCGGGTTCACACCCGGCCCGCTTCTTCATGTCATCACCTGTAGCGGTCCTATTTGGCGCCCCGGTCCCCGAAAGACCGGAATTCCCGGTCGAAGCCGAGTGGTCCGCGGTTCACGGTTCGCCTGACGCCCATGAAAGCTCTTCGCACCGCCAGACGACCGGGAGGCACTCCGCACCGCCAGACGCCCGGAAAGCTTCCCCACCGCCAGACGACCGGGAGGCACTCCGCACCGCCATCCCATGCGCTGGAGCGTCTGTCGATTCCACCTCCGGCTCGGACTACAGGCAGTACACCCCGTACGCCCGCCCCAGCACCGGCAGGGCCACGTTGCGCACGCGGATGCCGCCCGGCGTGATGCCCTTCTCCTTCCCCGCGTGCGCGTGACCGTGAATGATCAGGTCCGCGCCCTCGGCGTCCACCGCCTCTGCCAGCAGGTAGCTGCCGAGGAAGGGGTAGATTTCCAGCGGTTCTCCCTCCAGGGTGTCCTTCACCGGCGAATAGTGCGACAGCACGATCCTGCGGTCGGCCTGGAGCTCCTTGAGCGCCACCCGCCAGCGGTCCGCGATCCGCTTGGTGTGCTCGACGAACGCCTTGATCTCGCGCTCGCCGAAATCGCTGGCGCACTTGCCCGCGTAGCCTCCGCCGAAGCCCTTGCCGCCGACCACGCCGAGCCGTACTCCGTCGATGTCGAGCACGGCCGCGTCGTCGTGCAGGACCTTGATCCCGGCGTCGGACAGCAGGGTCGCGATCTCCGCGGGAAGGTCGGAATGATGGTCGTGGTTGCCGAGCACGGCGACCACGGGGATCGGCAGGTCGCGGAACTCGTCCGCCACGACCTGCGCCTCCTCCAGCGTGCCGTGCCGGGTCAGGTCCCCTGCCAGCAGCAACACGTCGGCGTGCCGGTCGATGTCACGCAGCTGTTCGCGGTAACGCCCCCTGAGGCTCTCATCCAGGTGCACGTCCCCGACCGCTGCGATCCGCAGCTCTCTCACAGCTTCTCCTCCTCCCCGGGGCCCCGGACCTCTGTGACGGTGATCTCGTTGTGGACCGTCAGTCCGGGAGCCGCCTCGCTGGCCACGCTGGCGATCAGCGTCCGGCGCTCGGCGCCGGGCACCTGGCCGCGCAGGAAGAGCTGTTCGCCCCGGACAACGACCCGGATGCCCAGCTCATGGGTTCTCTCGTCCTCGGCCAGCGCGCGCTGCACACGGGCGGCGATGTACTGCGGAGCCTCCATCGTCGAACTCCTCTCGTTCAAAAAGCTCGCGTTCCCGAGAAGCCCGAGGTCAAACGCGTTCAAAACCCCCCGCCAAGAACGAAGGACCCCGGCCCTGTCAGCAGGGCCGGGGTCCTTCACGAAAGATCATTTACCTGTGGCTCTGTGCATGCTCCGGACCGCGACCCTGTCGATCACGGCCCTGACCGTGCCGAAGATCGCACCTTGGATGGCCGCCGCGACCAGGACTTCCCTCCAGCCATACTCGTCGGACGTCGCCTGGGGCGCGTCGTCCTTCCCCACCGCGAACTTCCAGATCCGCTTGAAGATGGCCCCGGCGATGGCACCACCGATCATTCCACTGACGGCGCCCGCCCCCCGGGATACGATCCTGCCCAATGTCCCGTCCCCCGTTCACGCTTGGCAAAGACCACGCCTACCCCGTATGACCGGGCACTAACGGATACGCCCACAGCGGGATGAGCGAGCGGGCCCTCTACGGCCGAAGCCCTCATGACGGAGGGTGGGTGCGAATCACACGACCGGCGGGTCGTCGTAGCGTTCCTCGTAGACACGACGGTGGGTCACCGGGTCCTCGATCACCGTGGTGGGCGCCATCGCCCGGCGGGCGACCCTGAGCCGGTAGACCGCGAACAGCAGCCACGCCAGACCGCCGAGCATCAGGATGACGCCGACGACGTTGATGTCGAATCCGGCGATGTCGAACTCCACCGCCCAGGTGAGGATGGCACCGAGCATGATGAGGACGATGCCGCCTGCGATGGTCATGGAAATCCCTCCTTCGAGCCAACGCCTCCTCCCCTATCCCTCACGCGGATCTCAAACGTCGGCCCTTTCGAGGGCGCCGTGACGTACGGCGGCCCGGTCACCGGCACAGGCCTCACAAGCAGGGGAAAGTCACCCCGGCGCGGGGCCGTACGGCGAGGCGGACGCTCCACCCGCGGAAGGGCGCGCCTCCCGCCGGTGGCCGGGGGTCGCCGGTGGAAGGCGCGCCTCCCGCCCGTGGCTGAGGGGCACTGTCCCAAGGACGTGCCTCCCGCCGGCGACCGGAGGTCACTGTCCCGCAGGCAGGACCGCGCCCTTGTACTTGTCCTCGATGAACTTCTTGACCTCCGGGCCGCCCAGGAGTTCGGCGAGCTTCTTGATCCGGGGGTCGTTCACCTTGGAGGGCACGGTCACCAGACCGTTGGCGTAGGGGTTGCCCTCGCCCTTCTCCAGGATCAGGGAGTCGGTCGCAGGCTGGAGACCGGCCTCCAGGGCGTAGTTGCCGTTGATGATCGCGGCATCCACGTCCTCCAGGGAGCGGGGCAGCTGGGCGGCCTCCAGCGGCTTGAACTGCAGCCCCTTGGGGTTTCCGGCCACGTCGCGCTCGGTGGCCTTGACGCCGACCCCCTCCTTCAGAGTGATCACGCCGTTGTCCGCGAGGAGCTTGAGCGAACGGCCCAGGTTGCTCGTGTCGTTCGGCAGGGCCACCGAGGCACCCTGGGCGAGCTCGGAGACATTCTTGATCTTCTTGGAGTAAAGGCCGAGCGGCTCGATGTGGACCGGAGCGACCCAGCTCAGCTTGATGTTCTTGCCCTTGGAGAACTCCTCCAGGTAGGGGATGTGCTGGAAGTAGTTCGCATCCAGTTGTCCCTCGTCGAGCTGGGTGTTGGGCTGGACATAGTCGGTGAACTCGACGATCTCCAGATTCAGCCCGGCCTTGGCCGCCAGGTTGTCCTTGACGTATTTGAGCACCTCACCATGGGGCACGGGGTTCACCCCGACCTTGAGCGGGGCGTCGGCCTTGGGTGCGGTGGCGGACCCGGCCGTGTCGGCCGAGGTTCCACCGCACGCCGTGAGAGCTCCGGCCAGGATCAGACCGGCCACAACCCCGAACAACTTACGCATGACTCTCCAATATTTCCCTTATATTCAGTAGGAAATATTGCATATAGCGGAGTGCGCGGCCAAATCGATCATTGGCCCAGCAGCGCCAGCATCTGCTTGATCTGCGCCGCGCGTGAGGCCTCGATCCGCGCCGCCAGCTTCTTCACCTCGGCGTTCAGGCCGGTGGCCGTCTCCACCCTGGCCATCTGGATGGCGTCGTCCTGCTGGGCGATCATCATGTTGAGGAACTTCTTCTCGAAGTCGGCCGGCGCCGCGCCCGCGACGGCGGCGATCTCCTCCTCGCTCACTCCCGGCATGCCGCCGTGGGCCGCGTGCTCCTCGGCTTCCGCCGTGGCGGGCTGACCCCAGCCCCGCAGCCAGGCGGCCATCGACGCCGCTTCCACTTCCTGGGTCGTGGCGATCGCCTCGGCCAGCGTCCTGACCTCCTGCCGGGCGGCACGGCCCCGCGCCAGCCGTACCAGCCCCACGCCCTGACCGTTGTGGGGCACCATCATCTGCAGGAACATCACGTCGGCGGGGTTGAAGCCCCCGCCCGCACCCGTGCTCACACCCACGCCCGTACTCGCACTGGCACCCGCACCCGTGCTCACGCCCACGCCCGTGCTCGCGCCGCCGTGCCCCGCAGGCCCGCCATGCCCCGCATGTCCGCCGCGAAGCTCCTGGATGCTGTGGGCGCCGCAGCCGGCCAGGAGGAGTATGCCCAGAACGACCAGGACCGCGCGTTTCATCGAAACTCCTTGATCGCGAAGAGCGCGAAAGCCCGGGCTTCGGCTCGGAGAGGAAGCCGGCGGGACACTCCTGACGAAAACCTCTGAAGAGACGGATGCTCGGACCGGGGCACCCCACCGCCCCGGTCACCATGGATCAGACGAGCTCCCACAGGGCGGGGACGTTCGGCGGCTCCCACCCCGGCAGCGAGGTGTGCGACTGCCGGCACAGGTAGGTCAAGCCACCGTAGGTCACCCGCGCGCCGGCCGTGTAGGCGACGCCCGCGCTCCAGGTGCCGCCCGGCTGGGTCGAGGTCGGCGTGGGCGTCGGGGTCGGCGTGGGCGTGGGAGTAGGGGTCGGAGTGGGCGTGGGGGTCGGGTTACCGCCGCCGAAGTCCACGTCGGAGCAGGTGTAGAAGGCCTCGGTGCTGCCCACCACGCGCTGCCAGATCGAGTAGATGAGCTGGCGTCCGCTCCGCTGCGGGAGGTTGATCGTCCAGTTGGTGAACGTGCTGGGGTTCTGGTTGGTGAACGTCTTGATGTGCTCCAGATCCGACCAGCGCAACGGCTGGGTCGGGTCCCAGCTCTGCTTGGTGATGTAGAACTCGAAGTTGCTGTTCGCGTGGGGCGCGGTCGCGTGGTAGGTGATCGTCAACGGTCCCGGAGAGACCCGCGTGGCGGGCCAGTCGGCTCTGGTGAGGTCCAGACCTCGGTATTTGTCGCGCCCGGCGCCGCACAGCTTGCCGTCCGGAATGATCGCGCGATGGTTGCCTCCCGCCTCAAGCCGGGAGACCTCGTTCCAGTCGTAGAACGCCTGGGTGCCACCGGCCTCTATCGCCGCTTTACACGCCGCCGACCTGGGGGTTTCCGGCCCTTCCGTCTTGCAGACGTAGGCACGGCTGGGCGGGTTCGACATGGATCCGTGGGCGACCGCCGGGGCGGACGGCAGTAGGGCGAGCAGGGATCCGGCGGTGAGCGCGGCGGCTCCGGTGGCCATCTTGTGTCGTGGACGCACGTGGACTCCTCCTGACGGGGAACAGGCGAGAGATGTCCAACGGCCGACGGATAGCACGTTATTAACAAGAAACCTTACTAAAGATTAGGTTCGCAAGGCCATACGTCCCGGCATATCTGCCGAGGGGAACCTCCCTGGGGAGGTTCCCGTCTTGTCAGCCGACGGCGAGGACGACCTTGCCGCGGCCGTGGCCGGTCTCGACCTCGCGGTGAGCGTCCGCGGCCTGGTCCAGCGGATAGGCCCGGCGGACGGGGAAGGTGAGCCTGCCCTGGGCATAGAGATCCGCGAGCTCGGCGAGGCGGGAGGCCAGCCGTACCCCCTGAGTCACCTGGACGCCCAGCTCCTCGGCTTTGGCGTGCTCGACCAGCGTGACGACGCGGTCGCCCTTCACCAGCCGCAGCGACACGTCGAGTGCCGCGCCGCCCGCGCCGTCCAGGACCATGTCCACTCCTCCGGGAGCCAGTTCGCGCACCTGCTCCAGCAGGCCCTCGCCGTAGGTGACGGGAATCGCCCCGAGGGAGCGCAGATAGTCATGGTTCTCCTCGCGTGCGGTACCGATGACCTCGGCCCCCCACAGCCGGGCGAGCTGCACCGCCGCGGTGCCGACCGAGCCTGCCGCGGCATGGATCAGAACCGTGTTCCCCTCCCCCACTCCCAGCTGCTTCAGAGCGATGTGCGCGGTCTGGGTTCCGGCGGTGAAGCCGCCCGCCACCTCCCAGGGCATGTTCGCGGGCTTGGCCGTGACGTTCTCGGCGGGGACCACCACGTACTCGGCATAGGCGTTCAGCAGGGTGAAGCCCAGCACCTCGTCACCGGGCAAGAGCCCCTCGACCCCCGCGCCCACCTGGTCGACAACTCCCGAGAACTCGTTTCCGGGAATCCTCGGCAGGTCTCCCGTCACCCCGGCGGGAGTCCAGCCCTGCCTCACGGCCACGTCGAACGGCTGTACGCCCGCGGCCTTGACCCGCACCCTCACCTGGCCCTCGCCCGCCTCGGGCGTCTCGACCTCCATCACCCGCAGCACCTCGGGTCCACCGAACTCGGAAAAAGCAGCGGCCTTCATCGACAACCCCTTCACTCGTCTTTACCGGCCTCCAGCTTGCAACCTCAACCAATATTGAGGTCAAGGCACGAGCCGTGCTGACCGCGCTCGGGATCACACCGTGGCGGCGTAGTGGGAATTGACCGCGGGCCGGCCGGTGCAGTTGGCCCGGCCCGGTCATTGGAGCCCAGAACGACCAAGGGCGCCCTCCACGATGTGGAGGGCGCCCTTGGCATCGAGTGCGCCGCCAGGGACTCGAACCCCGGACCCGCTGATTAAGAGTCAGCTGCTCTAACCAACTGAGCTAGCGGCGCTTGCGACGGAGGTAACTCTAGCAGCAGCTTCGGTGCGGGTGCACATCAGATGTCCGCTCGGTGACCCCGAAAAGAAGTGGGCCGGACGGTCCCCCAACCGTCCGGCCCCATCCCTGAAAGACTCGGAGCCGGACAGTCCCCCAACTGTCCGGCTCCGGCCTCCTCGCGGGCCTGATCCTTTGTCTCCCCCAAGACGCCGGCGGCTCCGCTCAGGGACGCGATCCCCCTCGCGTCCTTATCCGGTGAAAAGTCTCTGCAATGCTCCCCCCGGGCTTCGCAGAACCCCTTGACCTGCTTCAACAGTACCGAGCCGAATGTAACGAGCGCGTCATACAAGGGTTGATTTTGGCCCTACACCCATACTTGACCCGGTATAGCCGTGCCAGGCTCGCGGTCACGACCACCGTCCACGGCCTGGGCGGCACACCCGGCTATTCGGGCAGTTCGAGCCTGACCTCACTGTTCTCCCGCAGCGCCCGGCTCACCGTGCAGTATTTCTCCTCCACACGGTGAGCGACCGCGCGGAAGACCTCGTCGGCCTTCTCATCTCCCTCGGGGAGCTCCACATCGTAGGTGATGGTGATCGGCCCGAGCAGCGTCGGCTCGACTTTCTCCGCCTGGACGGTCATCGCCAGGCGAACCAGCCGGTGGCCGCGCTGGGCGGTGAGCGGCTCAACCGTGACGATGTTGCATCCGCCGAGCGCGGCGAGCAGCAGCTCCACGGGAGTGAACACCCCCTTCTCGTCGCCGCCGCCCATGGCGACCTCGGCCCCGCGATCGTTGCGAGCCACGAAGCCGTTCTCGGTTCGTTCCACATTCACCAACGCCATGACGCTCCTCCCATAACTCTGGCCGATCAGCCTATCGAAACGGTCAGAGCGGACAGCAGCCTAGGCTTCTGGATGTTTGGACAGATAATCGATGTAGAACGGGCGCAAGGCCTCGCCGAGTTCGCCCTCACCGGACGCCATGGCATCGCTGAGCAGCGCCGACACCCGGCTGAGGTCGTTGACCGTCTCTCCCTCGTTTCCCGCGGACGCCTCCGCCGCCGGAATCACCTTGAGCAGCTCCCACAGGAAGGCGAGGTCTCCGTGGCGCACGGCGTAACGGACCGCGCGATCATGTAGTTCGTGGGCCGACAGCGCCTCAAGCTCGTCCGTTTCCAACAGACTCACCCCCTCACGCCCCTCTTGCCCAGAGTCCGGGTCGATCATGCACGGAGCCGCCCCTCGGGCTCCCGACAGCACGGATCTATCGCTCATCCAATCTCCGTGCGAGGATGCCGAAAATGAGAATCGTCATTAAGGTCCTGGCCGTCGCAGCCGCCTTATGGGCTGCCACCCGGATCGTGAGCGGCATCACGGTGTCCGCCTCGACCACCACCACCCAGATCGGCACGCTCGTCGCGGTCGCCCTCGTCTTCGGCTTGGTCAACGCGGTCCTCAAGCCGATCATCAAGGTCCTCGGCTGTGCCTTCTACGTGCTCACCCTCGGGCTGTTCGCCCTGGTCGTGAACGCCGGCCTGCTGCTGCTCACGAGCTGGATCGCCGCCCAGCTCCAACTGCCCTTCCACGTGGAGGGCTTCTGGGCCGCGTTCTGGGGAGCGATCATCGTCGGCCTGGTGAGCTGGCTGCTCGACCTGGTGCTCGGCGACTGAGCCGGCTCGGGGCTCAGCCGACCGAGCCGCGCTCGCGGAGCTCGGGGGCCTGGACGATGCGCCGCCGGCGGGTGTTGCCGTCGGCGGCGGCCACGACCATGCGGACGGCCGCGCGGACGATGCCGTCGATGTCCCAGTCGACGGTGGTCAGCCCAGGGCTGAGCAGGCCCGACATCGGGTGGTCGTCGTAGCCCATCACGGACACGTCGAAAGGAATCCGCAGGTCCTGCTCGGCCGACGCCGCGTACACCCCGTAGGCGATCGAGTCGGCGAAACAGAAGAACGCCCGGTGCCCGTCGGCCAGCATCTGACGGGCGACGTCGGTGGCGGCCGTCAACGCCTGGGGCGCGGTGGCCACCTCTATGTCCAGCCCCAGCCGCTCCGCCTCGGCCAGGACATGCACGTCGGCGGGCCGGTCAGGGGTGCTGGCCCGGGTCGGGGTGAGAACGGCGACGCGCCGGTGACCCCGGTCTCGCAGGTGCTCCAGCGCCAGGGTCACCCCGGCGCGGTTGTCGAAGACGACTTCTCCCGCCGTGCGGGCCCCGGCCAGCGCGTCACCGATGGACACCACCGGCAGGCTCTCGCACAGCTCGTTCCACAGTGGCGCCGCCGGGTCCACCGGCTGCACGATGAGAGCGTCCACCCGCTGGTCACGAAGCTGCCGGGCCAGCGTGCGCTCTCGGGCCGGGTCACCCGCGGCGTCCAGTATGAGCGCATAGCGATCGTTGTCCTTGAGCGCCCGGCCGATGCCGACGGCCAGTGCCTGTTGCCAGAGGTCCTCAAGGGAGCCGCAGAGCAGGCCGATCATCCCCGTCCGGCCGCTGGCCAGCGCGCGGGCGATCGGATCAGCCTCGTAGCCGAGCTCGGCGGCGGCCCGGCGCACCCGCTCCTTGGTTTCCTCGGATACCTGCATGCCGCGCAAGGCATACGAAACCGAGGCCGGCGAGAGGCCGGTCGCCTTCGCCACCTCACGTATCGTCGCTCGTTTCCGGGGCTGGGACATCAGGCCAGCCTATGCCTCCAACCTTTCCGTGGGGTGTCCTCTGTCGCATCAGCTTGGTCAGGCATTGACAGACATTAAGTGAAACGGTTCACTGAAACGGTTCAGTGAACCGTTTCAGTGAACCGTGTCATCCGGGTGAGTAGTAAGGTCAGACAGGTTACCTATATTCTAGGTAGGGAATACCTCGAAAGGAGGAGGGAGATGACCGTCGACGTGCACCAGCATCTGTGGGCGCCCGCGTTCGTGGACGCGCTACGGCGTCGCACCGCCTCGCCGCGTCTCGACGGCTGGACCCTCCACCTGGACGGCGAGCCCGCCTACGAGGTGAATCCCGACGACCACGACCTCACCAGGCGTCTGGCGCTGAACGAGAACCTCGATCTGGCCCTGGTCTCACTGTCCAGCCCGCTCGGCATCGAGTCGCTGCCACCCGAGGACGCCTGGCCGATCATCGACGCCTACCACGAGGACGCCCGCGCCCTGCCCGCCCCGTTCGGCGCATGGGCCGCCACCTGCCTCAGCCACATCGACCCGCCCAGGCTCGCCAAGGCCCTCGACCACGGGCTCGCCGGGCTGCAGTTACCGGCGACAGCCGTACGGAACGCGGAGGACCTCGCGAGGGTCGCCCCGTTGCTCGACGTGCTCACCGAGCGCGACCTGCCGCTCTTCGTGCATCCCGGTCCCGCCGCCGAGCCCGGGGGGCCCGGCTGGTGGCCCGCCGTCGTGCCGTACGTGCAGCAGATGCACGCCGCCTGGTTCGCCTTCGCCACGTTCGGCCGCCCGCGCCACCCGGGGCTACGGGTCTGCTTCGCGCTGCTGGCCGGGCTGGCCCCGCTCCACTCCGAGCGGCTGATCAACCGGGGCGGTGAGGGCCGGGGCCTGGTGGACCCCGAGACGTTCGTGGAGACCTCCTCCTACGGCCCGCGCGCCATCGACGCGATCATCCGCGAGCTCGGCGTCGACGTCGTGGTCAACGGCTCCGACCAGCCCTACGCCGAAGCCCCCGACCCCGCGCTCGGCGACGCCGCCCGGCACGCCATCGCGGTCACCAACCCCAACCGCCTGCTGAACCGAAAGGAGTCGAGCAAGTGAACCAGTCCCAGGGCCGTGAGCGCTGTGAGCTGTCCGGAGGCCGGCGATGAGCTACGAGGCCCTTCCCGCCCGCGCCCTCGACCGGCGCGAACTTCGCGACCTGGTCGACGAACTGGCCGCAGACCCGTCCCTGTGGGAGGAGCAGGTGAACTTCCCCGAAGAGGGAGGCCGCCACTACGCCTCCCTCTACCGGGACGCCTACGTCGACGTCTGGCTCCTGTGCTGGCGGCCCGAGGACGACACCGGCTGGCACGACCACGACATCTCCTCCGGCGCGGTCCGGGTGGTGGCCGGGACGTTGCTGGAGTGCAACCCCCGCATCGGCGGCGAACACATGGAGACCGTCGTCTCGGCCGGCGAGTCGTTCTCCTTCGGCCCCGACCACATCCACCGGCTGACCGGCGCGGTGGACGGCAGCGTCTCGATCCACGCCTACTCGCCGCCGCTCTGGCGCCTCGGCCAGTATTCGATCAGCGACAGCGGAGTGATGCGCCGCGTCTCGGTCAGCTACGCCGACGAGTTGCGTCCCATGGACGAGATCGAGCGGATGGACGAGGCCGCCGTCGCCTAGGGAGAGTCCTACAGCACCCGCTCCCTGACGGCCCGGGCCATGCCCGGGTCGTCGGCGAAGACGCCGTCCAGACCGAGCCGATAGAGCTTCTCCAGCCAGCCCATGACGTTGCCCGTGGCGCGCGGGAAGGCGGGATTGGCCGGGTCGCCGAGCCGGAAGTCCACCGGAAGCTGGGAGTTCTCGTTTCTGATGGTCCAGGTGTGGACCTTCAGGCGGACCCGGTGGGCGTCGTCGATGAGCGTGGTGGGCTCCAGGAGGCGGCCGTCCGGGCCGGCAGGGACGATCCGCCGGGTGTCCACGCCGACGCCGTCCGCGTAGTCCGCCACCTCGCGCAACCCCTCGGGGGTGACCATGGTGTCGTAGGTGCGCGGGTCTCCGGCCGCCGTCCAGTCGTACGGCGCACCGGTGGCGGCGATCAGCTGGATCAGCGGCAGCCGGGTCTTCTTCCTGAGCTCGCGGAGGTTGGCCGTTTCGAACGACTGGATGAAGACCGGGTCGCGCCGCCCGTGCCAGCCGTACCGGGTGAGCACCTCCAGCAGCGGCTCCTCCAGGGAGAGCCCGATGGAGTCGAAGTAGCTGGGGTGCTTGGTCTCGGGGTAGACGCCGACGCCGTGGCGCTGCGCGAGCTGGACGATCTCCTCGAAGGTCGGGATCTGGGCCATGCCGTTGAAGACGGTGTTGTCCGGGCGCAGGTCGGGGATGCGCTCCTCGGCCTTGAGCGTCTTCAGCTCGGCGAGGGTGAAGTCCTCGGTGAACCAGCCGGTCACCGGGCGCCCGTCGATCGTCTTGGTGGTACGGCGAGCCGCGAACTCGGGACGGCTTTCGACGTCGGTGGTGCCGGAGATCTCGTTCTCGTGCCTGGCCACCAGCACGTGGTCCTTGGTGGAGACCAGGTCGGGCTCGATGTAGTCGGCGCCGAGCGCGATGGCGGTCTCGTAGGAGAGCAGCGTGTGTTCGGGCCGGTGCGCGCTCGCACCCCGGTGTCCGATGACGATGGGGTCGCGGCCACGGTGATCGGCCGTCGCGGGTTCGGGTTGTTGCAGCACAACGGCGACGGTACCGCCCACGAGGGCGGCCATCGTCACGGCCAGGAGCCTACGGATCATGTCAAGGACCGTAGGAGCGGGAGATGGCCGCCAGGTGCCTTCAACCCAACGGGTATCGCACGCCGAGGTGGACAGGAGGGACGTCGAGGAGGCAGGAGACGGGCCTACCGCGGGGGACGGCCCTGTCACAGGGGGTTCAGAACTGTTTGAGAAAACGCGGGCGAACGTGAGTGACCGCATGTTTCGATGAGGGTGTGAAGCTTGCCCAGTGGGCGCGGTCGCAGGGCATTCACCCGCAAACCGCTTACCGATGGTTCCGGGAGGGCAAGATGCCCGTCCCGGCGCGCCGTCTGCCCACCGGCACGATCGTCGTGGACGACCCCGGCCCAGCCGACTCTCGCGGGGCCGCGCCGTATGCCCGGGTGCCCTCGTGAAGGTTGCCCAGGCCTACCGGTTCGCCCTCGACCCCACCCCCGCGCAGGCCACCGCGTTGGCGTCGCACTGCGGCGCGGCGCGGTTCGCGTTCAACTGGGGGCTTGCCCTGGTCAAGGATGCGCTCGACCAACGGGCGGCCGAGCAGTCCTCCGAGGTGCCGGAGGAGTTGCTGACCGAGGTGCCGTGGTCGCTGTACGCCCTGCGCCGGGCGTGGAACGCCACCAAGGGCCGCATCGCGCCGTGGTGGGCGGACAACTCCAAGGAGGCCTACAACACGGGCCTGGACGCTCTGGCGCGGGCGTTGAAGAACTGGGCCGCCTCCCGCAACGGCAGCCGGAAAGGAAACCCGGTCGGGTTTCCCCGGTTCAAGTCCAAGCATCGCGCCGCGCTGTCGTGCCGGTTCACCACCGGGACGATCCGGGTGGAGGCCGACCGCCGTCACGTCACGCTGCCCCGGCTGGGCACGATCCGCACGGCCGAGTCCACCCGCAAACTGGCCCGGCACCTGGAACGCGGGACGGGCCGGATCCTGTCGGCCACCATCCGGTTCGAGGGGGGCGCTGGTTCGTGGCGTTCACCTGCCAGATCGACCGCGACGACCGCGCCCTGGCCCAGCCGGACGCGGTGGTGGGGGTGGATCTCGGGGTGAGGGCGCTGGCGGTGCTGTCCACCGGCGAGACGGTCGACAACCCCAAACACCACCGCGCGGCGCTGCGCACACTCCGCAAACTCAACAAGCGGCTCGCCCGCCGCGCCGGGCCGCGCACCCCGGACGGGAGCAGACGCCAGGCCTCCAAGCGCTGGCACAAAACCAAGATTCACCTGGCCCGGGTGCACGCCCGGGTGGCCGCCCAGCGGCGCGACGGCCTGCACCAGCTCACCACCCGGCTGGCGGCGACCTATGGCACGGTCGTGGTCGAAGACCTCCACGTGGCCGGGATGACAAAGAACCGGCGGCTGGCTCGCGCCATCGCCGATGTCGGCATGGCCGAGACCCGCAGGCAGCTCACCTACAAGACCGCCTGGCGCGGCGGGCGGCTCATCGTGGCCGACCGCTGGTACCCCTCCTCCAAGACGTGTTCCGGCTGTGGCGCGGTGAAAGCCAAGCTCGCCCTGTCCGAGCGCACCTACTCCTGTGCGGCCTGTGGCCTGGTCCTGGATCGGGACGCCAACGCCGCGCGCAACCTGGCCGCGCTGGCGGCCCGGTATGAGCACGACGTCGCCCAGAGTTGCGGGGAGACGGAAAACGCCCGTGGAGCCGGTGTGAGACCCACCGATGGTGGGCGGTCGGCGGAGAAGCGGGAACTCCCTCCGGGAGAACGTTCGCGGCGTAAGTCGCGGGCTGCCTGATGGGTGCTCACATTCGATCACACTTCAGGTAACGGTGGGCCTTCTCCGTCCGGGCGGACGCCACCGGGCGGCCGGCCAGGAATCCCACGGCCAGCTGGAGCGCGCACGCGCCGAGACCGGCCAGCAACGGCCACGTCCAACCACCCGAGGCCTGGTGGAGAACGCCGATCAGGAACGGGCCGACCGCCGCGAGCAGGTATCCGGCGGACTGGGCGACGGCCGACAGCGCGGTCACCGAGGTGGGGTCGGGGGCGCGGAGCGTGATGATGAGCAGGGCCAGCGCGATCGAGGCTCCCTGTCCCAGGCCCAGGATGATCATCCACAGCCAGGGGACGGTGACCGGGGCGGCCAGCACGCCGGCGTACCCGGCGATGGTGAGCACGGCGGCGGCCGTGACGTGCGGCACCTGCGATCTTGCCCGTCCCGCGTGCACCGGGACCGTGAGAGTGGCCACCACCTGGGCCAGGTTGGTCAGGCTGAGCAGGTATCCCGCCTGGTCCGCGGGAATCCCCGCGTCCCGGAAGATCGTCGGCACCCAGGCCAGCACGATGTAGAAGGTCAGCGACTGCAGGCCCATGTAGAAGGTGACGAACCAGGTCATCGGGGTGCGCAGCAGCATGTGGAACGGCCTCGGCACGGTCTCCTGGCGCGCCGGGGGCCGCAGCGTCTGGGGCAGCCAGAGCAGAGCCGCCGCCATCGCCGGGATCGCGGTCATCGCGGTCACCTCGCGCCAGCCGTACGCGGTGGCACGTTCCAGGGGGACCATCAGCCCGGACGCCGCGGCGGAGCCCAGGACGAGACCGGAGACGTATATCCCGGTGAACAGGCCGATCCTCGCGGGGAAGTGCTGCCGGACGATGCCGGGCATGACCACGTTCATGATGGCGATCGCCACACCCGCGACGGCCGCGCCCGCGTAGAGCGCCGGGACGTCGCCCGCGCCGCGCAGCACCACCCCGGCGGCCAGGATCAGCAACCCGGCCATGAGCGTGCGGTCCAGGCCGAACCGGCGGGCGAGCGGCGGGGCGAGCGGGCCGAGCACTCCCAGGCAGACGACCATGATCGTGGTGATCGCCCCGCCCCCGGCGGCGCTCAGCCCCAGGTCGTCCATGATTTCGCCCAGCACCGGCGAGATCCCGGCCAGCGCGGGCCTCAGGTTGAGCGAGGCGAGCACGAATCCCGCGATCAGCAGCACCCGCGACACCCTGACTCCCCGCTCAGACATTGCCCCACTCTCCCACAGCCCCGGCGACGGGGGTCGGGGCGGGGGGCGCAAGCGGGCTCCTCAGCGGGCCCCTCGTGACGTCCGTGATCGCCGGAACGCCTCCGGCCGCTCCCCCGCGAGAGACCGGGCACACGGCCGTCCGGCGGGAGCGACACGGCCTCGCCCCCGAAGGCGTTTGCCGGTTGCCCGGGACGCCCACCTGCGCACGTGACACTCTGTTGTGGTCAACACATCAGGAGGTGAGCATGACCTCGTCAGCACGCGACGGGCTGTTCTCGGGGATGTTCGCCAGGGGCGGGGTCTCGCCGGAGGTCTCGGACGCGGCCTGGCTGGCCGCGATGCTGGACGTCGAGGCGGCACTGACCGCCGCCCAGGCGGGGATCGGCCTGGTACCGGACGAGGCGGCCGCGGCGGTGGAGAAGGCCTGCCGCCCTGAGTTCTTCGACCTGGCCGAGCTGGGCGGCGCGGCCGCCCCGGCCGGGAACCCGGTGATCCCCCTGGTCGCCGCCCTGCGCGAGCGGGTCGAGCCCGACCTGAGGCGGTTCGTGCACTACGGCGCGACCAGCCAGGACATCAACGACACGGCGTCGATGCTGGTCGCCGCGCGCGCCGTCGCGCCACTCCTGGCCGACCTGTCGGCCTGTTCCGACGCCTGTGCGCGGCTGGCTCGGACGCACCGCGACACCGTGATGGCCGGGCGCACGCTCCTGCAACACGCCGTGCCCGTCACCTTCGGGCTGAAGGCCGCGGGCTGGCTGAGCGCGCTCGACCGGTCGCGGGCGGGGCTGGCGGACCTGCGTCTGCCCGTCCAGTACGGCGGAGCGGCAGGCACCCTGTCCGTCCTCGGCGACCGGGGCCACGAGGTGCCGCCTCGCCTGGCGGCCGAGCTGGGACTGGCCGAGCCGGTCCTCCCCTGGCACACCGACCGCGCCCCGGTCGCCTGGCTGGCATGCGCCCTCGGCACGACCGCCGGGACCCTCGGCAAGATCGCCGCCGATGTGAAGCTGCTGGCCCAGACCGAGGTGGGGGAGGTCTCCGAGCCTTCCGCTCCCGGCCGGGGTGGCTCCAGCGCGATGCCGCACAAGAGCAACCCGGTGGGCGCGATGTCCGCGCTCGCCTGCGTCCAGCGCGTTCCCGGGCTGGTGGCCTCGGTGCTCGGCGGCATGGTGCAGGAGCACGAGCGGGCCGCCGGGCCCTGGCAGGCCGAGTGGGAGACGCTGAGCGAGCTGCTCCGGCTGACCGGCAGCGCCGCGTCCTGGCTTCATGAGGTGCTGGAGGGCCTGGTCGTGGACACCGTACGGATGCAGGGCAACCTCGACGTGACCGGAGGGCTGGTGATGGCCGAGCACGTCGTCACCCGGCTCGGTGGCACGCCCCAGGCTCGCGAGCTGGTGGACGCCGCCTGCGCCAGGGCCGCCGCCGAGGGCGTGACGCTGCGGGAGGCGCTGCTCGCCGATCCCCGCGTGGACCTGGCGTTCGGAGAGGTGGACTCCGCCCTGGACCCGTCGAGCTGCCTGGGCTCCGCCGGAGTCTTCGTCGACCGGGCGCTCGACGCCCACGCGAAGACACAGGCGTGAACGCGGTCTCCGGCTGCTCCCGGAGATGATGACAACGTTGTCAACGGGCGGGACTTGGGCGATGATCGGGCCGTGGCAGACAGTATCCGTGGACGGCCCACCATGAAGGATGTCGCGGTGGCGGCCGGGGTCGCACTCAAGACCGTCTCCCGGGTCGTCAACGAGGAGCCGGGAGTCAACTCCGCCACGGCCGAACATGTCCTGTCCGTCATCGAACGGCTCGGCTACCGGCGCAACGAGAGTGCACGGGTGCTCCGGCGGGGCCGTACCGCGAGCATCGGCCTGGTCATCGAGGACGTGGCCGACCCGTTCTACTCCGGGATCAGCCGCGCGGTCGAGGATGTGGCGCTCCGGCACGGCTCGCTGGTGCTCAGCGCCTCCTCCGGAGAGGAGCCCAGGCGCGAGCGGGAGCTCGTCCTCACCTTCTGTTCCCGCCGGGTGGACGGTCTGATCATCGTGCCGGCCGGGTCCGACCACGAATACCTGAGGCCCGAGCTCAACGCGGGCATCGCCGCCGTCTTCGCCGACCGGCCGGGAGGGCTGGACGTGGACACGGTGACCTGCGACAACAAGGGCGGCACGTACGCCGGGGTGAGTCATCTGATCCGGCACGGCCACCGCCGCGTCGCCTTCCTCGGCGACAGCGCGTCCATCTTCACCGCCACCGAGCGCCTGTACGGCTACCGCCGCGCCCTCGGCGACGCGGGCCTCGCCGCCGACGAGTCGCTGATCGCGATGGGGCCGGCCGGGCAGGCCGGGGCCGCGCTGTCCCGGATGCTCTCCGGCGACGACCCGCCCACGGCGGTGTTCACCGGCAACGGCAGGATCACCGTGGCCGTGCTGCGCACCGGGCACCGGCTCCCCATGGTCGGGTTCGACGACTTCGAACTGGCCGACCTGCTGATCCCCGGGGTGACCGTGGTGGCCCAGGACCCGGCCGGACTCGGCCGGACCGCGGCGGAGCTGCTCTTCCGCCGCATCGCGGGCAAACCGGGCGTCGCCGAGCGGATCGTGCTGCCGACCCGGCTCATCCCCCGAGGGTCGGGAGAGCTTCCGCCGCGGGCCTGAGGTGGCGGTACAGCGCGAGAGAACACCCGATGATCGCGACCCCCGCGAGGACGACCGCCATGTGCGGGCTGCTCAGCTCGGAGGCCCCTCCCACCAGGGCGGCGCCCACCGCCTGGCCGGTCATCGTCCCCGCGCTCGCCAGGCCGAAGGACTGCCCCCTGACCTCCTCCGGCACCGCCTCCACGAACCTCCGCTGCAGGCCGAGCTGGTAGGCGGTGCCCGCCGTGGCGAGCAGGGCGATCAGCGCGGCTCCCGCAAGCCCCGGCTGGAAGGCGAACCCGAGCAGCGGCACGCCCGCCAGCACCGCGAGCGGCAGCGCCAGCCGCTCGCGCGCGTGGGGCGGGGCGAACCGGCCGACGACGAAGTTGCCGAGCGCCAGGCCCGCGGACGCGGAGGCGAGCGCGATCCCGGCCGTGTCGCCCAGGTAGGGGACGAGCATCGCCTCGGCTCCCGTCACGAGCGACACCGGCAGCCACTGGGCGAGCAGCAGCCCGCGCACCCTCGCGTCCGCCAGCAGGCTCCGGTTGACCCGCAGGGTCTCCCGTACGGCACCGCCCTCCCCCACGCCCCGGGCGGGGAAGTCGGGCAGGCCGAACCGCAGCACAACGGCGGCCACGGCGGACAGGGCGGCGGTGACGGACAGCGCCCCGGCGGGGCCCGCGGCCACGAGGATGCCGCCGCTCAGGGCGAGACCGCCGATCTGCGACCCGGCGGCGGTCATCGACAGCACGGACCTGGCCAGCACGAACGCGTCGCCCGGCAGCAGCTCGGGCAGCAGGGCGCTGCGAGCCGCCATGAAGACCGGCGAGAACAGCCCGGTGACGAGGATCAGCACCAGCATCGCCCAGACGGGCAGCCCGGCGAAGGCCAGCAGCAGGCAGGTCACCAGCCGGACCAGCTCACCGATGATCATCATCGTGCGCGGCCTGATCCGGTCGGCCAGCGAGAGCAGGAACGTCCCGCCGACGATGAACGGGAGGAAGCCCAGCATGTATGTCGCGGCGGACAGTCCCGGCGACCCGGTCCGCGCGTACACCAGCGCCGACAGGGCCATTATCTTGACCTGGTCTCCGGCGACCAGGAGTGCGAAGCTGCCGAACAGCACCCGGAACTCACGGTTCGCGAAGACCTCGCCGTAGGTCGCGGCGCGTTCTTGTGAGGTGGTCATCGGTGTGGGGGTCATGCGCGCCATGATCGGGTGGCCGGGGGCGGGTGGCTAAGCTTTCGGATATATCCGAAAGGTCGTGCGATGGTTTACCGGATCGAGGTCAGCCCCCAGGACATCGCGGCGAGCAGGTTCGCCATCTCCCCGCTCATGGTGACCAAGCACATGCTCTGGCTTCTGTCCGGGAAGAGGGAAGCCGGAACATGGCGCGCCTGGACAGACCGGGCGCGGGAGCCGTACGAGAACCTGTTGGCCGAACGGCCTGGCCTGCGGCCCATGGTGTCGCTGTTCCGTGACCGGCGATACAACGCCGACTTCCCCGCGCCGCCACCGACGGGGGTGAACACCTCCTTCGAGGTGGAGCTGGCGACCGTGCGGGCCACCCCGGTCGCCCAGGCGCACGCCGAGATCACCAGGAACCTGGACGGCATGGCGCGGCCCCCGAAGGCCGTCATGGACGTGTTGTTCTCCCCCGATGTCGTCCAGCTGTTCGCCGACGCGCTGCAGGCCGTCTGGGACGAGATCGTCGCGCCCTCGTGGCCGCGCTTCCACGCGATCCTGGAGCGGGACGTGGTCCAGCGAGCGGGCCGCCTGGCCACCTACGGCTGGGCGGCGGCGCTCGCCGACCTCGGCCCCCAGGTGCGCTGGCACCCGGACGGCGTCATCGAGGTCTACGCGAAAAGCCCGGACGAGACGCACCGGCTCGGCGGACGCGGCCTGCTCTTCGTGCCGACCGTGCTCTCAAAGGGGGTGGGCTCCTATCTGGAGGACGACTGGCCCTACGCGATCAGCTATCCGGCCCGCGGGGTGGGGATCCCGCACGAGACGCCGGACGGCCTCGCCGGGCTGATCGGCCGCACCAGGACCCGCGTCCTGCTCGAACTGGCCTGTCCGGCGACCACCAGCCAGCTCGTCGCCCTGCTCAGCCTGAGCCTCGGCACCGTCGGCGGCCATCTGGCCGCGCTGCGCGGGGCGGGCCTGGTCACCGGGAGCCGCGTCGGCCGCGGCGTCCTGTATCACCGCACCGCGCTGGGCGACTCCCTTGTCAGCCCTTCAGGGCTCCGGCCATGAGGCCGCGCATGAAGAACCGGCCGAGCAGGACGTAAACGATCATCGTTGGGACCGAGGCCAGCAGGGCCGCGGCCATCTGCTGGCTGTAGGGGACGGTCTGGGCTCCGGCGATGTTGTTGAGCATGACCGTGGTGGGCCAGCTCTGCGGGCCGGTGAGGAAGACGGCGAACAGGAAGTCGTTCCACATCGAGGTGAACTGCCAGATGATCACCACCGCGAAGGCCGGTCCGGAGACGGGCAGCACCACCGACCAGTACGTCCGCAGCATCCCCGCGCCGTCCACCCGGGCGGCCTCGATGAGCTCGTCGGGGACGGTGACGTAGTAGTTGCGGAAGATCAGCGTGCAGATCGGGATGCCGTAGACCACGTGCGCCAGCAGCAGCCCCGGGATCGCCCCGTAGAAGACGCCCGGCGTCCCGGTGAGGGGTTGGGTGATCTCGTTGAGCCTCACCAGGAGCTGGACCAGGGGGATCATGACCCCCTGGTAGGGGATGAACATGCCGAACAGGAACAGCGTGAACAACACGTCGGCACCGGGAAAGCGCCACTTCGACAGCACGTAGCCGTTCATGGAGCCCAGGGCCGCCGAGATCAGCGCACCCGGTACGGCCAGCAGCACGCTGTTCCAGATGCCGGGCGCGAGCTTCTCCCAGGCCACCCGCCACGGCTCGAACGTCCACACCTCGGGCAGCGCCCACGCCCGGCTGGGGTCGGCCTCGGTCAGCGGCTTGAAACTGGTGACCAGCAGCACGTAGACCGGGATCAGGAAAACCGTCAGGAAGGCGATCAGCAACGCCAGCCGGACGCCGTTCGCCCAGTTCACCCGCCGCCCGGCCCGATCGCCCGGCTCGCGGCCGCGCACGGGGGAAGTCCGTGTCCGTATGGCCGTCATGACTTCCTCTCCCGGCGAAGGCTCCAGGCCAGATAGGGGATGACGAACAGGCTCACCGCGAGCACGATGTAGGAGGCGATGGTGGCGCCCTTGGCCGGGTCATGGGAGTCGTAGACCGCCACCCACATGAACACCGCGGGAACGTCGGTGATGATCTGCTTGCCGGAGACCGCGACGATCAGGTCGAAGACCTTCAGCGAGATGTGGCCGAGGATGATCAGCGCGGACAGGGTCACCGGGCGGAGCAGCGGCAGCACGATGTGCCGGTAGACCTGCCACTCGGTGCATCCGTCCACCCGGGCGGCCTCCCGGAGATCCTCCGGGACGCCCCGGAAGCCCGCCAGGAACAACGCCATGACATATCCCGACATTTGCCAGATAGCCGGAATGGCCATGGCCGCCATCCCCCAGTCCGGGTCCCGAAACCACTGCCACTGCAGGAAGTCCAGACCCATGCCGTCGAACAGCCGGTTCAGCCCGACCGCGCGCTCCCCCTGGCCGGAGTTCATCAGCCAGCGCCAGACGACCCCGGTCGCCACGAACGAGATCGCCATCGGGAACAGGTAGATCGTCCGGAACGTCCCCTCGCCCCTGATCCCCTTCTCCATGAGAAAGGCCAGCAGCCAGCCCAGGGCGAGCGCCCCGAGCACGAACACCACGGTGAAGACGATCGCGTGGTTGACCGAGATGCCCCAGCGTTTCTGATCCCAGAGCGTGATGAAGTTCTCCAGGCCGATGAAACTCCCCGCGGAGACCTCGTCGTGCTTGTCGGTCATGGCCAGCCGGAAGTTCCAGCCGAGCATGCCGTACACGAAGACCCCGATGGCGATGATCGACGGCGTGACCAGCAGCAACCCCGGCAGCCACCTGCGCACCCGTGTCACGGACACCCCTTCCACGGGGTACGGCCCGCGATGCCGCGGGCCGTACCGGATATCACTGACCCGAGCTCTTCGCGGCGGCGGCCAGCGAGTTCTGGAGGGCGGCCACGTCCCTGTCGGTGTGGAACAACCCGACCGCCTCGTTGATCGCCACCCGCCAGGCGTCGTTGACGACGACGCCGTGCTGGATGGATCCGGCGAGCTTGTTGTTCCCCCAGTCCTTCAGCGCGTCGGCGAGGTAGTCGGTGTAGAGGGAGGTGTCGGCGTCCTTGCGCGCCGGGATCGAGCCCTTCTTGGGGTTGAAGGCGTCCTGGCCCTCCTTGCTCGCGGCCACCTTCAGCCAGGCCACCGCTCCGTCCCGGTTCGGCGCGCCCTTGGGCAGGGTGAAGCTGTCCGACAGCCACATGAAGGTGCCACCGGTGCCGGGCGACGGCGCCCAGTCGAAGTCGGTCTTGGACTTCTTGCCCAGGCCGCCGTCCGGCGGGTTGTGGAAGTAGCCGTAGGCCCAGTCACCCATGATGGTGAAGGCGGCCTCACCGTCGGCCACCTGCTTGGCGGCGGGCTGCCAGTCGTCGGCAGGCTCTCCGGCATAGGACAGGATCGTCTTGAAGTCGTTCAGCGCCTTGGTCATCGCCGGACCCGACCAGTCGGAGTTCGCGGTCCAGAGCTTGTTGTAGGCGTCGGTGCCGAGCGAGCCGAGCAGCACGCTCTCCAGCAGGTGGACCATCGTCCACTCCGAGCCGATCGAGAGCGGGGTCTTGCCCGTCTTCTTGACCTTCTCCAGCGCCGCGACGAACTCGTCGATCGTCTTGGGCACCTCGGTGACGCCCGCCTCCTTCAGCACGGAGGGGTTGAACCACATCACGTTGGAGCGGTGGATGTTGACCGGGACCGAGTAGATCTGGCCCTGCACGCTGATCTGGTCGATCAGCTGCTGCGGGAAGACGTCCTTCAGCTTGAGCTCGTCGTAGAGGAAGTTGACCGGCTCCAGGTTCCCCGCCTTGATGTATCCCTGCAGCTCGGCGCCCGCGTGACCCTGGAAGGTGTCCGGTGGGGTGTTGGCCTGCAGCTTGCTGGCCAGCAGGGCGCGGGCCTTGTCGCCGGATCCGCCCGCCACGGCCGCGTCGAAGAATGTCAGGTTGCTGTTCTGCTTCTCGAAGATGTCCTTCATGGCCTTCAGGCCGTCGGCCTCACCCGGTCCCGTCCACCAGGAGAAGACCTCAACCTTCTTCTTGCCGTCGGCCTGCGGGCTCTGCTTGGCGCCGCCGCCGTCGCCGCAGGCGGTCAGGGTGAGCAGGCCTGCCACGGTGACCGCGACGGCCGCCATCCACCGTCGTCGCATAGCTTCCCGTCCCTTCGGGGTCGAGGTTTCACAGGTCCCCCGAGAAAGATGACAACGTTGTCAGTAGATCAATCAACCCACTTGCCACCGAGCGACGTCAAGGTGTGTGTGAATAACTTCTGAGCATCCGGTGTCACAGGCGTTCCGTGGATCGTTCCGGGGGTGGGGGCGACGATCCACGGGCGGCCCGATGGGCTCGGAGGGCCCGGCGGCACCGGGGCGCGAGGTGCTTTTCCCGAGGCCGGTCCCTAGTGCCGTGACCGGGAAGGTCTACCGGGTTGCGCGCCGTCCGAAGGCGCCGGTCACGCCCGTGCCGCTGCTCGCCGTACCGGCACCCAGAAACACCACGAACCCGGTGAAGGTATGCGGTCACCGCACTAGACACGCTGGACGGCCCCGTCGGACAGGGCCATGACGGTGACGCCGAAGTCGTGGATGGTCGCCGACAGCCCGGTGGCCTGGAGACCAGGAGCCACCACGACCAGCGCGCCGCGCATCAGCGCCAGCCCGACCAGCGTCGTCATCGCCAGGACGCACGTCAGGGGCCAGGTCACCAGCAGAACGTCCGACTTGCCCAGCTCGGCGATCCCGTCCAGCGCGTGCATCCGCGCGATCAGGTCGTCGTGGGTGAGCACGCCCCCGTCCTCGGTCAGCAACGCGGGCTGGTCGGACGGGTCGAGGAGAGGCAACGGGCCGGGTTCGAGCAGCAGCAGGTCGGCGAAGTCGACGGTGTCACGCGCCCGGCCGAACGCGATCACCTGGCGGACCCGTGAGGCCTCGGCGGCCCGTAACGACGTCTCCGCCAGGTGAGGTGTCGTGATGAGCAGCCGCGCGTCCCACCGGGCCAGCAGGTCGACGATCTCCCCGTTCCTGGACGCGACGGGCGCGGCCACCCCGCCGGCCGCGATGACGGTGTGCACCGCCAAGGTCTGGGCGGCGGCGTTGTCCACGTGGATCCCAGCCACCTGGCGCCTCCGTGCACCTCGCCGGACCAGCCCCGAGGCTCCCATCATCACCTCGCCCACCAGGCGGCGGTAGCCGTACATGACCCCCGCGCCGAGGTCGATCAGCGCGGGCCGGTCGCCTCGCTCGTACGCGCAGCCGAACACCGCGTCCGTGACGGTGCTCCTGGCGGACGTGGGTCTCATGCCGCCGACGGTACGGCCGGCCTCTTCGTCCGGGCATCGGCAGATGTATGCAGCCGAGTGTGTATTCGAGGCCGTTCTTCCCGATCTTCCTGAGACCTTCCACAAAGGGCGCCCAGAGGGCAGACTCCTCTACGGGCTCGTCCTGCCCTGGAGGGCGGGCCTGGACCCTGCGCGACCCAGGCCCGCCGCCGCGTGACCCGCGGCCTTGGCCCCCACCCCTCCGAGAAGACCCCGGCCTTCAAAAGAGACACGCGACGCTCCGGCGTGCTCGACCGAGACGCCGGGGATGGTGTGGGCCTGCCGTACCGTGCCCCCGTCGTGGCGGGCGCGACGCGAAAGGCTGGGCGTCATCGGTCGAACACGAGGGAACCGTACGGCGGGCAGCGGGTCCGGCGCATGCTCCGGACTGCGTATCCCGAGGTGTATCTGCGTGGTCGCCGATGTGTAGGCGGGGTGTGTAGGCGACGCGTCCGGAGACTCTCCTGCGGCGAAGCCGTTTTCCGGGACCGCCCGGCGGTGCGTGAGCCGGAGGTCGAGCTCAGGGGCGGTCTTGGCCGATGACCCAGGTGGCGACCTGGGTGCGGGAGGAGAAGCCGAGCTTGGCCAGGATGTTGGCCACGTGCCGGGCCGCGGTCGCGGGGCTGATCACCAGCTCGTCGGCGATGGCCTTGTTGCTCAGGCCCCTGGCGACCAGTTCGGCGATCTCCCATTCCCGGCAGGTGAGCGTGGTGAGCGGAGCGGCGACCGGATGCCTGCCGGCCGGGGACGCGTCGGGCCGCTCGTCGCACTGCAACGCGTAGCGGACCGCCTGTTCCTGAGTCATCTCCTGGCCGTGCGACCACAGCTGGGCGACCAGCGCGTCGCCGAGCCGTGCCCGGGCGGGCTGGAGCAGCTCCTCCATCCGCGCGCCGAAGCCGGACGGCAGAACGGCGCCGTTCATCGCGCTCCGGATCGCGGCGGAGGCCCCCGCCAGGCGCACCGCCCGGCGGTCGTCCTCCTCGGCCAGGGCGAGCTGTGCGAGTGCCTCGATCCGCCGGGCCACGCCGAGCCGCTGGCCCGTCCCCAGGCACAGCCGAAGGCTCTCGATCAGCCTGGCGCGCGCCGTGGCGAGGTCTCCCTGCGCCAGGGCGATCCGGCCCAGCCCCGACAGGCAGGTGATGGTCACCCAGTGGGCCGTGATGTCCTGGAGCAGGTCGAGGGCCTGCTCGTAGTAGGCGCGGGCCTCCACCAGGTCACCTCGGAGCCAGGCGACCTGGGCCAGGCCGATGAGGGCGACGGGGACCGCCCAGTGGTTGTCGAGCTCGTGCGCGATGGCCAGCGCGGCCTCGAAGGAGCGCTGCGACTCCTTGGCCCGCCCCTCCGACAGCGCGAACGTCCCTTCCATGGAACGGATCACCATCTCGTGCCATGGGTCGTCGACCTTGTGCACGGCGTCCAGCGCCTCGTCCAGGAAGGACCTGGCCCTGTCCGGCCGCCGCTGGTAGATGGCCACCCAGGCCAGGACGGCGAGCGCGCCGCCCAGCGGCCCGTGCAGGCCCGTCGCCCGGCACAGCTCGGCCGCGACCGTGCAGACGGTCTGCGCGGTGTCGGGGTCGCCCTGCCCGAAAGCCACCTGCCCGCGCAGCACGAGGGCGTCGGCCCGCACGCGCGGGGTCAGCCTCGCCGGTTCCACCGCGAGCAGGCGATCCAGCCACTGGTCGGCGGGGGTGAACCTGCCGCCGGCGATGGTCGGCCAGCGGAGCAGGACCAGCAGGCGCAGCGCGCTCTCCGGATCACCCGCCTCGGCCGACCAGCGCACCGCCGCCCACACGTTGGCCTGCAACTCGTCCAGCAGGACCAGCATCGGGCAGATCTCCACCCAGGTCGGGCGGGGGCGGCGGACGATCATCTGATGGATGCGGCCGGCGATCTCGATCATGTGATCCCGGTGCCGCCGCCTCAGCTCGGTCTCCTCTCCGGAGATGTCGAGCTGCTCGGCGGCGTATTCGCGGATCGTCTCCAGCATCCGGTAACGCGTCTCGCCCGCGATCTCCGCGTCGGCCAGCACCAGGGACTTGTCGACCAGGCCACAGAGCACGCGCAGGATGTCTTCGGCCCACAGGCCGTTGCCCGCGCAGACCTGCTCGGCCATGTCCAGCGTCCAGCCTCCGGTGAAGACCGCCAGCCTCCGCAGCAGGATCCGCTCGGGCTCCTTGAGCTGCTGGTAGCTCCAGTCGACGGTC
This sequence comes from Streptosporangium sp. NPDC000396, assembly GCF_042898655.1. Taxonomy (NCBI): domain Bacteria; kingdom Bacillati; phylum Actinomycetota; class Actinomycetes; order Streptosporangiales; family Streptosporangiaceae; genus Streptosporangium; species Streptosporangium sp. NPDC000396. The sequence goes on from NZ_JBIAZA010000013.1 coordinate 110,712, forward strand.
GCCCGGAGCGTCTGGTGCCTGGCCGGGGCGGTCCGGTCGCCGGTGGACAGGAGCCGGAAACGGTCCCTGATCCGGGCGTGGATCTGCTCCACGGTCAGCACCCGGCACAGCGCGGCGGCCAGCTCGATGGCGAGCGGCATCCCGTCGAGCGCCTCGCACAGGCTGGCGATGTCGTTCGCGTTCTGCTCGGTGACGGCGAAGCCGCGCGAGGCGGCGGTGGCGCGGTCGACGAAGAGCCGTACGGCCTCGCTGACGGCCAGGTCGTGGACGCCACCCTGGGGCAGCGTGAGCGGCGGCACCCGCCACACGGTCTCCCCCGCCGCCCGCAACGGCTCCCGGCTGGTGGTGAGCACGCGCACCCCCGGGCAGGCGGTGATCAACGCCTGGCAGAACCGCGCGGACTCCTCGATGAGCGACTCGCAGTTGTCGATGATCAGTAGTAGCCGCCGGTCACCGAGCGCGTCGATCAGCGTTTCGGTCAGCGGGCGCGACGGCTCGGCCTTCACCCCGAGCAGGGCGGCCACCCGGGGCGCGATCAGGTCGCCCGGGACCGCCTCCGTCAGCTCCACCAGCCAGACGCCCCCGGGGAACTGGGCCGCCACCTGGGCCGCCACCCGGACCCCCAGCCTGCTCTTGCCGATGCCGCCCGCTCCGCACAGCGTCACCACCCGGGCGACACCCAACAGCTCGGTGAGCTCTTCCACGTCGGCTTCGCGGCCGATGAAGGCGTTGGGTTCGAGAGGGAGGTTGCCTCCGGTGAGGGAGATGCGCGCGGAGTCCTGTGTCATCGGCTCTTAACAAGGTCGCGGGTCAACCGTTACAGAGAGTGTGACACCGATTACCGTCTCATGCCCAGGCTTGGCCCTATTTCGGACGCTCAAATTGGTGGACCGTTTTCCACGCACCGTGGGCCGTTTTCCACGCACCGGCATCAGCCCGGCTCTCCCAGCGTCGCTTCCACGACGGCCTTGGCGATGGAAGCCGCCACCCGGCTGCCGGACCCGCCGTGCTCCACGAGAATCCCCACCGCTATCCGGGGAGAGGCGGCCGGGGCGAAGCCGGTGAAGATCGCGTGATCCTGACCGGAGGCGGTGTTCCCGGCGGTGCCGGTCTTCGCGGCGACCTCGACGCCCGGGATGGCGGCGGCCGCGCCGGTACCGCCGGGCCGGGTGACCGTGACCATCATCGCGGTGAGCCGGTTGGCCTCGTCCGCGCCGAGCGTGTGGCGATACGGCGACGGCTCGGTGTTGTCGACGACCGTGCCGTCGGGGAGCCGGATCTCCTTCACCAGGTAGGGACGCATCAGCAGGCCGTCGTTGGCGACCGCCGCCGAGATCATCGCGATCATGAGCGGGGTGACCCGATCCTCGAACTGCCCCAGCGCCGACATCGCGGTCTGCGCCCGGTCCATCTCCTGCGGATACACGCTTCTGGCCACGGGCATGGGCACGGCCAGGTCGTCGCCGAACCCGAACGCCTCGGCCTGCTCGCGCAGCGCGTCCTGGCCGAGGTCGAGGCCGAGCTTCGCGAACGGGGTGTCGCACGAGACCTTGAAGGCGTAGGCCAGCGGCGGATTGCCGTCACCGCAGGCCGTACCACCGGAATTACGCAGGTAGATGTCGGTGCCGGGAAGGCGGAGCGCGGCGGGTGCACTGACGTTGGTGGTCGGCCTGTACTTCTCCGAGCTGAGCGCGGCCGCGCTGGTGACGACTTTGAAGGTGGACCCGGGCGGGTAGTTCCGCTGGATCGCCCGGTTCAGCAGAGGGCGGCCGGGATCGCTCCGCAGCCGCTTGTCCTCCCTGCCGAGTTCGGCGCCGTCGAAACTCGTGTAGACGTTCGGGTCATAGGAGGGAAAGGACACCATGGCGAGGATCGCGCCGGTTCCCGGATCGATCGCGACGGCGGCCCCGGGCAGCCCGGTGGCGCGCAGCGCCTCATAGGCGGCCCGCTGCGCCTGCCCGTCGATCGTGAGCTCAAGCGTGGCCCCGCCCTCGATGCCGTCCACCAGCGAGCGCATCTTCACCCGGGGATCGTTCCCGGACAGTGCGGCGTCCTCGGCCTCTTCGATGCCGCTGGTGCCGTAGAGCGAGAGATAGCCAGTCACAGGCGCATAAAGAGGACCTTCGGGATAGAGCCTCTGATACTTATATTTGCCGCCTTCGTTCCTGACGCTGGTCGCGATGACCGTGTCGTCGCGCAGCAGGATGTCGCCCCTGGGCCTGTCGAACCGGGCGATCAGCAACCGCTGGTTGCGCGGATCCTCGGTGAACCGGTCGGCCTCGAAAGCCTGGAGGTAGGTCATGTTGCCGAGCAACACGAACAACATCGCCCCGCACATCAAGGAGACATGCCGGAGTGGAATGTTGATCCGGCGCGCGCGCGGTGCGGCCATGGGCCCCTCCCCCGATCCCGGATTACCGGTCTAACAGCCAGACCGAAAAGGGGGGGCCGCCCGGGGGCAAAGCCGTCGTACGGCTTCTAACCGACCATCGAGCAGTAGTAACCGATCTTGTTCCGGATCGCCGTCTGCTTCTCCCGCAGGTTGTCGATCTGAGCCTCCACCCGCCGGTCGTGGGCTTCGAGCAGGGCGATCCGGTCACAGATCGTGTGCTCGCCCGCCCGGACCAGCTCGGCGAAGCGGAGCATCTCCGCTATCGGCATGCCGGTGTCCCGCAGGCAGCGGAGCATGCCCAGCCATCCGATGTCGTCCTGAGTGAACCGGCGTTGCCCGGCCGCGTTGCGGCCGATCGGCTCCAGCAGCCCGATCCGCTCGTAGTAGCGCAGCGTGTCGATGCTGAAGCCGGTTTCCTCCACCACTTGTCCCGGCGTGTACACACTCACGCGTTGCAGCATCCCACCTGGAGCCCACTCCAGGTCAAGCCCGGACGAGACCGGTGGTCGCCCTGGGCTTTCCTGGCTGCCGCTGTACCGCCGGACTCTCGGAACGAACGAGTGCGGCGCGGTCCGTCACGTCATGGCCGCTTCTTCGCCTACTCCTCCGCCTGCTTCTCCGCCTGCTTCTCCGTCAGCAGGAGCACTCCACTGAGCAGGACGACCACCGCGGCACTCACGTGAATGGAGAGGGCCTGTGCCAGCGTGCCGCCGTGCGTGACCACGGCGTAGGCGTCGCCGAGCGGCAGCAGGGCGTCGATCAGGATGACGATGCCCAGCGTGCGTCGGTGGCCGCGCAGCAGGAGCGTGAGCACGGTGAGAGAGACCGCGAGGTCGCGGACGCCCTTGACGATGAAGTAACCGTCGGCGTTGCCCTCGGGCCAGGGGGCGATGCCGAAGCCGGGGGCGGCGTTCGGGCCGTTGAACAGGAAGTTCAGTCCGAAGAACATCGGGGCGAGGACGACGAGGACGGCCATGACGGTGCCGATGTGCCTTCTGAGCATGGGGGATCACTCCAGCGATATAGCAGTGCTAGGAACAAGAACGAAACTAGCACTGCTAGCGATTAAATGTCTAGCGTCGCTAGGATTCGTGTCATGGCTATCCAAGAGTGCAAGGAACGCGAAAAGGCCGAGCGGCACCGGCTGATCATCACCTCGGCCCGCGAGCCGGCAGAGACCGAGGGGTGGGACGCGGTCACCACCCGGCGGCTGGCGGAGGCGGGAGGCACGTGTCGGCCTGCTCCTCTCACTCCTTGCCGGCTGACACCGTGATGGACGCCGCCCGGCCCGGCGAGATCACCGGGCCCGAGGCGGCGGCGTCCTCAATCGCGGAATTCCGGGGCGCGGTTCTCCTTGCGCGCGCGGATCGACTCCTCGAAGTTCTTCGTGGTCAGACGGACGTACAACTGGGCATGGCCCTCGTGCTCCATGTGGGCCTGGAGACTGCCCGCGTCCAGACTCGACCAGAGCATCCGCTTGGTGATCTCCACGCCCACCCGGCTGAAGCCGATGATGCGCTCGGCCAGCTCGTAGCAGGTGTCCAGCAGCTCGTCTCCCGGCACGGTCCGGGAGACGAGACCGATCCTCTCGGCCTCGGCGGCGTCCACGTCCCGGCCGGAGAGCATGATCTCGAAAGCCCGGGACGAGCCGACCGCCCTCGGCAGCAGGTAGGACAGGCCCAGTTCGGAGGCGGTCAGGCCGTTGTTGATGCCGGCCGCCCGGAAATACGCCGTGTCGGCGGCGATCCGGATGTCGGTCGCCATCGACAGGCACAGCCCGCCGCCGATCGCCGGGCCGTTGACGGCGCCGATCACCGGGTGGTGCGTCCTGCGGAGCGCGAGGATCACCTCGTCAAGGAGCTCCATCGAGCGACGGGCGATGGACGGGACGCCCAGGCCGTCGATGTGCGGGATCGGGCCGGGGTTCTCCAGATCGGCGCCCGAGCAGAAGCCCTTCCCCGCCCCGGTGAGCACCACGACCCGGGTGTCGTTGTCATGACTGATCCGTTCCAAGGCCTCGCGAAGGGGGATCATCACGTCGAACGCCATCGCGTTCATTCGCTCGGGCCGGTTCAGCGTGATCCGCGTGACATGCGGCCTGGGCTTGTCGACCAGGATGAACGACATGGCGACCCCTTCCTCGCGCTAGAACACGTTCTAGCACGAGCAAGCGCTTGGTGTCATTCTTGGGGCATGTGGTCGGACAGGTAACGGCGGACCAGTCGCTTGCACTCGTCGATCAGATCGGGATCTCCGCCCGCCTGGGAGCGGAAGGCGAGCTTGAGCACGGCGTCGGCGGCCTCGACCGCGACGACCAGCGCCCGGTCCAGATTCGGCCCGATCGGAGCGCCGAGCAGGTCGATGGTGATCGTGCGGAGCCGGTCGGCCACGACGACGTTGTTCTCCAGCGCGGCGTCGAGCATCCGCTCGGTGCCCCGGAGCGCCGGACCCCCCGGCGAGGGCAGCACCTCACCGAAGTCGACGACGGCGAACCCCGGTCTGGACCGTTTCATCGCGACGAACTCGTCGATCGCCATGTCGACCATCTCGGTCCAGTCCGCCACCCGCACCCCCGACAGCCGGGTGGTGATCCGGTCGAGGAATGCCTCCAGGTTGCGCAGCGCCAGCGCGCGCACCAGTCCCTGCTTGTCGGGGAAGAACTGGTAGAAGGTGCCGATCGGCACCTCCGCGCGACGCGCGACCTCCTTCGTGGTCAGCGCCTCGTAACCCACCTCGTCGAGCAGCCGCGCGCACTCGTCCAGCATGCGCTCGACCCGTTCCAGGCTGCGCCGCTGGGCGGGGCGACGGCGCAGCGTTCCCCCGGAAACGTTCGTCATCGCTCCATCATCCCCTACAGAAGCAAAACAAGAGCTAACATGAGCCTTACTCATACTATTTGGAGGTCGCATTGTTTCTTTGGGGTACGGCTACCGCCTCTTACCAGATCGAAGGCGCGGTCACCGAAGACGGCCGGGGCGTCTCGATCTGGGACACCTTCGCCCACGAGCCCGGCCGTGTCCGCGACGGGCACACCGGCGACGTGACGTGCGACCATTACCACCGCTGGCCCGAGGACGTGGCGCTGATGGCCGACCTCGGGGTCAACTCCTACCGCTTCTCCATCGCCTGGCCGCGGATCCAGCCCGACGGCAAGGGCCGGATCAACCAGGCCGGCCTGGACTTCTACGACCGGCTGACGGACACGCTCGGCGAGAAGGGCATCGTCCCCGCGGCCACGCTGTTCCACTGGGACCTGCCGCAGGCCCTGGAGGACGAGGGCGGGTGGCTCAACCGTGACACCGCCTACCGCTTCGCCGAGTACGCCGGTGTCGTGGCCGACCGGCTCGCCGACCGCATCCCCATGTGGATCACCCTGAACGAGCCGTTCGTGCACATGGTCTTCGGCTACGCCCTGGGCACCCACGCCCCCGGCAGGACCCTGCTCATGGACGCGCTGCCGGTGGCCCACCACCAGCTGCTCGGGCACGGCCTGGCCGTACGGGAGCTCAGAAACCGGGGCGCGGAGAAGGTGCTGATCACCAACAACTGCACCCCTGTCTGGCCCTCGTCCTCCACCCCGGCCGACCTTGCCGCCGCCGACGCCTACGACATCCTGCACAACCGTCTCTTCAACGACCCAGTTCTGCTCGGGAAATATCCCGATCTTTCGGCTTATGGCGTGGCCCTCGACTGCGTCCAGGACGGCGACCTCGACTTGATCGGCACCCGCCTCGACGGCATCGGCATCAACTACTACAACCCCACCCGGATCGCCGCCCCTACCGAGGAAGGCCTCCCCTTCACCGACACCGGCATCACCGGCTACCCCACCACGTCCTTCGGCTGGCCCGTTGTGCCCGACGGCCTGCGCGAGCTCCTGACCGGCCTCAAGGCCCGGTACGGCGAGGCCCTTCCCCCCGTCTACGTCACCGAGAACGGCTGCTCCCAGCCCGACACCCCCGGCCCCGACGGAACGGTCGACGACCAGGCCCGGATCACCTATCTCGACGGCCACATCAAAGCCGTCGAGCAGGCCAGGGCCGAGGGCGTGGACGTGCGGGGCTACTACGTCTGGTCCCTGATGGACAACTTCGAATGGGCCGAGGGCTACCACCAGCGATTCGGCCTCGTCCACGTCGACTTCACCACCGCGAAGCGCACCCCCAAGGCCTCCTACCACTGGCTCAAGAAGCGGATCGCGGAGAACTCGGCCATCCAGTAGAGGCTCCGGCCGCCCGCGTTGAGGCCGAGACGGAAAATCGACCACGCTCCGCTGAGAGCGGGCTCTCGCCAGGAGGGCTTGTCCGGGGCGGGAACCGCGCCCGGCCCCGGACAGACCCGGATGGTCAGACGCCGAAGGCGTGAACGCAGGCCAGCCGATCACTACCGTGTCAGTCGTGAAGTCGCATCGACGCCTGCGGCGAGGACGTCGTCCGCTGCGGGGCACCCGGCCGTCGAAGGGGCGGCAGTACCCCTTGCCCGCGGTGTCGGCCGGGATGGATGTCCTTCTTGTCGGTTACTTCTCGGCCAAGCAGAAGGAGTACGCCGCGCTCATGGACGAGTTCGCCGACGCGGTGACGGCTCTCGGCGCTCGTGTGGTGGGACGCTTCGTGCAACGCCGAGGTGTCTCCGACGGAGGTGTGAGAGCGATGGACCGACCCTACTCATCCCGCACGCTGGTGAGCACGGGCAAAGTGCGTGAGATCGCGCTGGCTCGTGAGGACACCAACGCCGGCGCGGTCGTCTTCCTCAATCCGCTGACGGATCATCAGCGGGACGTGCTCGCGGAGAACCTCGGCTGCCCCGTGATCAGCTCTGTCGACCTGGGGGCGTGACCGCATCCGCTTCGAGCCGAGACTCTCCGAGCCATCCGGCGAACCGCTCAAGGTCGGGGTCACCCGCCGATCGGGGCGTATCGTAGCCCGGTGTCCCAACCACCGATCAGGCCGGATGTGGCCGGCATCATCGGCGAGATCACCCGGTCCGGCGACCGGCTCGCCGGCACCCTGGCCGCCCTGACCGACGCGGACATGCGCGCCCCCTCGTCGCTACCCGGCTGGACTCGCGGCCACGTCATCGCCCATCTGTCCCGTAGCGCCGACGCCTACCGGTGGCTACTGGCCGTGGCCCGCACCGGTGCCGAGCCCTCCCCGAGGACCGGCGCCGAGGCGTTCGCCCGTGCGGTGGAGGACGGCGCCGCCCTCCCCGCCGCCGAGCTCGTCACCGACGCGCGCACTTGTTTCGCGCGTCTGGCCGAGGACGCCGCGTCGATGCCCGCCGAAGCGTGGGACACCCTGGTCACGGCGCTGGCGGGCTGGCGGCACCCGGCCTGGTACACCCTCTGCCGCTGCTGGCGCGAGCTTGAGACCCACCACGTCGACCTGGGCACCGGCTATCGTACGGCCGACTGGCCTGTCGCATACGTGACGTGGGCCCTCGATGACACCCTCGCCGCGTTGACCGCGCGCGGCTTCCCCGTCGCCCATGTCGAAGCCGTCGACCTCGGCCGGTCCTGGACCGTGTCCCCGGCCGGTCCCGCGATCGGCGGCCCCGGCCACGCCCTTCTCGGCTGGCTCAGCGGCCGCGCGGCCGACGACCCGCTCATGTCCGACCGGCCGCTTCCCACCCCGCCCAACTGGCCGATGCCACCCGCCCCCGGCTGGGGCTGACCCTACGCCGGGACGGCCGCACCCACCGGTGAGAGACCGCGTCGACGCCCCGCATTCCGGCGGGCATTCCGGCGGCGGTCAGGGCGGTCGGTCCCGCGCGATCTCCCGCCGGACCGAAGCGTCCCGGACATACCCCGAAAATCATCCACGCAGGTCAGGAACCCGGTGGATCAGAAGACCGATACGTGAACGTGGTCATAGTGGTTGGCGGTGATGCCGCCGCGGTCGGACATCATTCTCCAGCCCGCGCCGGTTCGGATGTCGTAGTACCTCTGCTGCCAGATGATGTACATGATTCCGAGCTCGCGACCGTGGTCGATGGCCCACTGCGCCAGACGGTCGCCGCGCGCCTTGGCCTCGGGGGTCGGCATCCGGCCTCCGGTGCTCATCATGAAGTCGCAGGCCCGGCCGCTGCCGTGTTCTCCGGGGTCTCCCACCCTCAGGCAGCCCACGGCGTACGGCATCGGGAAGTTCTGCAGGATCGTGTTGCGGACGTTGACCATGCGGGCGGTGAGGCCGTCGCTGCTGGTAGGGGCCTGGTAGCTGTATTTGGCGAGGAGTTTCTCGATCCGGACCCGGTCCTGTTTGAGCTTGGCGATGTCCTTCTTGAGGTCTTCGATCTTGCCCTCGGCGGCCTTCTCCGCGTCTTCGGCTTTCTTGATCAGCTCTTGGATCCGGTTGAGCCGGGTGGCGCGCTGGCCGGTCAGGTAGGACATGAGGGCGGCCTGGTTGAGGGCGAGGGAGGCGTCGCCCTGAAAGCTCAGCAGGTTGGCGCCGTCCAGCGGGACGCCCATGTAGCTGGTCTGAGCGAAGCGCACGATGTCGGTCTTGGCGGTGGCGAGGTCTCTTCTCAGGCCCTTGGCGGTCTCGGCGGCCTTGCTGGCCTGGACCCGTGTGTCCTCCAGGCTCTGCACCTCGCCGCGGTAGGACTTGTTGAGGCTGCTCGCCTCACGGGTCAGCTTGCGGAGCTCGGCTTCGGGGTTGGGCTTGGCCATGCGCTGGGCTGCGGCTCCGGCCATGACCGGGGTCAGAAGCAGGGTGGCGAGCACGATGCCCAGCGCGGCCGAGTGAGCCGATCTCACGCTTCGCTCACCTCCAGAGCCCCCTCATGGACGGAGCGAAACTATAGAAGACGATCTTGGAGCCCGCTACCGGAACGGCCGAACCCGTGCACCATTGACGAACTATCTACCAGCTTGCAGGGCTCCAAACAAATGCTGCCGGGTGCGTCAGAACGACAACAACCCTCCCTGCTGTCACATCTGGGTGAAGAACAGCTCCAGCTGGATTCCGTCGGGGTCACGGAAGGAGAGCAGTGGCCCGAACGGGCTCTCCTCGACCGGTGAGTGTGTGACGCCGAGCTCGGCGAACCTCCGCGCCCATTCGTCGAGCGCCTCACGGCTGCCGACCCCGAAGGCGACGTGGTCGACGCCGGTCCTGCGGTGGTCGAAGCCGCCCTCCTCGCGGTCCAGATGCTGGGTGAAGCCGACGACGGCGAGGCTGTCATGGAAGCAGATGGTGCGCAGCCACCGCTCGCTGTCGAGGACGGCGATCTCCTTGAAGCCGAGGACCTCGGAGTACCAGCGGACGCTGGCGTCACGGTCGGCGACCGACAGCGCGATGTGCGAAAAACCCGTGAGCTCGGACATGACACTCCTTGCCATCATCGACAGAACATGATTCGGTTTCATCAGCGGGACTTTGTCGAGCTTTCCCACGGGTAACACTATCCAAGCAAGCATTCGCTCAAGAACCCGGCTCCGGCTCCCCCCCACCAGGAGGCACTCATCATGCGCAGGCACGACACGCTGTTCATCGGGGGCGACTGGGTGGCCCCCGCGGGCACCGAGACCATCGACGTCATCTCACCCCACACCGAGGAGGTCGTCGGCCGCGTTCCCGACGGCACCCCGGCCGACATGGACCGCGCGGTGGCCGCCGCCCGCCAGGCGTTCGACCACGGCCCCTGGCCCCGGATGACGATGGCCGAACGCGCCGCCGTCGTCGGCAGGCTCGCCGAGATCTACGCGGCCCGCCAGTCCGAGATGGCGGAGGTCATCACTCTGGAGATGGGCTGCCCGATCACCTTCTCGCACATGGCACAGGCTCCCCAGCCGCTCGGCATGCTGCGGTACTACGCCCAGCTCGGCCAGACGTTCCCCGTGGAGGAGGAGCGCCCGGGCACCTTCGGCCCGGTGACCGTCCGCCGTGAGCCGGTCGGCGTGGTCGCCGCCGTCGTTCCCTGGAACGTCCCGCAGTTCGTCATCATGATCAAGCTGGCTCCCGCCCTCGTCGCGGGCTGCACGGTCGTGGTGAAACCCGCACCCGAGACCCCGCTCGACGCCTACCTCCTGGCCGAGATGGTCAAGGAGGCGGGCATCCCCGACGGGGTCGTCAACATCGTCGCCGCGGGACGCGAGGCGGGCGAGCACCTGGTCTCCCATCCCGGCGTGGACAAGGTCGCCTTCACCGGCTCCACCGCGGCGGGCCGCCGCATCGCCGGAATCTGCGGCGAGCAGCTCAAGCGGTGCACCCTGGAGCTCGGCGGCAAGTCGGCCGCGATCATTCTGGACGACTGCGACCTGTCCTCCGCCATGGGCTTCCTGTCGATCGCCTCGCTGATGAACAACGGCCAGGCCTGCGTCGCCCAGACCCGCATCCTGGCCTCCCGCGGCCGCTACGACGAGGTCGTGGACGCGGTCGCGTCGATGGTCCAGGGCATGCGGGTCGGCGACCCGGCCGACCCGGCGACCGGAATCGGCCCGCTGGTCGCCCGGCGCCAGCAGGAGCGGGTCGAGGACTACATCAGGATCGGCATCGACGAGGGCGCCAAGCCGGTCGTCGGCGGCCTGGACCGTCCCCACGACCGGGGCTGGTACGTCGCCCCGACCGTCTTCGCCGGAGCCACCAACGAGATGCGCATCGCCCGCGAGGAGATCTTCGGCCCGGTGCTGACCGTGATCCCCTACGAGGACGAGGCCGACGCGGTCCGGATCGCCAACGACAGCGATTACGGCCTGGCCGGAACGGTGTGGACCGCCGACGTCGAGCACGGCATGGACATCGCCCGCCAGGTGCGCACCGGCTCCTACGGCGTCAACATGTTCATGATCGAGACCAGCTCCCCGTTCGGCGGCTTCAAGAGCAGCGGCGTCGGCCGCGAACTCGGCCCCGAGGGCCTGTCGGCCTACCTGGAGTACAAGTCCATCGCCCGCATGGGCTGAGGATCCCCGAGACGTGCTTGTACGGCTCACGCGGAGCCGTACAAGCACGCGCGGATGGATGGCCCAGCACGCCCCCGCGACGCTGGGCCACCGTCTGACTACGTGAAGTATGTCCCACGATTCCAGCTAAGCCAGGATTCGTGTCCCGCGGACTTCTCCCGACGGAGTTGATCCATCCGCTGTAGGTAGACGACGTTTATCCACGATTGGTTCGCGAAATCACCTCAAGAGTTTGGCGGGCGATCTCAAGCTCCTCGTCCGTGGGGATCACGGCGACCTTCACGGCCGCGTCGTCGGTGGAGATCAGCCGTTCCCCGCGCGCGTTGCGCCCGGGATCCACGGCGATGCCGAGTGCTTCCAGCCCGGCCAGCGCGGTCAGCCTGACCAGCGGCGAGTTCTCCCCCACGCCCCCGGTGAACGCGATCACGTCCACCGTGCCGAGCACGGCGTAGTAGGCGCCGACGTATTTCCGCAGCCGGTGGCAGTAGACCGAGAAGGCCAGCTCGGCGTCCGGGTCGCCGTCGGCCAGCCGCTCCTGTACGGCACGCATGTCGTTGTCCCCGCAGAGGCCGAGCATGCCTCCGCGGCGGTTGAGCAACGTGTCGATCTCGTCGAGGGACATGCCCCCGGTCCGGGCCAGATAGAGCACCACCGCCGGGTCGAGGTCGCCGCTGCGCGTGCCCATGACGAGGCCCTCCAGCGGGGTCATGCCCATCGAGGTGTCCAGGCACCGCCCGGCCGACACCGCCGAGGCGCTGGCCCCGTTGCCGAGGTGCAGCACGATCACGTTGCCCGCAGGCCTGCCCACGGCGAGAGCGGCCTCGCGGGAGACGTAGGCGTGCGACGTGCCGTGGAAGCCGTAGCGGCGGATCCTCAGCCGCCCGGCCACCTCACGGTCGATCGCGTAGGTCGCTGCGGCCGGGGAGATCGTGGAGTGGAAGGCGGTGTCGAAGACCGCCACCTGCGGAAGGTCGGGGCGCAGCCGCCTGGCGACCTCGATGCCCGCCAGGTTGGCCGGGTTGTGCAGGGGCGCGAGCGGGATGAGCTCCTGCACCTTCCTGACCACCTCCTCGGTGATCAGCGTGGGCTCGGTGAAGGTCGTGCCGCCGTGCACCACCCGATGCCCGATCGCGACCAGCTCCGGGGAGTCGAGGCCGAGGCCCTTCTCGGCGAGCTCGGTCGCGACGATCTTCAGGGCCGTCTCGTGGTCGGCCGCCGGGGACCCGGGTTCGCCGATCCTCTCGATCGTCCCGGACGCCAGCCGTTCATTGCCTGACATGAGGCGATATTTCACGGAAGAAGATCCGCTATTGAGCACCAGTACGCGGCTCAACGTGCCTCCTCTGCCTGCCCTCTCATCGGGCGGCCTCCTGTGCCTGGATCGCGGTGATGGCCACGGTGCTGACGATGTCGGTGACCAGGGCGCCCCGCGACAGGTCGTTGACCGGCCTGCGGAGTCCCTGCAGCACGGGCCCGACCGCGACGGCTCCGGCGGAGCGCTGCACGGCCTTGTAGGTGTTGTTGCCGGTGTTCAGGTCCGGGAAGATCAGCACGGTCGCCCGGCCCGCCACCTGGGATTCGGGCAACTTGGTGGCCGCGACCCTGGCGTCCACCGCCGCGTCGTACTGGATCGGCCCCTCGACCAGCAGGTCCGGCGCCCGCTCCATGACCAGGGCGGTGGCTTCGCGAACCTTGTCCACGTCGACGCCGGTGCCGGAGTGGCCGGTGGAGTACGACAGCATCGCGACCCTCGGTTCGACGCCGAACCGCTCCGCCGTACGCGCCGAGGAGATGGCGATGTCGGCGAGCTGCTCGGCGTCCGGATCCGGGTTGATCGCGCAGTCACCGTAGACGAGCACCCGGTCGGCCAGGCACATGAAGAACACCGAGGAGACGATCGAGGTGCCCGGGACCGTCTTGATGATCTGGAAGGCGGGCAGGATCGTGGCGGCGGTGGTGTGCGCGGCGCCGGAGACCATGCCGTGCACGACGCCCCGGTGCAGCATCATCGTGCCGAAGAAGTTGGCGTCGGTGACCACGTCCCTGGCCCGTTCGAGGGTCATGCCCTTGTGCGCCCGGAGCGCGGCGTAGTCCTTGGCGAAGGAGTCACGCAGCGGGGAGGTCAGCGGGTCGACGACCGTCACGCCGGACAGGTCGAGGCCGAGGTCGCCGATCCGCCTGCGGACCACCTCCTCCCGCCCCAGCAGGGTGAGGTCCACGATCCCTCGCCGCAGGAGGATATCGGCGGCCCGGAGGATCCGGTCCTCCTCCCCCTCGGGCAGCACGATGTGCTGCCGGTCGGCCCGCGCCCGCTCCAGCAGGCTGTGCTCGAACATCATCGGGGTGACCCGTTCGGAACGGGCCAGCTCGATCCGGTCGGCCAGGTCGGCGATGTTCACGTGGGTCTCGAAGTGGCCGAGGGCCGTCTCGATCTTGCGCGGGTTGTCGGCGGTGAGCCGCCCCTCAAGACCCGCCAGGGTGGTGGCCACGGTGAAGCTGTCCGCGGCGGCCGACAGCACCGGCATTCCGGGCGCCAGGCGGGCGGTGAGGGTCTTGACGGCCTCCGTGGGCTCCTCCCCCAGCGTCAGCACCACGCCGGACGGCCTGGCCGTACGTGCCGCGTCGACCGCCGTCGAGACGAGCAGCAGGTCCGCCCGGTCTCCGGGCGTGATCACCAGCGCCCCGTCGACCAGATGCTCCAGGAACACCGGAAGCGTCGCCCCGCCGAACACGAACCCGAGCACGTCCCTGCGCAGCCCGTCGTCGTCGCCCTGGATCTGCTTGGCCTCCACCGCCTGCATCACCTGGCCCACGGTCGGCGCCGCCAGCGAGGGGTGCTCGGGAATGACATAGCTGAGCACCGGCAGGCCCGGATCGACGACCATCCCCTCCGGCACCCGGTTGGCGATGACCGCCAGCACCGTGCTGCCCAGGTCCGAGAAGACCTGGTAGGCGGTGCGCATCTCCATCGCGATCTCGGCGGGCTGGTCACCGTGCGCGCCCACCACCACGATCACCGGGGCGCCGAACTCGGCGGCGAGGCGGGCGTTGAAAGCCAGCTCGCGCGGGAGGTCGGCGGTCTCGAAGGAACTGCCCAGCACCAGCAACCCGTCGCATTCCCGCTCCAGCGTGTGGAACCGGGCGACCAGCCGGGCGATGAGTTCCTCGGTGCCCTGCCGGGCGTAGATCTCCGCAGCGTCTTCGGCCGTGACCCCGATCGCCGAGGCCGCGAGGTGATACCGGGTGTTGAGCAGTTCGAGCGCGCGGTCGTCCCCGCCGCCGGTGATCGGGCGGAACACCCCGGCCCGGCCCACCCTGCGGGTGAGCAGCTCCATCACGCCGAGCTCGACGATCTGCCTGCCGTCGCCACGCCCGAGGCCGGCCACGTAGATGCTCCGCATGTGCATCGCCCCCATCTCAACACATCGTTCGCCAACAGGAATGCCACCTTCAGGGGATCAGGAATTGGCGCTGACCCATTCTCCGATCCGGCGGATCAGCTGCGGTGTGGCCGCCGACTCCGCATGCCCGTATCCGGGCTCGATCCACAGCTCCTTGGGCTCCAGAGCGGCATCGTAGATCTGATGCGCGTGATCGAGCGGGAAGAAACCATCCGAGTCGCCATGCACGACCAGCAGCGGAGTCGGTGAGATCTTCGCGGCCGCCTCGTAGGGCGCCAGCGGCACCGGGTCCCACACGCCCTTCCTGATCCGCGTTCTCTTTCCCATCCGCGCCGCCCATCGCCCCAGCGGCTGCTCGATCGCCCAGTGCACCTGCCGCATCGGCCGGGTTCCCCGGTAGTACCACCGCGCGGGCGCGCTGACCGCGACCACGGCGTCCACCCCGTCACGCCCGTCACCCGGCCCACGAGCCGCCTCACGACCGCCGGGCTCACCCGGATCCCCGCTCACCGGCCCCCTGCCCACCCCGGCCCGGCTCACCGCGCCGCGCAGTCCCGCGTGCCGTACGGCCACCGCCCCGCCCATCGAGAACCCGACGACGGCGACCCTGGCGTAGCCGATCGCCCGCGCGTGCCGTACCGCCGCGTCCAGATCGAGGACCTCCAGGTCGCCGACCGTCGACTCGCCCCCCGACCGGCCGTGCCCCCGGAAGTCGAAAGAGATCACCCCGCCGAACCCGCTGAGCACGTGGGTGATCCGCCGCGTGGGACGCTCCCTGAGCGATCCGGTGAACCCGTGCGCCAGCACGATCCCCAGATCGTCCGGCCCGCGCGGCGGTGTGTGCGCGGCGTCGATCCGCACGTTGTCCTCGGTCCTGAGCATCACGGCGAACGATGGCGCTAAAGGCATGTTCCGAGCTTAGGACGGCCTCGATCAGCGCCCGCGCACGGCCTGCGCCACGGCGCGCTGGTGAGCCGTTTCACGGGGGAAGAGCGGGCCGCAGCACGGGGCAAAAGGGTGTCGAGAAGGTGAATTGGCGTACTTCATACGGCGGGAGCGTAAGAGCGATTGGACGGATCAACTAAAATGGTAGGGCCGCATCGTCCGCGGCCAGCCTCCACGATCACAGAGTGAGACTCCATCATGCCCTTGAACAGCCGCGATGACCTGCGGAACATCGCGATCATCGCGCACGTCGACCACGGCAAGACCACTCTCGTGGATGCCATGCTCTGGCAGTCCGGAGCGTTCCGGGCCAACCAGGACGTGGACGACCGTGTCATGGACTCCAACGACCTCGAGCGCGAGAAGGGCATCACCATTCTCGCGAAGAACACCGCCGTCAAGCACGGTGACATGACCCTCAACATCATCGACACCCCCGGCCACGCCGACTTCGGCGGCGAGGTCGAGCGCGGCCTGTCGATGGTGGACGGCGTCGTGCTGCTGGTGGACGCCTCCGAGGGTCCGCTGCCGCAGACCAGGTTCGTGCTGCGCAAGGCGTTCGCCGCCAAGATGCCGGTCATCCTGTGCATCAACAAGGTCGACCGCCCCGACGCCCGCATCAAGGAGGTCGTGGACGAGGTCTACGAGCTCTTCATGGACCTCGACGCCACCGAGGAGCAGATCGACTTCCCGATCGTCTACGCCTCGGCCAAGGCCGGTCGCGCCTCGCTGAACCGTCCCGCCGACGCCGGGATGCCCGACTCCGAGGACCTGGAGCCGCTGTTCCAGGTCATCAAGGACACGATCCCGGCGCCGACCTACGACCCGTCCGCCCCGCTGCAGGCGCACGTCACCAACCTGGACGCCTCGTCCTACCTGGGCCGGATCGCGCTGTGCCGCGTCCACCAGGGCACCATCAAGAAGGGCCAGCAGGTCGCCTGGTGCCGCACCGACGGCAGCATCCAGAAGGTGAAGATCACCGAGCTGCTGATGACCGAGGCGCTGGAGCGCAAGCCCGCCGAGCAGGCGGGCCCCGGTGACATCATCGCGATCGCCGGCATCCCGGACATCATGATCGGCGAGACCCTGGCCGACCCCGAGGACCCGCGCCCGCTGCCGCTGATCACGGTGGACGAGCCCGCGATCTCGATGACCATCGGCACCAACACCTCGCCGCTGGTCGGCAAGGTCAAGGGTTCCAAGGTCACCGCCCGCATGGTCAAGGACCGGCTCGACAAGGAGCTCATCGGCAACGTGTCGCTGCGCGTCCTGCCGACCGACCGTCCCGACGCCTGGGAGGTCCAGGGCCGTGGCGAGCTGGCGCTGGCCATCCTGGTCGAGCAGATGCGCCGTGAGGGCTATGAGCTGACCGTCGGCAAGCCGCAGGTGGTCACCAAGGTCGTCGACGGCAAGGTGCACGAGCC
Organism: Streptosporangium sp. NPDC000396; assembly: GCF_042898655.1. NCBI lineage: Bacteria > Bacillati > Actinomycetota > Actinomycetes > Streptosporangiales > Streptosporangiaceae > Streptosporangium > Streptosporangium sp. NPDC000396. Next base: position 127,767 of record NZ_JBIAZA010000013.1, read on the forward strand.
GGTCGAGCGGCTGACCGTCGACTGCCCGGAGGAATACCTCGGGGCGGTCACCCAGCTGCTGGCCGTCCGCAAGGGCCGCATGGAGCACATGACCAACCACGGCACCGGCTGGATCCGGATGGAGTTCGTGGTCCCGGCCCGCGGTCTGATCGGCTTCCGGACCGAGTTCCTGACCGAGACCCGCGGCACCGGCCTGGTGCACCACGTCTTCGAGGCCTACGAGCCGTGGTTCGGCGAGCTGCGCACCCGCAACAACGGCTCGCTGGTCGCCGACCGTCCCGGCCCGGTCACCGCCTTCGCCATGACGAACCTGCAGGAGCGCGGCATCCTGTTCGTCTCGCCGACCACCGAGGTCTACGAGGGCATGATCGTCGGTGAGAACTCGCGCTCCGACGACATGGACGTGAACATCACCAAGGAGAAGAAGCTCACCAACATGCGCTCCTCCACGGCGGACGTGACGGAGACCCTGATCCCGCCGCGCCAGCTCTCCCTGGAGCAGGCGCTGGAGTTCATCCGCGAGGACGAGTGCGTGGAGATCACCCCGGAGACCGTGCGCATCCGCAAGGTCGTCCTGGACGCCGCGACCCGCGGCCGCACCGCCGCCCGGGCCAAGCGCGGCAACTGACCCGCCGCAGGGGCCGCGGGGCCCCTGGAAAACCCTTGGAAAGGCGCCGGACCCTCGTGGTCCGGCGCCTTCTCCGTGTCACCCGCTCCGCCGGGGAGCCTTTCCCCGCGACGAGCCCCGGCTGCTCCCGCCGAGGTCTTTCCTCACGGCCGGTCACCGCGCCTTTTCGTACGGCCCGCGTCCCCGGACCGGCCGTACGCTCACCCCTCCTCCCCCGCTGACATGGCCCTCGTCTGATACTTGGGGTATGAGAAGCGCTCACGATCCCGTGTGACGGAGGGCGACTCCGCACAGGGGCCGACGAACGTACGGGGGGCCCTCATGCTTCGCAGAACTCACCTGCTGCTGGCCGTCACACTCGGCTTAGGGGCGGTCGGCGCGGCTTCGCCGATACCGGCACCGAGCCCGCCGGACCAGATGAGCCCAAGCCCACCGGGCCCGTCGGACCAGATGAGCCCGAGCCCGACCAGCCCGCCCGCCTCTCCCGGCGCCGTGGTCGGCGCCGTCATCAAGGACGCCCAGGGCAACCCGGTCGGGCTGATGGACATAGACACCCGGCCCGGCGGCAAGACCCGGATCAGGGTCGCCGTCAGGAACCTGCCGCCCGGTTACCACGGCTTCCACATCCACACCGTGGGCACCTGCGATCCCAACTCCACCGATCCCGCCACCGGCAGCCCGTTCTTCAGCGCGGGCCCGCACTTCAATCTCGGCTCGGGCTCGCATCCCAACCACTCCGGCGACCTGCCCAGCCTGCTGGTCGGCGAGGACGGCACCGGCAGGGCCGCCGCCTTCACCGACCGCTTCCAGGTGAAGCAGCTCTTCGACGAGGACGGCAGCTCCATCGTCATCCACGCCCTGCCGGACAACGACTCCAACATCCCCGACCGGTACAAGGGCACGCGGGGCGAGGCCGGTCCCGACGCCGACACGCTCAAGACCGGCGACTCCGGCAAGCGCATCGCCTGCGGTGTGATCACCCGGCGCTAGCGAGCTCCAAGTCCCGTCCAAGGGCCACCCGGCAGGATCCCTGCCGAAAGGGGGATCCCGCCATGCAGGTCATGTCGGGCCGGATGCATCTGGCCCTGTTGCTCGCGTGGGTGGTCTTCACCGCGCTGGTGCTGCTGCTCGCCTGAGCTCTCGTCCGGTACGGCTCCGCCCTCGGGGGAGCGCGGAGCCGTACCTCGCCAGGATCGTCGCCGCGTCCCCGGGCAGGCGGCGCGGGAGGTCACAGGGCGGCGGAACCGCCGCGCAGCAGGGCGAACGCGTGGTCGGCGGCGGCGACCGCCGCGGGATAGACCTCCGCCGCCGTCTTCCCTCCGGCGATCTCCAGCCAGTTCCGGCGAGACAGCACGCGCTGCACGGCGAGCACCTGGCCGGCGACGAGAGATGCCGTGAGATCGTCCATGCTCCCGGCGAGCGCTTCGGCGAGAGCCTCCTCATCCCCGGTCATGTAATGGAACAGGCGGGCCACCAGGCTGGGGGTGGAGAAGATCATGCGGTGGAAGCCGACCACCTCCTCGTCGTCGTTCAGCCCGGTGACGGGGTCGCGTCGCTCCAGTCCGGCCAGGAAGTGCCGATGCAGCGCGGCGAGCGGCTCCTCTCCCGGCCCTCGCCTCCGGACGACACGCGCCGCCTCGCCCTGATGATCGGCGATCCGGTGCAGGACCAGATCTTCTTTCGTGGCGAAGTATTTGAACAGGGTCGGTTTGGAGATCTCCGCGGCGGCGGCCACCTCGACGACGGACACGTCGTCGAAACCCCGCTCCAGGAACAGTGAGATCGCCGCCGCGGAGATCGCCTCATGGGTCCGCTGCTTCTTGAGATGCCGAAGTCCTGTCACGCGCCAAGCCTAGCAAGATGTTAACCTGGTTAATCTATTAACCAGGTTAACTTTTGGTGGTGCGAGATGACCGTGCTCGACGACGAGAAGGCCTACGTGACGCGATGCCGGGAGGCTCTGCGTGAAATGCTCGAGGGCGCCCGTCTGAACGTCGTCATCGGCGAGCAGGTGGCAGGTGACCGATACAGCGCGGAGCGGCTCGGACGCCACCTCAAGAGCCTCGCCAAAGAGCTGAGCGAGGAGCCGGACGGTCCCCCGTTCTTCGGCCGTCTCGACTTCGGCTCGGGCACCGACGCCGGCGATCACCGTGATCAGCGCTACTACATCGGCCGACGGCACATCTCGGGCGCCGTGGGCGAGCAGCCCATGGTGATCGACTGGCGCGCCCCCGTCTCCCGGGCGTTCTACCGGGCCAGTGCCGGTGACCCCCAGGGCATCGCCGTACGGCGCCGCTTCGGCTGGGCGGAGAACTCACTGACCGGCTTCGAGGACGAACGGCTCGACCGCGGCCAGGAGCCGGAGAGCGTGAGCCGGATCGTGGCGGCCGAGATCGAGCGCCCCCGCGTCGGCCCGATGCGCGACATCGTCGCCACCATCCAGCCCGAGCAGGACGAGCTGGTCCGCGCCGTACTCGACGAGTCGATCTGCGTTCAGGGAGCCCCCGGCACCGGCAAGACCGCCGTCGGCCTTCATCGGGCCGCCTACCTGCTCTACGCCCACCGCCGGCGCCTGGAACGCGCGGGCGTGCTGGTTCTCGGCCCCAACCGCGCCTTCCTCCGCTACATCTCGGCGGTCCTGCCGGCGCTGGGCGAGGTCGACGTCGAGCAGACGACCGTGGACCAGCTGCTGGCCAAGGGCCCGGCCCGGGGAGACGACGGTGAGGCCACCGCGACCGTCAAGCACGATGTCCGCATGGCGGCCGTGCTGCGCCGAGCGCTGTACGGGCGCGTGCGCAAGCCCACCCAGCCGGTCACCGTCCCCGACGGCTCCTACCGCTGGCGCGTGCCGGAGGAGGATCTTCGCCGCATCGTGGACGACACCCGGCGCGAGGCGACGCCGTACGCCGTCGGACGCGAGCGCGTGCTGTCACGGATCGTCGCCGTGCTACGGCGGCAGGCCGAAGCACGCGGGCAGACCATCAACGCCGCCTGGACCCGCAGGATGGACAGGGCCGCCACCCCGTTCCTGGACGCCGTGTGGCCCGCCGTACGGCCGGAAGAGGTCGTGGCGGAGCTGCTCGGTGATCCCGCGGCGCTGGCGAGAGCCGCCGGCGGGCTGCTGACACCGCAGGAGCAGTCGGCGATCCTGTGGGCGCGGCCTCCCCGCTCGTTCAAGAGCGCCAGGTGGTCGGCGGCCGACGCCGTGCTCATCGACGAGGTCGCCGGCCTGCTGGAACGCCCGCGAGGCTACGGTCACGTGATCGTCGACGAGGCACAGGACCTGTCCCCGATGCAGTGCCGGGCCATCGCCCGCAGGAGCGAGCACGGCTCGATCACGGTGCTGGGCGACCTGGCGCAGGGCACGACGCCGTGGTCCGCCCGCGACTGGCGGGAACGGCTCGCGCATCTGGGCAAGCCGGAGGCACGGGTGATCGCGCTGACGACCGGCTTTCGCGTGCCCGCGGCCGTCGTCGCACTCGCCAACCGCCTGCTCGGAGCGCTGGGGATGGACCTGCCCCCGACCCGCTCCTTCCGGACCGACGGCCGGCTGCGCATCGAGAAGGTGTCCGACCTTCCGCACGCCGCCGTCGCCGCGGTGCGTGACGCCCTGCGCCATGACGGCTCGATCGCCGTCATAGTCGCCGACGCCGACGTCGAGAAGCTGGCGTCGGCGCTGTGGAACGCCGGCATCTCCGTCGTCGAAGCCGGTACGGCGGACGACTCCGCGCGGGTGACCGTCGTGCCCGCGACAATGGCCAAGGGCCTGGAGTATGACCACGTGGTGGTGACCGAGCCGGCCGACATCGTCGAAGCCGAGCACCGCGGCCTCAACCGGCTCTACGTCGCGCTCACCCGCGCCGTCTCACGGCTCGACGTGCTGCACTCCCGCCCGCTGCCGTCTCACATCGAGAGTTTCGCGAGGGCTAGTCGGTCGGGAGGTGAACGGTGAGCCACTCGACGAGCGGGATGAGGTCGCGCCAGACCACGCGGACGCGGTCGAGGGCCTCGGGAGTGTGAATCCACGGCTCCAGGGGGAAGCGGCGGCCCGCGTGCAGGGATCTGTGGCGGAGCAGGTCGAGGCGGGGGTGATCTTCGGGAACGCCTCGGGGACGCGTCTTGAGGCGGTCGCCCCCGATCTCGTAGCCCGCGGCGCGGATCTCGGCCACGATCTTCTCCAGCGGGACACCGCTGATCTCCTCGTCGACCGCCTGCCGGTAGCGGGCGAGCTGACCGCCCTCGGCGGAATACAGGCCCGCTCCGGCGCGGAGCCCCTCGGCGTCGATCTGGACGTAGTAGCCGATGGCCTCGCCGGTCGCGGTGTAGGCGCCCTGATGGGTCTTGTAAGGCGACTTGTCCTTGGCGAAGCGGACGTCGCGGTGCGGCCGGAACAGATGCACCCGGCCGAACTCGGCCTCCAGCTCTTCGGCCAGCGCGGCCATCGGCGCCTTCACCATGTCCTCGTAGACCTGCTTGTGGCGGGTCCAGTAGGTCTTGGAGTTGTCCGCCTCCAGGCCCTCGTAGAACACGAAGGCCTCGTCGGGAAAACCGCTGAAGCTCATGCCGCCCATCGTGCCACCACCCTCCGACGATTCCGGCGGCGCCCGCTCCGTCATCGCTGGCCGTACGCGTAGTCCTTGCCCTCGACGTATTTCCTGCCCGGGGTGAGCGGCTTGCCGTACAGCTCGGAAAGCGTCACGAACCTGTAGCCCCGGGCGGCGAAGTGCTCCAGCACCCGGGGGGTGGCGTCGACCGTGGTGGCGTGGATGTCGTGCATGAGCACGATGGATCCCGGTGTGGCCGCGGTCGCGCGTCTGATGACGGTCGAGGTGACGCGGTCGCGCCAGTCGAGGGTGTCGACGCTCCACAGGATCTGGGCGAGCCCCTCGCTGCTGGCCTCGGCGGCGACCATGTCGTTGGTGGATCCGTACGGCGGGCGCATGAGGGTCATCCGGATCCCGGTCAACCGCTTGACGATCTCCTGCGTACGGCTCAGCTGGGACCTGATCCCCTCCTCCGGCAGTGCGGCGAGGTCCTGGTGGTCCCAGGTGTGGTTGCCCAGCTGATGCCCCGCCCGCACCATCCGGCGGATGTTGTGCTCGGTGTCCTCCGCGACCATCTGGCCGAGCACGAAGAAGGTCGCCCTGGCACGGTATTTGGCGAGCATGTCGAGAAGCTTCCCGGTGTGCTCGCCCGGCCCGTCGTCGTAGGTCAGCGCCACGCACTTGACCCGCCTGCAGTTGATGTCACGCGGCCTGCGCGGGACCGGGAACCTGGGCCCCGGCCACCCCGGCTGGATTCCGGCCAGCTTCGCGGCCAGTTCCGCGGGATCGACCGTCTGGGGCACCGGGGGCGCGGGGGCCCTGGGCGTGGGAGCCACCGGTATGCCCCCGGATCTCATCAGAGTGGTTGGGGCGGCGCATTCCCCCACCACCAGCAGCAGTAGAAAGCCGACTGGAACGATCCACCGCCGCATCCTTACCCCCACGACGATGCGGGGGGCTACGGACGGTCCTCGGCCGCGTCTCCCCGCAAGATCTCGGCCAGGTCTTCCCACCAGGGTGGGACATGGGTGTGTAATTCCGCGTATCGACGCGCCACCCGAATGGCACATCCGCCTGGATCCGTACCCAGATGGCGTCGTTTCACCTGTCCTTCCTGCCAGCGGTAGAAACCATCCCTGAACCGCACGACCAGGCCGATCCACACCGACAGAACCCCGTCGTCGCCGACCTCGTAGACATCGGTCACGCCGAGTTCCACCAGCTCGGCGCGGAGCTTGCCTATCTCCGCGCAGGACCCGCTCACTCGCCGTCTCCCGGACGGCGGCAGAGCGGGCACACGCGGTCAAGGACATGATCTGGCGGACTCGGCCTGCCGGCCCGGGGCAACGAAAGCGACATAATGTAATGATGCGATTCCACACGGTCGCCGGGCAGTGGTTCGCCGCTATTGGTCAGGGGTCTCCCTGGGCTCGGTCACGACCATCACGAAGCGCAGCGGGACTTCACCCTGATTGGTGTATTTGTGCGGCCGGTCGGCGCTGAACACGACGGCGCCCCCCTCGGCGATGACGTGGCTCCTGCCGTACACCGACAGGGTGAGCTCCCCCTCCAGCACGGTCAGCATCTCGCGGGTGCCGGACGGGTGGGCGTCGCCGTCGTGATGCTCGCCCGGAGCCAGCCGCCAGTCCCACAGCTCCAGGATCGCGGGCGCGTCGGTGCCGACCAGCAGCCGCGCCGAGCTGGCCTCGCCGTGCGGGAAGGTGACGACGTCGGCGGCGTTGACCACCCGGACCACCGGGATGTCGGAGACCTCGACCATCCGCGCGACCGTCACCCCGAGCGCGTCGGCGATGCGGATGAGCGTGTTGATGCTGGGGTTGGTCCGCCCCTGCTCGACCTGGACGAGCATGCCCCGGCTCACTCCCGAACGCGCGGCGAGCTCGTCGAGCGTCATGTGCCGGTGCGCCCGCTGGGCCCGCACGTTGTTGGCGATGGCGCCGGTGATCGTCTCTGGATCCATGAGTTCAGTGTAGTGAACTTGATTTGCATTGTAGTGCACCTTGTGTGTTGTACTAGAAGTGCAACCTATTGAACTGAGGTGACGAATGACCGCTGTGGTGCTGGCAACGGTCTGCGCGGTGGTGTACGGCACGGCGGACTTCTTCGGAGGTCTGGCCACCCGGCGATCACGCGTGCTGGCGGTCGTGGTGCTGTCCCAGATGGCCGGCCTGGCCCTGGTCGCCGCGCTGCTGCCCTTCCTCCCGGGAGTCCTCACCGTGGAGGCCCTGGCCTGGGGAGTGGCGGCCGGGGTGTCCGGCGCCGCCGCGCTGGTGCTGTTCTACCGCGCGCTCGCCACCGGCGTGATGTCCGTGGTGGCGCCCATCACCGCGACCACCTCGGCCGCGCTGCCGGTGCTGTTCGGGCTGATCACCGGGGAACGCCCGAAGGCGACGGCACTGGGCGGCGTGGTGCTCGCCCTGGTCGCGGTGCTGCTGGTGAGCCGCGACTCCTCCCCGGCCGCACCCGGCCGGGGCTACGGCCCGGTCCTGGCCTCACTCACCGCGGGCGCGGGTTTCGGAGGCTTCTTCATCCTGCTCGCGCAGACTCCCGACGACAGCGGCATGTGGCCGTTGTTCGGCGCACGGACGATCTCGATCACCTTCATCGCCCTGCTGGCCCTGGCCACCCGCCGCACGCTGCGGCCCGCCCCCGGTGGGCTGCGCGTCATCGTCGCGGCCGGAGCCCTGGACATGGCCGCGAACCTGCTGTTCATGCTCGCCCAGCAGCAGGGCATGCTGAGCCTCATCGCCGTCCTGGTCTCGCTGTATCCGGCGAGCACCCTCCTGCTGGCCCGTCACGTGCTGGGAGAGCGGCTCAACGCGGTCCAGATGACGGGCATCGGCTTCACCCTCGCCGCCGTCACCCTGATAGCCGCGGGCGGAGCCGCATGAGGTGACCATGCGAGAGGCAGCGCATGAAGATGGGGCTCACGCCCGGGCGCGGGCGTGAGCCGTACGAACGCGGGCGTGAGCCGTACGAACGCAGGCGTGAGCCGTACGAACGCAGGCGTGGCCGTACGGACGGAGGAAGGCCTGCTACGCGGCCTGGCGCTGCTCCGGCAGCCGGAGCGCGCCCTCCTCGCGAGCGTAGTCTTCGAGCATCGCCCGGAGCTGGCGGCGGCCACGGTGCAGGCGGGACATGACCGTGCCGATGGGCGTGCCCATCCGCTCGGCGATCTCCTTGTAGGGGAAGCCCTCGACGTCGGCCAGGTAGACGGCCACCCGGAAGTCCTCGGGCAGGGCACGCAGGGCGTTCATCACGGCGCTGTCGGGCAGCTGCTCCAGCGCCTCGGTCTCGGCGGACTTCAACCCGGAGGACATGTGCGACTCGGCGGCGGCGAGCTGCCAGTCCTCGATCTCCTCGGTGGCCGAGAGCTTGGGCGAGCGCTGCTTCTTGCGGTAGTCGTTGATGAAGTTGTTGGTGAGGATCCGGTGCAGCCACGCCTTGAGGTTGGTGCCCTCACGGAACTGGTGGTAGGAGGTGAAGGCCTTGGTCACCGTCTCCTGGACGAGGTCCTCGGCGTCGGCGGAGTTACGGGTCAGACGCATCGCGGACGCGTAGAGCTGGTTGGTCACCGGCACGACATCGCGTTCGAACCAATCCTGGCGCTGCTCTTCGGTCATCGCGATCATGTACTCCCCCTTGGGCCGTTCCCCCCGGTTACTATCCGGCACAGGTGCGATGCGTCCTTCCTGACGGGCTATCGCATGCTCGCAGGCTTCCCGTAAAGGTGCCGTTAAGAGTCGTTGCTGGTCAGGGGGTTCATCAGTGGCTGTGCCAATGGCGGATACGACACGCCCTACAGCCGGACAAGTCTCATTAGCGTAACATCCATCCACCGATTTCGCTGAAGATGTGGCTATCATCACATAACCCCAGGTAGCGATACCTTTGACCTATGAAATACGTGGACCGACACGACCCCGAAACCCGCTCGTGGGTGGCCGAAGCCATCCGCCGAGTCGAGGCCGACGCCCATCGAAGCTGCGACACCCATCTCCACGTCTTCCCGCTTCCCTCGCAGTGGGGCGTCAACCTCTACTTGAAAGACGAGTCTGTCCACCCCACCGGTTCACTCAAGCACCGGCTCGCGCGCTCTCTCTTCCTGTACGGCCTGGCAAACGGCTGGATCGGTCCATCGACCACGGTCGTCGAGGCCTCCAGCGGCTCGACCGCGGTGAGCGAGGCCTACTTCGCCCGGCTCATCGGCCTGCCGTTCATCGCGGTGATGCCCTCCTCGACCTCGCCCGAGAAGATCGCGCTGATCGAGTTCTACGGCGGCAAGTGTCACCTCGTGAGCGATCCTGGAACGATCTACGAGGAGTCCCACCGGCTGGCCGCCGAGACCGGCGGTCACTTCATGGACCAGTTCACCTATGCCGAGCGGGCCACCGACTGGCGCGGCAACAACAACATCGCCGAGAGCATCTTCAGCCAGATGCAGATGGAGCCCCACCCCGAGCCCGCGTGGATCGTGGTCGGCGCCGGCACCGGCGGCACCTCCTCGACCATCGGCCGCTACATCCGCTATCGCCGCTATTCCACCCGCCTGGCCGTGGTCGACCCCGAGGGCTCCGCCTTCTACCCCTCCTGGTGCTCCGGCGACGACACGGTCACCGCCCCCGGCTCCCGCATCGAGGGAATCGGCCGCCCCCGCGTGGAACCGTCCTTCCTGCCCAGCGTGATCGACCGCATGATCCACGTCCCCGACGCCCGGTCCATCGCGGCCATGCGCTGGGTCCGCGAGGTGACCGGCCGCGACGTCGGCGGCTCCACGGGCACCAACGTGGCGGCGGCCGTGCAGATCCTGCGGGAGATGCGCCAGGCGGGCGAGCGGGGCAGCGTCGTCACCCTGATCTGCGACGGCGGCGAGCGCTACCGGGGGACGTACGACAACGACGCCTGGCTCGCGGAACGCGGCCTGGACATCGCCCCCCACCTGCAGGAGCTGAGGTCCTTCCTCACCGAACCCTAGGCGGCCTTCCGGGCCAGACGGGCGCGGTGACGCGGGCCTCCGCCCTTCACACCTCGCGGCAGGATAAACCCCATCCTTCACACCTGCCCGAAACGCCCCTTTGGCATTAAGGTGAACACGGCTTGAACCGATCTTGTAGCACTCGTGAGGAGGCCACATGACGATGCCTTTCGGCGACTTCGGGCGGAGCGGGGACCCCGAGGTGGATCGACTGCTGGAAAACTTCGGCAAGCTCGCCCACCAATACGAGAAGATGGTCGACGAGCTCGTCGAGGCGACGGGGCAGGGGGAGGCCGCGGACGGCCTGGTCCGGGTCGAGGTCGGCCCCGAAGGGTCGCTGATCAGCGTGAAGATCGACCCTCGGGCCATGCGACTGGGCTCCGAGGGCCTGGAGGAAGCGATCATGGAGGCCGCCTCGAAGGCGCTCAGCAATGCGACGGCACTCTTGAACGATGTGATGGCACCGCTCACCCAGGGCGTGGAGGCATTCAACGAGACGGTGCAGGACCGGCTCCCGCGCCTGGGACTGAACCCCCAGGTCGGCTCCAATCCACAGGTGGCCGAAGCGCTGCGCGAACTTCAAAGGATCCGCGCCGAGCACGAAAACCGATGAGCCGGTGGACCGGCACGGCGTACCGTGCCGGTCCACCAGGGTCAGGTGTAGGTCCAGCCTTCCTTGCCGGACTTCGCGACGCTACCGCGTTTGATGTCGTCGAAGTCCGTCTTGCTCGAGTCCTCCGCCTGACCGTCGCTGCCGAGATTGATCTGGGGCTGCGGGAACTGATTGTCCGCACTTGCCAGTCCGAGCAGGTCTCCCAGGCTGAAGATGAGGGTCGCGCTCACACCGACGATCGCGCTTATCGTCCCTCCCATGAGGAACAAGCCAGAAGAGTCTTTCGTGGCCATGGCCTTCGCCATGACGGCCTCGCCTCGCTTTATGAACAGAGCGGCCGTGCCCAGCAGCTTTATCTTGGCCAGGCCGTACGCGGGGACGGGAGGTATCTTCGCGGCCTCGGCTACCAACTTCTCACCATGGGCCACCAGCCTGTAGCCGTAGAACTGCATGAGCTCCGAGAGGATGATGATGCCCAGCATGGAGTCAACGAAGGCTCCAGAGGTGTTGACAATCCGGTGGATGTTCGACTGGGCGTTCTGCACCGCGGTGGCCATCTGCCCGGTGGCGGTCTCGAACTGATAGATCTCGTGATAAACACGCTGCATGAACCTGTCGAAGGCCTTGCGATCCTCACCCTCCGGCCACGCCGCCTGAATCGCTTTGAGTTTGTCGTCCCACTCCCTAAATCTGAGGTGGGCGAGCCTCATGTTCACCGTGCGCCAGTCATTCCACGCTTTGGAGATCGCGTCATCGTCCCACGGCTGGGCGAGCGCCCAAATGGCCCCCGCTCCGGCGGCCGGTTTCGCCAGCTTTCCCGCCAATTCGATCTTGGCCATAGATTTTGCCCAGACTGGGAAGATCTTGCCAAGAGCCGCCATCAAACCGATGGTCGCGCCTTCTCCAGCGGCAACTGTTCCAAATTCTTCGCCTGGCATGTGATGACCCCACCTAGTCCGTGAGCCCCTGATCCTTCTTCTGCGCTTCAGCAAGATCAGTCTTGTCCCGCTCGAGTTTCCCCTGAAGGTCCATGATCTTCTCCGTCTCATGAGCCGCCTGAGCGGAGGCGAGCTCGGCCTCTCGATAGTGGATCACCACGCTGAGCAGACCCGCTCTGATGCCGTTGAGCGAGTTGATGAAGCCGGTCGCCTGTTTGGCCTGGTACGCATGAGCAGGGGTGTAGTTTTGGGCCACCGTGCCAGCGCCGATGAGGCCCCACGCCATCGCGTCCAGATGAGCCGCATCGATGATGACCTTGGCGTCTTCCGCGATGTCGAGCAGCCCGTCCAGCCACTCCTGGGCTACGTTTTTCAGCTCTGTCGTCTTGATTTCGACCATTCCGCCCCCGCCTCCCGCTGTGACATGCGTGAACCAAGTGACACTCGTGAACAGCAAGTAAATCAGGATCAACAACAACACACCAGACAGATGATGATCTCTGTTCGGGCAGCTCCTCCCGCAGGTCGCGGCGCAACGAAAAGGCCCGGCGCCCCCGTTGGGGACACCGGGCCTGTCGGCGCGGAGGTCAGGCGGCCTTGGCCGGGTCGACCTGGAAGAACGTCGCGAGGTCGTCGAGGATGGCGTGGGCGCCCTGGATGCCGACCGCAGTCATCCAGGTGATGTCGGCCACGTCGTGCTTGGTGCCCTTGAGCTTGCCCCAGAGCGGGTTGGCCTCGAACTCCTTCTTGATCGGTTCGACCTTCGGGTCGGAGAAGGCCGCGACGAAGATGTGGTCGGCGTCGAGCTGGGAGATGTTCTCCTGGCTGATGTCCACCGCGATCGTGTCCTTGACGGTCGGCTGGCCCTCGGGGCGCGTGAAGCCGACGTCCTTCAGCACCAGGCCGGAGTAGGACTTCTCCACGTAAAGGCGAACGGTCGGCTCACCGGCGAAGCGGACGACGGAGACGGTGGGCAGCTTGCCGTCCTTGGCCTTGATGGACTCGCCGATCTTGGCGGCGCGGTCCTGGTAGGTCTTGAGCGTGCTCTCGGCGAGGTCCTCCTTGCCCAGGGCCTGGCCCACGAGCTTGAGATTGTCCTTCCAGATGGCGCCGGTGGTCTCGCTGAACACCGTCGGCGCGATCTTCGACAGCTTGTCGTACAGCGCCTCGTGACGGACCTTGGCCGAGAGGATCAGGTCGGGTTTGAGCGCGACGATCTGCTCCAGGCTCGGCTGCTCCAGGGTGCCGACCGACTTGGCCTCCTTGGCGTGGCCGAGAACCGGGGCCAAGTAGTCGGGGAGCTTCTCGTCGATCGAGCGGTAGGTGGTGAACCCGACGACGTCGGTGTCCAGGGTCAGCACCGCGTCGACGAAACTCTGGTCCAGTGCCACGACCCGCTTGGGCTGGGCCGGGATCACGGTCTCGCCCATGGCGTGCTTCACCGTGCGGGGGAACGCCGCGTCGCTCGCCGCCGTCGCCGGAGCGGGCGTCGTGCCGCCCGCCGAGGCTTTCGTGCCGGAAGTGCTCGACCCGCAGGCGGCAAGACCCACGGCCAGTACGGCTCCCGCCACGCCCACCGTCAAGGCGCGCAGCACTTTCATCAAAGGTTCCTCTCCAAAGGCAAGGCAAAGCTCATTTAGCTTAGCCATACCTAACCTGACATACTCAAACTGGATCCGGCAAACAAGACGAGAGGAACGCGGGTGAGCACAGCGGTAGCCACCGCCCGGCCACCGTCGCCAGGAAGGCTCAGGGCGGTCCATCGCAAGCGCGTGCTCGTCCTGGCCTGGCTGTTCGGGGCCCTCGCGGTGACGATCGTGCTGAGCGTCACGATCGGCGCCAAGCCGGTTCCGCCGGGCGACGTGTGGCACGCGCTGACCGCCCCGACCGGCACCGAGAACGACATCGTCGTCCGCTCCCTGCGCGTTCCCAGGACGGCCGTCGGCATCCTGGCCGGGATCGCGCTCGGCGTCGCGGGCGCGCTCATGCAGGGCCACACCCGCAACCCGCTGGCCGACCCCGGCCTGCTCGGCGTCACCCAGGGCGCGGCGTTCGCGATGGTGCTCAGCATCATGGTGCTCGGCGTCACCAGTCTGTACGGCTACATCTGGTTCGGCCTGGCCGGTGCCCTGATCGCCAGCGTGGGGGTCTTCGCCCTCGGCATGATCGGTGGGCGCAGCGGCCCCACCCCGGTGACCCTCGCCCTCGCGGGCACCGCGGTCAGCGCCTTCCTCTACGCCCTCACCTCGGCCCTGGTCCTCATGGACGAGCAGGCCATGGACGTCTTCCGGTTCTGGCAGGCGGGCTCGATCGCGGGCCGGGGCGCCGACATCGTCTGGCAGGTGCTCCCGTTCATCGCCGCCGGGCTGCTCCTGGCCCTGTTCAACGCCCCCGGCCTCAACACCCTCTCTCTGGGAGAGGACGTCGCCCGTGCCCTCGGCCAGAACGTCACCCTGACCCGCACCGTCGGCGTCGCCGCGATCACACTGCTCAGCGGGGCCTCCGTCGCGGCCTGCGGCGCGCTGGCCTTCCTCGGCCTGATGGTCCCGCACCTGGCACGTCCCCTGTCCGGCCCGGACCACCGCTGGCTGCTGCCGTACTCCGGGCTGATCGGCGCCGCGGCCCTGCTCCTCGCCGACGTGATCGGCCGGGTGGTCGCCCGCCCCGGAGAGCTGGAGGTCGGCGTCGTGCTCGCCCTGATCGGCGCGCCGTTCTTCATCGCCCTGATCCGCCGTAGAAGGCCGGTCCGCCTGTGATCCCCAGTCCCGTACGGCTTCCGCACGAGCGTCCGCTGAGGATCGGCCCGGCCTCTTGGCTGCTCCGCCTGCGCTCCGCCGCCGTGGCCTTGGCCCTGCTGGCCTCCACGATGCTGCTGATGGCACTCGGCATGCGCATCGGCGACATCCCGATGAGCGTCCCCGAGGTGTTCCAGGCGATCATCGGCGACGGCTCCAACCACTTCGTCGTGATGGAGCTGCGCCTCCCCCGCGCGCTGACCGGCGCCCTCGTCGGCGCGGCGCTCGCCCTGGCGGGGGCGATCACCCAGGCCATCGCCCGCAACCCGCTCGCCAGCCCCGACGTCCTCGGGGTCACCACCGGCTCCAGCGTGACCGTGGTCGCGATCATCGTGACCGCCGGGAGCACCGCGGGCGGCGCCAGCGGCGCCCTGGCCGAGGTGGGCGTGCCCCTCATGGCCCTGGCCGGCGGCCTGGCCGGAGCGCTGACCGTCTACCTGCTGGCCTGGCGTAACGGAATGGACGGCTACCGGCTGGTCCTCGTCGGCATCGGCGTCTCGGCCGTGTTCACCAACGTCAAATACTGGTTGCTGACCATCGGGGACGTCACCGACAGCAGCCGCGCCATGGTCTGGATCAGCGGCTCGCTGAACGGCCGGGGCTGGGAGCACGTGGTCCCCGTCGCGATCGCGCTCGCCCTGCTCATCCCGCCGGCCCTGGTCGGCACCCGCTCGCTCGGCGCGCTGCGCTTCGGCGACGACACCGTGACCGGCCTGGGCGTGCGGATGAACCTCGCCAGGGGCCTGATGATTCTCGCGGCGGTCCTGCTCGCCGCCGTGGCCACCGCCTCGGCCGGGCCCATCGCGTTCGTCGCCCTGGCCGCCCCGCAGATCGCCCTGCGCCTGGCCGGGGTGGCCCAGCCGCCGCTGGTCGTCTCCGCCCTCACCGGAGCCGTTCTGACCACCGCCGCCGATCTGGTCGCGCGAACCGCGTTCAGCCCCGTCGAGCTGCCGGTGGGCGTGGTCACCGCGGTGCTCGGCGCGCCCTACCTGATCTATCTCCTCATCCGTGCCCGCGGACGGGCACGGACGTGAGCACCGACAGACACCGCAGACCAGGCGAACGCGCAGGCGGGCCGCCAGATGGGGAGGGCAGCGTGAGACTGCAGGCCGTCGACGTCAAGCTCGGGTACGGCGACCGCGTCATCGTCGACGGGCTCGACCTCGGGATCGAAGCCGGAACGGTGACCACGATCATCGGGCCCAACGGGTGCGGCAAGTCCACGCTGCTGCGCGCGCTGGGAAGGCTGCTCAAACCGTCGGGCGGCGAGGTGCTGCTGGACGGCAAGCGCATCGACAGGATGCCCACCAAGGAGGTCGCCAAGATCCTGGGCGTGCTGCCGCAGGCACCGACCGCCCCGGAGGGCCTGACCGTGGCGGACCTGGTGGCCAGGGGGCGGCACCCGCACCAGACGTGGTACCGGCAGTGGTCGTCCGACGACGAGTCGGCGGTCAGCGAGGCCCTGTCCATGACCGGCCTGCTCGATCTGGGCGAGCGCCCGCTGGACGAGCTGTCCGGCGGGCAACGCCAGCGCGCGTGGATCTCGATGGCCCTCGCCCAGGGCACCGACCTGCTGCTGCTCGACGAGCCGACGACCTTCCTCGACCTCGCTCACCAGGTCGAGGTTCTGGAACTGGTCCGCAGGCTCCACGGCGAGCTGGGCCGTACGGTGGTGATGGTCCTGCACGACCTCAACCTCGCCGCCCGCTACGCCGACCGCCTGGTGGCCATGCGCGACGGCCGGGTCATCGCCGCGGGCAGCCCGCACGAGGTCCTCACCGAGGCTCTCCTGGCGGAGGTCTTCGACCTGGAAGCCAAGGTCATCGAAGACCCCGTGGCCGGGACTCCCCTGGTCGTCCCGATCGGTGTCCGTCACTAGATCATTGGTCCCAGGGGAAATCGGTGGTCCCCGCCTTTCAAGCATCCGGGCCTCATGAGGTTCGGATGCCCCAGAAGGGCTGGGTGACTTTCCACGGTCTGCCACCTGTGGCTCGTAGGTGATCAGTGAGCACGGTACGACCCGGCCGGTGAGCGGCGGCGCCTGACGACGAGGCGTTCGAGGGGGCGGTCAGCCGCGGGTGAAACGGAGGTCGGCGACCGTGGTCCAGCCGTTGTGCTTGCGCTTGTCGACCATCTTCAGACTGGCGCCCTCGCAGGTGAAGGTGGCGTTCTCGACGAGCGGGCCGTCGTAGTACCCCTTCGCCAGGCGTGACCGGACCGACTCGGACGGGCCCTTGGTGTATGGATCGGTGTAGGTGGTCGAGACCTTGGCGTCGCCCGTGGCGCCCGTGCGGGAGACGGCGATCCGGCCCGCGCGGTCACCGGTCACCGCGGCCCGCGTCTTCAGGACACCGGTGTACTGTTCCCAGCCGGTCGTGTTGTCGCTCTGGAACTTGAAGGAGACCTTCTTCGAGCCGGTGAAGTCATAGGTCGCGCCACTCGCGCTCAATGTCAGCTTGATCCCGGCACCGCCTTTGAGGACATCTGTGCTGAGCGGGCTGTTCACCGTCTTGCCCTGATGAACGATCTTCATGGCGGTCAGATTCCAGAGCCCCGCGTAGCACGCGGGCCCGGCCGCGGCTTCGGCCGGAGCAGCGACGACCGCCCCCGTCCCGGCGATCAGCATGGTTGCCAGGCCGAGGCCCACAGTCACACGAAACATCACAAATCCCCTTATTCACAGATATCTCACGCTATGTGGGAGAACTTACCGAGAGCGGGAGTGATGGTCATCCGGATCCCGAAGATGGTCAGACGTCGATGGCGGTACGGCGGAGCACGAGAAACCGGCATCGATCACCGCGTGATCATTTCTTGTCGCAGGTGAGGATGACCGTGCCCCCCTCAAGGGAGCGGGTGCCGGCCAGCGTGAAGTGGGCCGGGGAGAACTCCGCGGTGAACAACGGGACCCCGGTGCCGATCACCACCGGGTAGAGCTTGATGACGAGTCGGTCGATCTCCGGCAGCAGGCTGCCGGCCAGCCGGGCGCCGCCGGGGGTTAGCGGGCGGCGCCGGGCTTGGGCAGCGGGCGGGGGCGGGGCACCGAGCGGGGCTTGGGGGCCTGGCGGCGGTGGGCCGGGGCGGCCGGGAAGGCCCGGCGGGCCGGGGTGGTCGCGGGGGCGATGGCCGGGGTGGCGAGTTGAACGCGCATCTGGATTTCCTTTCCGCCGACCCGATCGGCGTAGTACTCTGTTCGGAGTGGTTAAAACGTAGTACTACATATGGAGTAGTGTCAACAGTGCGCTACCCCAATCACCCATCCAGACCCGGCTAAGCCCGGCCCGACCCAGCTCAACCAGCCCGATCACGACACGACAGCCCAACCCGACCAACTCCGACCAGCCCAGAACAACCCCGGCCCAACCCGACCAGCCCGAGTGGAGATCCACCATGCGCCACAACCCCGCACGCCGCGCCGCCCTTCTCGACGCCGCCATCGAAGTCCTCGCCCGCGACGGCGCCCGCGGCCTGACCTTCCGCGCCGTCGACACCGAGGCCCAGGTGCCCACCGGCACCACCTCCAACTACTTCACCAACCGCGACGACCTGCTCACCCAGGTCGGCCACCGCTTCTACGAACGCCTCGCCCCCGACCCCGCCCTGTTCACCGATCTGCTGACAGGCCCCCGCGACCGCGCCCAGGTCACCGCCCTCATGCACGAAGTGGTCGACCGCGTCAGCCACTTCCGCTCCGGCTACCTGGCCCTGCTCGAACTCCGCCTGGAAGCCACCCGCCGCCCCGAACTACGCCGCCTGCTCACCGACCGCATCCGCGCCGATCTCGACGGCAACATCGCCTACCACGTCCAATCCGGGATGCCCGGCGACGCCACCACCGTGACCGTGCTCTACCTCGCCCTGAACTGGCTGATCCTCGAACGCCTCACCCTGCCCGACCTCTTTCCCGAAGAGCAGATCCCCGACCTGATCACCACCGTGGTCGAACGCATCCTGCCCGACCCCAACGCCCCCGCCTGACCCGGGCACCAGCACCGGCGCCGCCCCAGCCCGGCCGAGGTCCGGCCCCGGACCCAGGACGCCCCCAGGATGATGGACGATCCAGCGGCCCACGGGACCGGAGCCGTCCGCCAAAGGCCGAAGTCCAAGGGCCTTCGGCAGCAGCCAGGGCGGGTCACGCGCGTCTCGCCGTACAACGGGATATCGACCGCGCAACGAAGAACCAGCCGCACAGCGGGAAACCAGCCGTACAAGAAGAAGCAGCCGCACGACAGAAACCTGGCCGCGCAACAGAAAACGCCCCTCCGAAGAGGGGCGTTCTCACATGTGCCTGTCAACAGGCCGGCTGGGTTCAGTCGCCGAGGAGCGCGTCCACGAAGACCTCGGGGTCGAACGGGGCCAGGTCGTCCGGGCCCTCGCCGAGGCCGACGAGCTTGACCGGAACGCCCAGCTCGCGCTGGACCGAGATGATGATGCCGCCCTTGGCGGTGCCGTCGAGCTTGGTCAGGGCGATGCCGGTGACGTCCACAACCTCGGCGAACACCTGGGCCTGGCGCATGCCGTTCTGGCCCGTGGTGGCGTCGAGAACCAGCAGGACCTCGTCCACCGTGGCCTTCTTCTCGATGACGCGCTTGACCTTGCCGAGCTCGTCCATCAGGCCCGTCTTGGTGTGCAGCCGTCCGGCGGTGTCCACGATCACCACGTCGACCTTGTCCTCGATGCCCTTGGCCACCGCGTCGAAGGCGACGGAGGCGGGGTCACCGCCCTCCGGGCCGCGCACGACCTCGGCTCCGACCCGATTCCCCCAGGTCTGGAGCTGCTCGGTGGCGGCGGCGCGGAAGGTGTCGGCCGCGCCCAGCACGACGCGGTTGCCGTCGCCGACGAGGGAACGGGCCAGCTTTCCGGTGGTGGTGGTCTTGCCGGTGCCGTTGACACCGACCACGAGCACCACGGCCGGGCGCTCGCCGTGCGGCTTGACGTGCAGGGTGCGGTCCATGTCCGCGCCGATCTGGACGAGCAGCTGCTCCTTGAGCAGGGCTCGGACCTCCTCGGGCGTCCGGCTGCCCAGCACCTTCACGCGGGTCCGCAGCTCCTCGACCATCGCCCGGGTCGGCGAGACGCCGACGTCGGCGGTGATCAGGGTCTCTTCGATCTCATCCCACGTATCGTCGTCGAGGCGATCCCGGGAGAGCAGGTCGAGAAGCCCCCTGCCGAGGGTGCTCTGCGAGCGGGCCAGCCGGGCGCGCAGCCGTACCATCCGGCCGGCGGACGGCGGCGGGACCTCGACGGCCGGGGGGACGACCATGGGCTCGGCCGGCTTGACCGGCGGAGGCGGGAGGGTGGTCGTGGCCGCGTCGTCGTCCCCAGTCGCGGCCTTGGGCGGCGCCTGCTCCCCCTCCTTGGGAAGCGGGCGGACCTCGGGCGGCTCAACGGGCGGCGGAGCCGCCTTGCCTCCTGGCCTGAACAGCAGGAACACGCCGCCCACCGCCAGCAGGGCGACGACGACAACGATCGCGATTATGCCGAGATAACTCTCCACAAGACCACAGTTTTCCAGACGGGCCGGGATGCTCCGAACCCATGAGACTCACCCGGAGTCGTGTTCTCGCAGGCGCTGGCTGATGACCTGGGTGACGCCGTCTCCCCGCATCGACACGCCATACAGAGCGTCGGCGATCTCCATCGTGCGCTTCTGATGGGTGATGATGATGATCTGTGATGTCTGTCGCAGTTCTTCGAACAGCGTCAGCAGACGCTGGGTGTTGGTGTCGTCCAGCGCGGCCTCGACCTCGTCCATCACGTAGAACGGCGAGGGCCGCGCCTTGAAGATGGACACGAGGAAGGCCACGGCGGTCAGCGACCGCTCGCCTCCGGACAGCAGCGACAGCCGCTTGACCTTCTTGCCCGGCGGCCGGGCCTCGACCTCGACCCCGGTGGTCAGCATGTCCGTGGGGTCGGTGAGCAGGAGCCTGCCCTCGCCCCCGGGAAACACCCGCGTGAAGATCTTCTCGAACTCGCGGGCCACATCCTCGTAGGCGGCGGCGAAGACCTGCTCGACCCGCTCGTCCACCTCCTTGACCACGAGCAGCAGATCGCGGCGGGTCTTCTTCAGGTCCTCCAGCTGCGAGGTGAGGAAGGCGTGCCGCTCCTCCAGCGCCGCGAACTCCTCCAGCGCGAGCGGGTTGACCTTGCCGAGCTGGGCCATCTGCCGCTCGGCCACCTTGGCCCGCTTCTCCTGCTCCTCCCGGACGTAGGGCACCGGGTCGCCGTCGACCGAGGGGATCGGCTCGGCCGGGCCGTACTCGGCGATGAGCGTGTCGACCTCGACGCCGAACTCCTCCACCGCCCGTTCCTGGAGCTGCTCAAGGCGCATCCGCTGCTCGGTCCTGGCCACCTCGCTGCCGTGCACCCGGTTGATCAGCTTGTCCAGCTCCCCGGACAGCTCACGGACCCGGACCCGGACGGACTTGAGCGAGGCGTCGATCTGCCCTCGCGCCTGCTCGGCCTCGTCACGCTCGGACGTCGCGGCGGCCAGCGAGGCCTCCAGCCTGCTCAACGTCAGCTCGGTACCCCGGACGACCGCCTGAGCCACCCGCGCCTGCCTGCGCTGCCGCTCGCGCCGCTCGGCTGCCCTGGCCCGCTCCTCGCGCTCCCGCTCGGCCGCGCGCATCAGCTCGTCGGCCTTGCCCTCAAGACCTCTGACCCGCTCTTCGGCCGTTCGTACGGCGAGGCGAGCCTCCATCTCCGCCTGCCTGGCCACCGAACAGATCTCGGCGAGCTCGTCGCGGATCTCCGTGGTGGGTTCGGCCTCCAGCTCCCCCGCGCTCTCCTCGACGACGAGGCGTTCCTCAAGCTCGGCGAGCCCGGCTGCGTCCCGGTCGCGGGCCTCCTGGGCCGCCTGCACGCCCCTGGCCAGCCGTTCGCACTCGTCACGGGCGGCCTTGGCCGCGGCGTCCAGCTGGGCGAGCCGCTTGGCCGCCGCCGCGGCCCGCTGGTCGGCATCACGCTGCCGGGCCCGGATCTGGTCCAGCGCGGCCTGCGCCGTGTTGACCCCGGCCTGCGCGGTCTGCACTCCCGTCTGCGTCTCGGTCACCCGCGCCTGGGCGGTCTCCACCGCGAGCTGCGCCTCGCCCTCGGCCTCGGCGGCCTCCTCCAGCACCCTTCCGGCCTGCTCGGCGGCCACCCTGGCCGAGGCCAGGTCGGCGGCCGCCTCGTCCAGCGCGGCCCGCATCTGCAGTGCGGACGTGCCACCGGCCGAACCTCCCCTGGCGGCATAGGCGCCCAGGAGGTCACCGGATCGGGTGACGGCCCGCAGCTCCGGCCACTGCTCGACCACCTTCCTGGCGATCTCCAGGTCGTCCACGACCAGCACGTCGGCCAGCAGGTGCGCGACCGCGTCCCACAGCTCGCCGGGGACGGTGACCAGGTCGATCGCCCACTCGGACCCGGTCACCGGCGTGGAAAGCCGCGAAGTGTCCGGTTTCTTGCCCTCGGCGGCGACGACCAGGGAGGCATGGCCGCCGTCCTCGCTCCTGAGGAAGTCGATGGCGTCCGCGGCGCTCTGCAGGGACTCCACGGCGACGGCCTCGGCCGCCGCGCCGAGTGCGGCGGCGACGGCCACCTCGGCGCCGGGCCGGACGGTCAGCATGGTGGCCAAGGGGCCCAGTACTCCGGCCAGATCCGCGGCCAGCAGCGCCGCACCGCCATCGGCTCCCCTGGCCAGGCTCAGCTCCAGCGCCTCGAACCTGGCCCCCAGCGCGGCGACCTGGCGCTGCGCCTCCTGGTCGGCCTTTCGCGCCGCGCCGAGAGCGGCCTTGGACGCGCCGAGCGCCGCATTCGGGCCCGCGACGGCCGCCTTGGCCTCGTCGACCACGGCTCTGGCCTGGTCGACGGTCTGCCTGGCCTGGTCCACGACCTCCAGGGCCATCTCCAGCTCCTCGGCGAGGGCGGGGTCGGCGAGGGGGTCGGCCTGCTCCTGGCTGTCGTGCTCGGCCTGGGCGCGCTCGGCGCGCTCCTGAGCCTCCTCCAGGGAACGCGTCAGCCGGCCGATCTCCTCCTCCGCGGCCACGGCTCGGCTGCGCACGGCGCCGACCTGGCCGCGGAGCCTGGCCAGCCCCTCACGTCTGTCGGCGGAGGCCCTGGCCTCGGCGGCCAGCCGCCGCTCCTCGGCCGCGAGCGAGGACTCGGCCTCGGCGCGCTGGGCCACGGCCCTGGCGAGCGACTCCTGCTCCCCGGCGAGCATCTCGTCGAGAACCCGCTCCTGCTCCTGGATCTCCTCGGCCTCGCGCTCAAGGTCCTCCGGGTCGCGCCCGCGCCGCTCGATGGCGGTGTCGGTGGCGTGCCGGTGCCGCTCGGCCGCCAGCCCGGCCAGGCCTCGCAGACGCTCACGCAGGGAGGAAAGCCGGAAATAGGTCTCCTGCGCGGCGGCCAGGCGCGGCTGGGCCTCGGCCTCGGCCGCCTCCAGCTCGGCCTCCGCGAGCTGGCCCTGCTCCAGCTCGGCCTCAACCGTCGTACGGCGGGCGAGGATCGCGGCCTCGTCGGCGATCTCCCGATCCAGGGTGGTTCGCAGGGTCAGCACGTCGTCGGCGAGCAGCCGGAGCCGGGCGTCACGAAGATCGGCCTGGATGACGGCGGCCTTACGGGCGATCTCCGCCTGGCGGCCCAGCGGCTTGAGCTGGCGGCGCAGCTCGTTGGTGAGGTCCTGGACCCGGGTCAGGTTGGCCTGCATCGCGTCGAGCTTCCGCAGCGCCTTCTCCTTGCGCTTGCGGTGTTTCAGGACACCCGCGGCCTCCTCGATGAACGCCCGGCGCTCCTCGGGCCCGGCATGGAGCACCTGGTCGAGCTGGCCCTGCCCGACGATGACGTGCATCTCACGGCCGATGCCGGAGTCCGACAGCAGCTCCTGGATGTCAAGCAGGCGGCAGGTGTCGCCGTTGATGGCGTACTCGCTCTGGCCGGCCCGGAACATCAGGCGGCTGATCGTGACCTCGGTGTAGTCGATCGGAAGCGCGCCGTCGGTGTTGTCGATGGTGAGCGTGACCTCGGCACGGCCCAGAGGAGGCCGCGAGGAGGTCCCGGCGAAGATGACGTCCTCCATCTTGCCGCCGCGCAGCGACTTGGCGCTGTGCTCGCCCATGACCCAGGCCAGGGCGTCGACCACATTGGACTTGCCGGACCCGTTGGGCCCGACGACCGCGGTGATGCCCGGCTCGAAACGGAGGGTGGTGGCCGACGCGAAGGACTTGAATCCGCGCAAGGTGAGGGTCTTCAGATACACGACCCCCCCATCCTCCGGCTTGTCCGCGTTTCCCCTGGCGCCGCATGTCACGGCTCGGGCGCTGGTGATCGGCGTCTTCCCGCATCGCTGGTGTCACTCGGCTTCCGCCTGGGAAGACTACCGTTCTTCACCCGTGCCTGCCTGTGCAGCGCCTATGGTCCCCTGCATGGATGCGCAATGCGATGAGGGTGAAGCTCTGCCACACCCCCCAAGCGGGGAAACTCACGTCAAACAACGCGCTTTTCTCATGAGTGGCAGGTCGGTCGTTCCGGGTCTCGGCGACGAGGATCAGACGGTCTCCGGGATTCCCGGGCGCCTCTGCCCGGACGCCTCTGCCTGAACCGCTCTCCGCTGCCGGGCTCCGCGTCGCCGCCGAGACATCGGCCGTCACCGCGGCGCGGGCGTCGCCCGGGGGCCGGGGACATCCCGGTTCGATCAGACCGGAGCGAACCTGGGCTGGATCTGCAGGTGGAGACAGTGGCGGGAAAGACCTGCAGGTGGAGACAACGGTGGGAAGGGTTGAGAAGCCTGAGGGCATCCGGCGCCAGCGCTGAGAGCGGGATTTTCGGAATGCCGGACACGGCCTGCCGCCGCCGGGTTCTTCCGGAGCCGCGGACCTTCTTCAGGCGTTGTAGTGATCGCTCTTATATGACAAGGGACGCCCCTGCGAGGCGTCCCTGGACACTGTGGTTCCGTCCCGGCCTCTAGGTAAGGGCCGGCTCACGATCCTGCAGGCGGGTGAACGCCTCGTCACGGGTATGTGCCGCGAGTTCGTCGTTCTGGGCCTGGAGCCGGGTAAGCTCTGCCTCGAGATCACGGATGCGCTGCTGGAGGCGGCGCATTTCCGAGACCATACGAGGGTCAGGACCGCCGACGTGGCCGAGTAGAGCCTTCGCCATGGTTTAGGGTCCTCCACGCTGAGTGACCAGACTGGTTCGCGCACTTCTTGCCGCGGGAGGGGTGCGCGTGGTTCTTATCAAGAGTCGCACTGGTGAGGGAGACGGTCAAGCTGAACGCTCCAGGTGGATGCACCCGTGGGCACTCTCGACAGTAAAATATACCTTAAACAAGAGGATTAAGGAAAGTGTTTAGCGCTCAACGAAACCAGTCAACCCACCCTTTGCCTCGCTCCAACGTTCCACAACCCTGTCGACCCGGCCCGGCGTGACACCGCCCCGGAGCAGTTCGAGCAGCTTGGCGCAAGACTCCTCCGCGCCCTCAGCCACGACCTCCACCCGGCCGTCGGGCATGTTCCTGGCCCAGCCGGTCAGACCGAGCTCCAGCGCCCGCGCCCGCGTCCACCAGCGGAAACCCACGCCCTGCACATGGCCTCTGACCCAGGCGGTCAACCGGACGCCCATCACACCCGCGCTTTCCTCGGACGCCGCTGGCAGCGGGGGCAGCTGTAGGAGGAGCGGTTCATGAACGCCTCCCTGATGATCGGGGCGCCGCATCTCAGGCAGGGCTCGTCCCGCCTGCCGTACACGGCGAGTGAGCGGTCGAAGTAACCGCTCTCGCCATTGACATTCACGTAAAGACTGTCAAAGGATGTGCCGCCCTCGGCCAGGGCCGCGGACATCACCTCGCGGGCGGCACCCAGCAGCTCAGCGATCTTCGGCCGGGTCAGCGTCCCCGTGGAACGGGACCCATGCAGCCTCGCCCGCCACAGCGCCTCGTCGGCGTAGATGTTGCCGACACCGCTGATCAGCGACTGGTCCAGAAGCGCGCGCTTGATCTCGGTCTGCCTGGCGCGCAGGCGGCGGGCGAACCGGGCTTCATCGAAGTGCTCCTCGAACGGGTCGGCCGCGATGTGCGTGATCGGCTCCGGCACGGGCCGGCCCTCCGCGTGGGCCATCGCGGTCACCAGCACGTGCCCGAAGGTCCGCTGGTCGACGAAGCGCAGGTCGGGGCCGCCGTCGGTGAAGCCGATCCGGACGCGCAGATGTTTCTCCAGAGGAGCGTCCGGCTCCACCACCAGCAGCTGGCCGCTCATCCCGAGATGCGCGAGGATCGCGTCGGAGCCGTCCAGGGACAGCCAGAGGTATTTGCCCCGCCGCTCGGCGGAGCCGATCGTGCGGCCGCTCAGGCGGGAGACGAACTCCTCGGCACCGGGGACGTGGCGCCGGACCGCTCTCGGGTGGAACACCTCGGCGTGGGCGACGACCCGCCCGGCCACCCAGCGCTCCAGGCCACGCCGTACAACCTCGACCTCGGGCAACTCGGGCATGCGTCCCCTCCTCGGCGGGTCAGCCGGATTCGCGCTTGTCCCGGTCTTGGCGGATCCGGTTCCAGGCCGCCTCCGCGGCCTGCTGCTCGGCTTCCTTCTTCGACCGGCCGGAACCCGAACCGTACTCCTCACCACCGACACGCACGATCGCGGTGAAGGACTTGGCGTGGTCGGGGCCGCTCTCACCGACGTGATATTCGGGAACTCCGAGCGACTCGGACGCGGTCAGCTCCTGGAGGGAGGTCTTCCAGTCCAGCCCGGCGCCCAGGGAGGCCGAGCGGGTGATGAGGGGGTCGAAGAGCAGGTGGACGACGCGGAACGCCTCATCCAGGCCCTTGTTCACGTAGACCGTGCCGATGAGCGCCTCAAGGGTGTCGGCGAGGATCGAGGACTTGTCACGTCCCCCGGTGCCCTCCTCGCCCCGGCCGAGCCGCAGGAACCGGCCCAGGCCCAGCGTGCGGGCCACGTCGGCGAGGGCACGCATGTTGACCACCGCGGCCCTGAGCTTGGCCAGCTGCCCCTCGGGCAGGTCGGGGTGGTTGCGGTAGAGGGTGTCGGTGACCACCAGGCCCAGCACCGAGTCGCCGAGGAACTCCAGGCGCTCGTTGGTGGGCAGGCCGCCGTTCTCGTAGGCGTAGGAGCGGTGCGTCAACGCCCGCTCCAGGATCGCGATGTCCAGCCGCACCGAAAGGAGCTGCTCAAGCTCGTCTCTGGCGAACTCGACGGCAACCGGCTTCACGCTCGTACCCAACGTCTTCTCCTCGCACGTCTCTCATCGAATGCGCGATGGCGAAGGGGGGGCACAGGAAGTGCCCGAAGACGTGGTGGGCGCCGGGAGGGTACGCGTTACCGCGAACCCCGGCGTCCACCACAGCCTCGGGCGAACCGCCATCGCATGGGTGTGCAGACGGTGACGCCGGCCGGGGCCACGAGGGCCCGGCCGGCATCCGTCAGTCAGTATGCGATCAGGCGGAGGGCTCGATCACCTGACGGCGGTTGTAAGTGCCGCAGGACGGGCACGCCACGTGCGGACGCTTCGGCGAGCGGCACTGGGGGCAGCTCACGAGCGAGACCGCGGCGGCCTTCCACTGCGACCTGCGGGAGCGAGTGTTGCTCCGCGACATCTTGCGCTTGGGGACAGCCACGTCAGCTCTCCTGATCGTTGTTATGTTCCGGAATCAAACCCTGCAACTTGGCCCAGCGAACGTCGATCACCTCGTGCTTGTGACCAGGCTCGGCGTCCGCCAGCCTGACCCCGCACTCCGCGCAGAGCCCCGTGCAGTCTTCACTGCAGACCGGGCTCAACGGCAGTGTGAGCACCACCGCGTCGCGGAAGGTGGATTCGAGGTCGAGAAGTTCGCCGTCAAGAAGCAGATCACCCTCGGCAGCATCCTCTGCCGAGTAGAAGAACAGCTCCTGGAAGCCCACCTCGGTCTCCGAGACGATCGGCTCCAGACAGCGTGCGCACTCCCCCCGCAGCGGGGCGCGCGCTGTGCCCGTGACGAGCACACCTTCCATGACCGCTTCGAGTCGGATGTCCAACTCGACCTCGGCGTCCTTGGGGACACCGATCATTTCGACGCCGACGTCCACCGGTGCCGGGAGAGTGAGACTCATCTGGCGCATCGACCCCGGTCGCCGGCCCAGATCATGGGTAGAGATCACCCATGGGGCTCTGGGGTCGAGGTTGTGCAGAGTCATTTCGCTCTCATCAGGCATGGCGAATCACCGCCGTCGTGCAAGGCAAAACAAGAGAATACCAGGACCTAACCCCTGAGCCGTTCGACCAGGAGTTCCTGCACGAGATCGGGGACCAGACCGGCCACGTTCCCACCGTACCGGACGATCTCCTTGATGCGGCTGGAAGACAGGAACGAGACCTCCGGGCCGGTCGACATGAACAGCGTCTCGACCCCGGACATCCGGTAGTTGAGCTGGGCCATCTGGAGCTCGTAGTCGAAGTCGCTGACCGCGCGCAGGCCCTTCACGATGGCGGGGATCTCCTGCTGCTTGCAGTAGTCGACCAGCAGGCCGTGGAACTTGTCCACGCGTACGTTGCCGTACTCCTTGGTGATGGTCTGGAGCATCTCGATGCGTTCCTCGACCGTGAACAGGCTCTTCTTCTCGATGTTGATCAGGACGGCTACGACGACCTCGTCGTACAGCCGGGAGGCCCGGCCGATGATGTCCAGATGACCGTTGGTAACGGGATCGAACGATCCCGGACAGACAACGCGACGCAAGGTGAACCCCCTGCTCTATGGATTCCCGGCGGCGCGACCGTACCAAACGGACGCTTCGCCGTAACGACGGACCCTCTCCTCTTCGTACCCGGAGGGCCACACCAGGCCCTTTCCCCGGCTCTCCCGTTCCACTGCGATCAGCGCGTCTTCCGCCAGCCAGCCCTGATCTCTCAGCTGGCCGAGCATCGCGTTCACCGTCTCGTCGCTCACCGCGTACGGCGGATCGGCGAACACGAGGTCGTACGGCTCCGCGGTGCCCCTGTCCAGCACCCGCTCGACCTTGTCGGCCACGAGCTCGGCTCCCGCCAGCCCGAGACTCGCGATGTTCGCCCTGATCGTTCGGGCCGCCTTGGCGTCGGACTCCACGAGCAGCGCGTGGGCCGCCCCCCGCGACAGCGCCTCCAACCCGATCGCGCCGGACCCGGAATAGAGATCCAGCACTCTCGCCCCGTCCAGCGAGCCGAGCAGCGACCCCACCGTGGAGAAGATCCCTTCCCTGGCCCGGTCGCTCGTGGGGCGGGTCCCCCGCCCCGGCGGCACGGCCAGCCGTCGTCCTCCTGCGCTTCCCGCGATGACTCGACTCACCGGTCCATTGTCTCAGCGCCCGGCGTGTCGCGGCGCATCACATAACCGCAGGTCAAAAGGGTCTGGGTAGGTGATCTAGGTCAAGAGTGGGCAAGAAGTGGCGACGAAAGCGCAAGGGTCGTTCCCCCCGGTCCCGGTGCCTTGCATGATGAGTCCTGCGGCCTCCAAGTGACCCAGGGGGAGGCCGACCGGCGTGATCGTGAGCCCTTCCGCACGCCGGTGCTCTCGGCACCTGACCCGAGAGTGGGCCCAGGCGGGGACGGCATTCGGGGGGAGGCCGTCCCCGCAGTTGGGCCCGCACCTCCAGCCGACCGCGACATCGGCCGCCCTCCCTTTCGAACCCCGCCGGACCGCTCTCAAAGTCCGGCCGGGCCACTTCCATCTTCTGATGAAGGTCACGGGCGCGTTCCCGCTCCGGTCGGGCGGACCGGATGCCTCAGGCTTTCTCCAGGTATTCCGCGCGCTCGTCGGCGAGGAGCCTGTCGATCTCCATCCGGAGAACGGGATGGTCCACCAGGTCGGGATCCGCCGCCAGCATGGTCTCGGCATCCAGGCGGGCGGAGACGATCACGTCTTCGTCGCGGAGGAGCTGAAGCATCTTCAGGGATGACCTGCGACCTGACTGGGCCACGCCCAGCACGTCACCCTCCCGTCGCTGCTCCAGGTCGACACGGGACAGCTCGAAGCCGTCCAGGGTCGCCGCCACGGCGTCCATCCGCTCCCGCGCGGGAGTGCCGCCCAGGGACTCGGTCACCAGCAGGCACAGCCCGGGCAGCCCGCCCCGGCCGACCCGGCCGCGGAGCTGATGGAGCTGGGAGACGCCGAACCGGTCGGCGTCCATGATGACCATGACCGAGGAGTTCGGCACGTCCACACCGACCTCGATGACCGTGGTCGCCACCAGGACGTCGACCTCGCCCCGGGAGAAGGCCCGCATCACCGCGTCTTTCTCCTCCGGCGGCAGTTTGCCGTGGAGCACCGCCGTACGGAGCCCGTGCAGCGGCCCCTCGGACAGCATCTCGGCCACGTCCAGCACCGCCAGCGGCGGCCGGCGCTCGTCGTCGTCCTTCGACAGGTCGCCCTCGTCTCCCTCCAGGTCGCCGATGCGCGGGCACACGATGTAAGCCTGCCGCCCGAGCTCGACCTCCTCACGCAGGCGCACCCAGGTGCGGTCCAGGAAGTGCGGCTTCTCCGCGGCGGGCACCACGTGTGTGGTGATCGGCGCGCGGCCGGAGGGCAGCTGGGAGAGCGTGGAGACCGTGAGGTCGCCGAAGACCGTCATGGCGACCGTGCGCGGGATCGGGGTGGCGGTCATGACCAGCACGTGGGGGCGTCCGCCTCCGGCTTTCTCGCGAAGCGCGTCGCGCTGCTCCACGCCGAACCGGTGCTGCTCGTCCACCACGACCAGGCCGAGGTCGGCGAACTGCACGCGCTCCTGGAGCACCGCGTGGGTGCCGACCACGATGCCCGCCACACCCGAGGCCGCGTCGAGCATGGCCGAACGGCGGGCCGCCGCACCCAGCGAGCCGGTCAGCAGCGCGACCGTCGTGCCGCCGAACATTCCGCCGGTGGCCAGGTCGCCGAGCATGGCCGTGATCGACCGATGGTGCTGCTGGGCGAGCACCTCGGTGGGCGCCAGCAGCACGGCCTGCCCTCCGGCGTCCACCACCTGGAGCATGGCTCGCAGCGCGACGATGGTCTTGCCCGCCCCGACCTCGCCCTGGAGCAGCCGGTGCATGGGATGGGCCTGGGCCAGATCTGCCGCGATCTCCTTGCCCACGCTCTGCTGCCCCTCGGTGAGCTGGAACGGCAGGCGCTGGTCGAAGTCGGTCAGCAGCCCGTCGCCACGCGGGGGCCGGGGTGTGGCGGACCAGGCGGCGGCGGCCATCCGGCGTTGCAACAGCACGGCCTGGAGCTGGAACGCCTCGTCGAACTTCAGCCGCTTGCGCGCCCTGGACACGTCGCCGTGATCGCGCGGCCGGTGGATCGCTAGGAGCGCCTCGGCCAGGCCGGGGAGTTTGTGCCGGGCCCGCAGCTCCGCGGGGAGGGGGTCATCGAGGGAGCCCATGGTGTCGAGGATGACTCCCAGCGCCCGGCGGATGGCCCATGGCGTCACGTCCTTGCCCGCGGGATAGATCGGCACCAGCGCGGCGGCGAACTCCTCGGCCTTGGACTCGGTCTCCTCGAACATCTCGAACTCCGGGTGGGACAGCTGCCACTTGCGCTTGTCTCCGTGGCCGAACGCGCCGACCTTCCCCGCGAACATCCCTCTCTTGCCCGGCCGCAGCCGCGACTCGGCGATGTGGGATCCCTTGCCGAAGAACGACAGGTAGATCCTGCTGCCGCGGCCGTCGACGATCTCCACTTCCAGCCAGGTGCCGCCCCTGTTGCGCATCGGCTTGCGCATGGCCCTGGTGACCTCACCCACCACGGTGACGTGCTCGTCGACCTGCAGGTCGTCGAAGTCGGTCAGCTCGCCCCGCTCGGCATAGCGCCGCGGGTAGTGCCTCAGCAGGTCACCGACGGTGCGCAGGTCGAGGACGCTCTCCAGTAGCTTGGCCGTCTTGGGGTCCAGCGCCTTCGCCAGCGGCTCGTCGAAGCTCGTCACCCCAAGTTTCTACCGCGTCCGGGCGACAGAATTCACGTGACGCCGCCTTCCCGCCCCACCCGTCATCCCCCTCACGGAGCCGACGGCCCAGGCTTCCCCGCCTCGTTCGGCGCGCGCCGTTCACTCCACGCCGATGAGCAGCGGGTAGCCGCCCTGCCCTCCTTCGTAAAGGACGACCTCGACGTCGGGCCGGGTCTCGGCCAGATGGTCATGCACGGCTCGCGCCAGCCCGGCCGGGGCGTTGACGCCTTCGAGCATGGTCACCAGTTCGCTGCTGGAGGACACCATCCGGCGGATGACCTTAAGGGCGGTGTCCAGGAGATCCGTGCCGATCACGGCGGCGTCGCCGTCGATCACCCCCAGGACGTCTCCCGGCCTCGTCAGGCCCGCGCTCGTCATGACCTCGCGGTCGGCCACCCAGACATGCCCGTGGCGGGTGTGCGCGGCGGCCTCGGTCATGGCGACCACGTCGTCGTCGAAGCGCCGCAGCGGATCGTGGACGGCCAGCGCCGCCAGGCCCTGAACCGAGGCCTTGGTGGGCAGCACGCTGACGACCAGACCCTCCTCGCGGGCGATCTCGGCGGCGGCCACCGCGACCTCGCGGGTCCCGCTGTCGTTGGGCAGCACCACGACCTCGGAGCCCGCCTCGCGGATCGCGGCGAGCACCGTCGCCAGGGGCGGGCTGGAGCCGGGCTTCCGGCGGACGACCACGGCCCCCGACTGTTCGAACACGGCGCCCAGCGCGGGCCCCGCGGCCACGGCCACCACGCCTCTCCCCCGGGAGGCCGGGTGGGTCCGGCCGGACCCGACCAGGTAGGTCACCTTGATCCGGTGGGGCCGCCCCAGCCGCATGGCCGCCTCGATCGCCGCGCCCGCGTCGTCCACGTGAACGTGCACGTTCCACAGGCCCTCTCCGCCCACGACCACCAGGGAGTCGCCCAGCGCGTCCAGCTCCCGCCGGAGCGCGTCGACGGCGGCCGCGTCGGCGTCCAGCAGATACATGACCTCGTAGCCGGGGCCCTCCTCCGGCTCGGGGGTGACCCGGTGAGTCGGCGCGGGGACGTCCACCCGCTCGGTGTAGGAGTCGGTGATCACCGCGGCGAGGCTTTCCAGGATGATCGCCAGGCCCGCGCCGCCGGCGTCCACGACCCCGCTCCGGGCGAGCACGTCAAGCTGGTCCGGGGTGCGCCGGAGCGCGGAGCGGGCCGCGTCGGCCGCGCTCCTGGCGACCGACGCCAGATCGTCGGACAGGTCGCGCACCGCCCCGGCGACGGCGCTGAGCACGCTGAGCACGGTGCCCTCGACCGGCCGCTCCACCGCGCCGCGGGCCAGCTCGGCGGCCCTGATCAATCCCCGCCCGAGGTCCGCGCCCCGGCCCTCGGCCGTTTTGAGCACCTCGGCGAGACCGCGCAGCGCCTGGCTCACGATGACACCGGAGTTGCCCCGGGCGCCGAGCAGCGCCCCCCTCGCGAGCGTCTGCCAGGTGACCGCGGCGTCGGCGTCATCGGGCAGCTCGTCGAGCGCCTCGGCCGCGGAGAGCATGGTCAGGTGCAGATTGGTGCCCGTATCGCCGTCAGGCACGGGAAAGACGTTGAGCGCGTTGATCTCCTCGCGCGCCTTTCCCAAGGTCTCCGCGGCCAGCCGCGACCACTGCCGGACCGCGGGCGGGTCGAGCACCTGCAGCATGCCTGCCCTCCGCCCGTCCGGGATGCGCTACGGTTGCCAATGGAGATTATCCCCGTTCGGCCAGTCATGGCGGCTCGTGTTGGCATGCATAGCCGGACATCAGATATTCTCGTGTGGCCAGCCGGTCGTCCCGGCGTGCCCGATGATCGCCGCCATAGCGGCGGATCGAGCCTCTCAACCGATAGAAGGAGCGAATCGTGGCTTCCGTCTGCGACGTCTGCGCTAAGAAGCCGACCTTCGGCAACAACGTCTCCCACTCGCACCGCCGCACCCGCCGCCGCTGGAACCCCAACATCCAGCCCGTGCGCACCGTGGTGAACGGCACGCCGAAGCGGATGAACGTGTGCACCTCCTGCATCAAGGCCGGCAAGGTCACCCGCTAGTCAGACTTCCACGCAGCCCGTCGTCCCCTGTGAGGGACGGCGGGCTGTTGCTTTCCGGGCCCCTTTCCCCGAGCCGGCCTTTGCAGGCTCCCCGAGCCGGCCTTTGCGGGCCTCCGAGGCGGCCGTTCTGCTCCGCCGCCGGCGGCGTCAGTCCGCCTGGCGCCAGCGCCAGGCGTGGTCGACCGGGCCGATGCCCTCGCCCAGCGGGAACCCCCGGGCGATCGCTCCCGTGACGTACGCCTTGGCCTTCTCCGTCGCGGCCGGGATGTCCTCACCCAGCGCCAGGTAGGAGGCGATGGCCGAGGCCAGGGTGCAGCCAGTGCCGTGGGTGTGCCGGTTGTCATGGCGCTCGGCGGTGAAACGGAACTCCTGGACACCGTCGGTCAGCAGATCCACCGGGGCACCGGGCAGATGGCCGCCCTTGATCAGCACCCAGGTGGAGCCCAGTTCCAGGACCGCGTCCGCGGCCCGGCGCAGGTCCCCCTCGTCTTCGACCTTCACCCCGGTGAGCTGCGACACCTCCCACAGGTTGGGGGTGACCACGGTGGCCGTCGGCAGCAGGCGCGACTTCACCGTCTCCACGGCCTCGGGCGCGAGCAGCGCGTCACCGTGCTTGGAGACCCCCACCGGGTCCACCACGACCGGCACGTCCAGTCCGGCCAGCACCTCGGCGACCGTCTCCACGAGCACGGGCGAGGCCAGCATCCCCGTCTTGACCGCCTGAGCGCCGATGTCGCCGAGCACCGAGTCGAGCTGGGCGCGCACCGCCTCCGGGGGAAGTTCCCAGTATCCCTGGACGCCCAGCGAGTTCTGCGCCGTCACCGCGGCGATCACGCTCATGCCGTGCACGCCGAGGGCCAGCATGGTCTTCAGGTCGGCCTGGATGCCGGCGCCGCCGCCGGAGTCGGAACCGGCGACGGTCAGCACGCGAGGAGGGGTCGAATCGGTCATGTTCACCATCCAACCAGCTTCCGGTCAGGTGATGGAGCACTCTCCCTGGGTGCTCTGGCAGGTCCGCGGAGCCTTCGCCTCGCCGTACGCGGTGAAGGTGATGACCAGGTCCTCACCGGCCTCCAGGCTCTGGACCGACTCAAGCGTCAGGGTGTCATCCGCCTGACTCCACTCGGCCCCCTTCACCGAGGTGACCTCGCCGCTGACCGGCAGGCTCAGCGCCAGCCCGCCGAGATTCTCATTCGTGACGACCACGAGCTTGGCGGTGTACGTCTTCGACTGCTGCTTCACCAGGTCGTAGCCGACCGTGAGCGCCGCTCCCGCCACTCCCGCCGCGGCGGGCGCGGCCGTCCCGGTGGGCTGGGCGGTCTGGGAGGTGGTGGCGGACGGGGACTGCGTCGGGTTGTGGTGTCCCTGATCGTCGATGACGAGCGGCTCGTCGGTGGGGCTCGGCGTGGACTCCGGCTCCTTGGTGGGCCATGCCGACCGGGTAGGCCGGGGAGCGCGGGTGGCTTTCGGCCTCTGGGTGGGGGTCCGCGTCGGTTTCGCGGTGGCGGTACGGCCGACACGCGGACGTGTGGCCGAGGGTGTGAGGCTCGGGGTGGGCTTCGGCTTCGTCGCCTTGGGTTCCTCGCTGGGGACAGGATCCTCGGTCGGCTCCGGCTCCTCGCTCGGCTCGGTGGTGATGGAGGCGGTTTCCGGCTGGTTGGAGGACTTCGCGTAGCAGCCGGACGACGGGCAGTCGGTGCTCGATCCCGCCGTGCTGCTCATGATCTGGATGCCGGCCACGGTGCCGCCGAGCACCACGGCCACCCCCACGACGGCCAGCAGCGCCATCTTGATCCGTCCGCCGGGCCGGCGCTCCTGCTCCTCGTCGGGCGGCCAGATCTGCTCGGGCCGCTCCTCGTCGGGCGGCCAGATCTGCTCGGGCAGTTCCTCAGCGGGCGGCCAGACCCGCTCGGAGCGCCCCTCGGCGGGCGGCCAGACCCGCTCGGACAGCTCTTCGGTCCGGCTCAGCCCCGACCCCGGGAAACCCGTCTGGGGCTCGGTGATCGCCGACTCCTCGGGACGGAGCCGGCGCCCGAACGGCTCGTCCCGATAGTCGGCCTCCTGTGAGGGCTGCGGCTCGTGGTTCCCCCCGCTGTGGGGGGCGTCTTCTCCATGTCCACCATGGCGGCCCATAGCGCCCCTTTCTCTAGGGAATCTCGGCCGCCCATCTTCATACCAGTTTCATAACCGTTTGTCGCAAATTTCACTAATGTCACATGAGTGGGAAAGGTCACGCCCGGAAGTGATCCCAGCCACCGTGCTCCAGAGAACGCCCCTTGACCTGCACACCTTTACCGTCGACCACGCGGCCCACCACGGTCCAGGCGGGAGAAAGTCGCACGCCGTCCGGGAAGGTCGCGGCGAGGGCGTGATCGTCCCCGCCGGAGAGTATCCACTCCAGGGGGTCGGCCCCGAGCAGCCGGGCCGCCTCCTCCATCGAGGCGGGGACGGTGAAGGCCTCCGGATCGAGCACGATGCCCGTCTTACCGGCCTTCGCGACGTGACCGAGATCCTGGAACAGACCGTCGCTGACGTCGAGCATCGAGGTCGCGCCGAGTGCCGCCGCCTCCGGCCCGCAGGCGTAGGGCGGCTGCGGGCGACGGTGAGCGTCGACCAGCTCCGCCGGCTCCGTACGGCCGGCAGCGAGCAGCGCGAGCCCCGCCGCGGCGTACCCGAGCCGTCCGGCCACCGCGACCACATCGCCCGGACAGGCTCCCGAACGCGTGACCGGCGCGCGCCCGCCGAGGTCTCCCAGGGCGGTGACGCCGATCACGACCAGATCGCAGCGGGTGATGTCACCCCCGACCACACTGGCGCCGACGAGGTCGCACTCGTCGCGGAAGCCGTCGGTGAGGTCGTCCAGCCAGTCCGTGGTGGCGTCGGCGGGCAGGCCGAGGCCGACCACGATGCCGGTGGGATCGGCTCCCATCGCCACGACATCGGACAGGTTCTGTGCGGCGGCTTTACGACCGATGTCGTACCCACTGGACCAATCGCGACGAAAGTGCCTACCCTCGATCAATAAGTCTGTCGTCACGACGACCCGCCCATCAGGAGCGCTCACCAGCGCGGCGTCGTCTCCAGGGCCGAGCAATACGGTCCCACCCTGTGGCAACCGTCCAGCAATACGAGCAACAACTCCGAATTCGCCGAGATCTCCGACTGTGATGACACACCTCCCGTTCATCACAGGGTACGGTGGCCCTTCGGCACTGATCCAATCGCCCGGGAGGACGTGATGGTGCAGGCCTACATCCTTATCCAGACCGAGGTCGGTAAAGCGGCGAGCGTGGCCGGTGAGATCTCCGTGATCCCCGGTGTCACGCAGGCCGAGGACGTCACCGGCCCCTACGACGTGATCGTCCGCGCCGAGGCCCGGAACGTGGACGAGCTAGGCAAACTCGTGGTGGCTCAGATTCAGGCAGTCGGGGGAATCACCCGTACTCTTACGTGTCCCATCGTCCACATCTGAACTTCTGGGAACGTGAGATGCCACTCCGATTCGCTCGTTGGACGGGGTGTGCCTGCGCCCTGCTGATCCTGGCGGGATGCAGTAGTACGGTCCGGGTGGATCCCCCCACCCCGGAGGGTGCGGCCGCCGCCGCGTGCAGGTCACTCGGCGAGCGGCTCCCCCAGAAGCTCGACGGCGCGGAACGGGTGGAGTCCACCCCCGCGTCGCCGTACGTCGCGGTGTGGGGGGACGGGCAGATCGCGTTGCGCTGCGGGGTGCCGCGACCCGCGGCGATGACGGCCACCGAGCAGATCCCGGAGATCGATGGGGTGGCGTGGTTCGCCGACCCCACCAGACCGTTGCTGTTCACCTCGATCGGCAGGCAGGCCTACGTCGAGGTGACGATCTCCCGGCAGCACGACCCGCAGAACGTCTTCGTCGATCTCGCGGGCCCCATCAAGGCGGCGCTACCGCAGACCGGGTGACCGGTTCAGCGCGAGCTGGATCAGGCGGTCGACCAGGTCCGCGTAGGACAGGCCGGTGGCCGCCCACAGCTGCGGCGCGACCGACATCGCGGTGAAGCCCGGCATCGTGTTGATCTCGTTGAGGATCAGGCGGCCGTCGGACGTGTAGAAGAAGTCGACCCGGGACAGGCCCTCGCAGCCGAGCGCCTCGAAGGCGCGCACGGCCATCGCCCGCAGGTTCTCCGCCACGTCCGCCGGGATGTCGGCGGGGACCGCGAGGGACATGTCGTCCCCGATGTATTTGGCCTCGAAGTCGAAGAACTCGTGGTCGCCTCGGACCAGCACCTCACCGGGCAGGCTGGCCCTCGCGGCCTCGTCACCCAGGGATTCCAGCACCGCGCACTCGATCTCGCGGCCCACGATGGCCGCCTCCACGAGCACCTTGGGGTCGTGGGTGCGGGCGAACTCGACGGCCCGCTCCAGCTCGTCCAGGTCGTGAGCCTTGGAGATGCCCTGGCTGGACCCGGCACGGGCGGGCTTGACGAAGACCGGCCAGCCGAGCTCCTCGACCTCCTTGAGGACCCGGTCGCGGTCGACCCGCCAGTCACGGTCCCGGATCACGACGTACGGGCCGACCGGCAGGCCCGAGGCCGCCAGCACCATCTTCATGTAGCCCTTGTCCATGCCGACCGCGCTGGCCAGCACCCCGGAGCCGACGTAGCGAACCCCTGCCATCTCCAGCAGCCCCTGGATCGTGCCGTCTTCGGCGAAGGGCCCGTGCATCACGGGGAAGACGACGTCCACCTGGCCGAGCTCGACCGGGATGCTGCCGGGGTCGTAGGCCACCAGCGAGCCGCCACCCGACGGCAGCGCCAGGCCGGCCCCCTGGCCGTCGACGGACGGCAGGGCCCCGCTCTCGATCGCGTAGCGCTGGTCGTCGGGGGCGAGCACCCATCGCCCGTCCTGGGCGATCCCAACGGGGATCACCTCGTACTTGGACCGATCAATGGCATCCAGCACGCTTCCGGCTCCGAGGATGGAGACGGCGTGCTCGGAATTACGGCCACCGAAGACGATTGCGACCCGCGGCCGGGGTTCGTGCTGCTCGCTCATGATGACCGAATCTACCCCCTCTGGGGGGTCAATCCGCCTGTCAGACGCGCTTATTACCCGATACGGGAAGGATGCCGAAGGCCTCGGTCGTGGTCCCCTCACGGCCCACGATCAGGTTCTCGGCGCCCCCGGGACCGCGGACGCCCGGTGACTTCCGCTCCGGTCGGCCGCCCCGGCGCCCGAGGCCGTGAAGCCCGGGACCGGGGAGGACGTCAAACGCCGTACCGTTCCGGTTTGGGGGTCCGTGACATCAGCAGCATCGCGGCCTCGCTGGGGGGCATCCCGTCATGGACGACGGCCACCACCACCTCGGTGATCGGCATCTCCACGTCGTGCTTCCTGGCCAGCTCCAGGACCGACTCGCAGGACTTGACCCCCTCGGCGGTCTGCTTGGTCACGGCGACGACCTCGGCCAAGGTCATGCCCTGGCCGAGGTTTTTGCCGAAGGTACGGTTCCGGGACAGCGGGGACGTGCAGGTGGCTATGAGATCGCCCATCCCGGCCAGCCCGGCGAACGTGTGCGGATCCGCGCCGAGCGCCGCGCCGAGCCGGGAGATCTCGGCCAGCCCGCGCGTCATCAGCATCGCCCCGACGTTGTCGCCGAGGCCCATCCCGGCCGCGACGCCGACCGCCAGGGCGATCACGTTCTTGACCGCCCCGCCGAGCTCCACCCCCACCACGTCGGGGTTGGTGTAAGGACGAAACCACGGCGGCAGATGGCAGGCCTCCTGGAGCCGTTCCATCACCCGCTCGTCGGTGCAGGCGACCACGGTCGCGGCGGGCTGGCCGCGGATGATCTCACCGACCAGGTTGGGACCCGACACCACCGCGACCCGCTCCTGGGGCACCTCGGCGACTTCGCAGATCACCTCGCTCATCCGCTTGGTCGTCCCGAGCTCGATCCCCTTCATCAGGCTGACCAGCACCGCGTCGGACGGCAGGTGCGGCCTCCACTGGATCAGGTTGGAGCGCAGCGTCTGGGAGGGAACCGCGAGCACCACGAAGTCGGCGCCGTCGAGAGCCTCGGCCGGATCGGTCGTGGCGCGCAGGGTCTCGGGGAGTGCCGCGCCAGGGAGGTAGTCAGGGTTCTCGTGGCGGTGGTCGATCGCCTCGACGATCTCAGGGCGCCGGCCCCACAGGGTCGTCTGGGTGCCCGCCCCAGCCATGATCATCGCGAAGGTCGTGCCCCACGATCCCGTACCGAATACAGCCGCCTTGGTCATTTCATCACCGTACGCCGAAGTCAGTTGTCAGATGGCTTCTTGAACGGCGCCTCAGGCGCCTTCTCCCCGCGCAGCTCCGCCAGCTGCTCGGTGATCGCCGCCATGATGTCCGCGGTCGCCTCGCGCAGGACGTCGGCGTGGAGCTGCTTGCCCTCGTACTTCGACAGGTCGACCGGCGGTCCGACCAGCACGCGGAAGGTCTTACGGGGGAAGAGGCTGGGCTTCTTGCTCCCGTAGGGCAGGATCTCCTGGGCTCCCCAGTGGGCCATGGGGATCACCCGCGCG
The DNA here is from genome assembly GCF_042898655.1 of Streptosporangium sp. NPDC000396. Taxonomy (NCBI): domain Bacteria; kingdom Bacillati; phylum Actinomycetota; class Actinomycetes; order Streptosporangiales; family Streptosporangiaceae; genus Streptosporangium; species Streptosporangium sp. NPDC000396. Next base: position 167,784 of record NZ_JBIAZA010000013.1, read on the forward strand.
CCCGTCGTCAGAGCCAGCCGGGCCGCGCCGGTCTTGCCCTCCATCGGCCAGAACTGCGGATCACGGGTGCAGGTGCCCTCGGGGTAGAACACCACGCACGCCTCGTCGGCGATCCTCCGCTCGGACTCCGCGAGCGAGCGGGCGGCGTCGGCGCTCCCCCGGTAGACCGGAATGGCCATCAGCGACCGCACCATGTGCCCGAGCACCGGCACCGAGAAAAGCCCCGACTTGGCCAGGATCGTCGGCCAGCGCCCGTTGTTGTAGAGGAAGTGCGACAGAAGGATGGGGTCCACCCACGAGAGGTGGTTGGCGGCCAGGATGATCCCGCCGGTCCTGGGCAGGCGGTCGGCCCGGCGCCAGTCCTTCTTGACCAAGAGCCACGAGATCGGCTTGACGATTGCGACGGCGAAGGCAACCCAGAACCGGGAAGGCCATCCGGGGCGTCTCATGAGCTCCTCCATATAAGCGATGCGCCCTAAGTGTCCCGGTTGGCTCTGCGGGATGTCGAGGCGGGATGCTTAAGGTTATGCCTGCTCCGGAGATCTCGAACTGGACCCTCGTGGTTCCGGTCAAGACACTGGTCGCCGCCAAGACCCGCCTGTCGGAGGCGGCGGGTCCGCATCGCGCCGCGCTGGCGGTCGCCATCGCCTGCGACACCGTCGAAGCGGCCTCGAGGTGCGCCGTCGTCGCGCGGGTCGTGGTGGTGACGGGTGACCCGGTGGCTGCTGACGCGCTCAGGCGGGTGGGCGCCCATGTCGTCGGCGACCCCGAGGCGGGACTGAACGCCGCGCTACGGCACGGCGCCCAGGAGGCGGTACGGCTGGCGCCCGATGACTCCGTCGGCGCGCTTCAGGCCGATCTCCCCGCCCTCCGCCCGGCGGAGCTGGCCCTCGTGCTCACCGCCGCGGCCGAGTTCGACCAGGCGTTCCTGCCCGACGCCGCCGAGGTCGGCACGACCTTCTACGGCGTACGGCCCGGCGTCCCCTTCACCCCGGGGTTCGGCGGCCAGTCGCGAGACCGCCATCTGCGGCGTGGCGCGAAGGAACTCTGCCTGGACGGGATCGACTCGGTCCGCCGGGACGTGGACACCCCCGACGACCTGCGTGAGGCCCTGGCCCTCGGACTCGGCCCGCGCACCGCGGCGATGGTGGAGAGGATAGGGAAGAGGGAGTCCCCCGTCAGGGGAACTCCCTCCGCATGACTGCCGGTCTCGATGCCCGGCCTGGACGCCGGGGTCAGTGCCCGGCGTGCTCCTCCTCACGGGCCTCCTTCGGCAGCAGGAAGGCCGCCAGGAAGGTCGCCAGGAGCATTCCGGCGACCACCCACAGGACGACCCGCATCGCCCCGGCGATGTCGGGGCTCGGCGCGCCGGCCAGCAGATCGAAGAAGACCGTACCGAGCAGCGCGACGCCGAAGGCGCCGCCGAGCTGCTGGATCGCGGTCAGCGTGCCGGAGGCCGAGCCGGTCTCGTGCTGCTCGACTCCGGCCAGCACGATGTCGAAGAACGGCGCCATCAGCAGGCCCATGCCGAGGCCGGTGACCACCAGGGCGGGGACGAACTGCCAGGGGGTGACCCCCATGCCCGCGAGGTCGATCGTGAGCAGGACGCCGAGGGTGCCGAGCGTCATGATCAGGACTCCGCCCTGCAGGACCTTCCGGCCGAACCTCTTCACGGCCTGGGCGAGGCCGAAGCCGACGACCATGCCCAGCGACCAGGGGATCATCACCAGGGCGGCCTTGAGCGTGGAGTAGCCGAGACCGATCTGGGTGTAGAGGTTGAACACCAGAGTGAAGCCCGCCATGGCGGAGAAGAAGACCAGGCCGGTCAGCAGGCCGCCGGTGAAGGCCTGCTTGCGGAAGAGGCTGGGCACGACCAGCGGGTCACCGCCCGCGCGGCTCTTGTGGGACTCGAACCAGCCGAAGACCGCGAAGATCGCGGCAGAGGCGCCCATCATGACGAAGGACCAGACCGGCCAGCCGTTCTCCCGGCCCTGGACCAGCGGGAAGACCAGCAGCAGTCCGGCGAGGGAGGCCAGGACGACCCCCGGGACGTCGAGCTTGAGCGGGTGCGGCGAGCGCGACTCGGGCAGGAACCGCAGTCCGGCGAGGATGGCGGCCAGGCCGAGCGGAAGGTTGATCAGGAAGATCATGCGCCAGCCGGTGCCGAAGAAGTCGGCATCGATCAGCCATCCGGCCAGGATCGGGCCGCCCACCGAGGACAGGCCCATGACCGGCCCGAAGATGCCGAACGCGGCGCCCACCTCCTTCGGCGGGAACATCTCCTTGATCATTCCCAGTCCCTGCGGCAGCATGACCGCGCCGAACAGGCCCTGGACGACCCGCGCGCCGACGAGCAGATCGGGCGACTGGGCGACGGCGCACAGCAACGAGCCCACGGTGAACCCGGCAGCGCCGATCAGGAACATCCGCTTGCGGCCGTAGATGTCGCCCAGCCTGCCGCCGGTGATCAGGCCCACGGCCATCGACAGGGTGTAGGCGGCGCCGAGCCACTGGATGGTGGCGGGAGTGCCACCGAGCTCCGTCTGGATGGTGGGTGAGGCGATGTTGGTGACCATGGCATCAAGGAGGTCCATCACCTCCGCGGCCAGGATCACGAACAGGGCGGCCCAGCGCCACCGGTAGGCGGCCGTCTCACTTCCTGGTGGGGCCGAGATCGTCACGTCAGTAGTCATGGGGTTCCTCAATGCAAGCTGCGGGGGATGGCGTCCATCTCAAATGAACAGTGTTCACTGTACATGAACATCGATCACTTGAAGAACGATGTTCATTGAGAAGTACGATGTTCTCAAGATATGTCGCATCTATCGTGAAGACAAGATATATCGTAAAAATGAGCGATGTTCGCTTTGGTGAGCAGTGTTCATCCAGGCGTTACACTGATGTCATGAGCGACGAGTTGCCTGCGCTGCCCTGGGAGCGGTCACGCCGGAAAGCGGGCCCCGCCCGGATCCCGCTCAGCCGCGACCGGATAGTCGACGCGGCCTACGCGGTGCTCGACCGCGAGGGCTACGACAAGCTCAGCATGCGCCAGGTCGCCTCCGAGCTCGGTGTCGCGGTCTCCGCTCTCTACGTCCACGTCGCGAGCAAAGACGAGCTGCTGGAGCTGATGTACAGCCGGATGTTCGACGACTGGGTCCTGCCCGACCCCGACCCGGAGCGCTGGCAGGAGCAGGTCATGGAGTATGCCCGCATCTGGCGGGCCAAGCTGCGCACGCACCGCGACCTGGCCAAAATCTCGATGAACGGTGTTCCTTTCGCCCCCGAGATGCTGCCACACCTGAACCAGGCCCTCGGCATCTTCCGCGCCGGTGGCCTCCCCGATCACGTCGCCGCGGCAGCGGGCGACGTGATCTCCACTTTCATCGACGGGTTCACCCTCGAGGAGGACCTGTGGGACGACCGGCGCCGCAAGGCCGGCGAGGGCTCCTGGGAGAACATGAAGGAGGCGCTCCAGCGATACTTCAGCGAGCTGCCGCCCGAGCGCTTCCCCCACCTGGTCGCGCTCTCCGGCGCCCTGATCGGCGACGCCAACGACGAACGGTTCGCCCTCGGCATCGAGATCATCACCCGTGGCCTGGCGTCCTTCGCCGAAGACGCTCAGCCACACCCCGCGGATCCTGCCGGGTCGAAGATCGACCAGACCTCGTCCGAGCGACCGCGGCCGGCGAAAGACCCGAAAGACGCCACCTGAGGGCGTGTCTCACAGATCTTCTATCTGCCGCGGTCGCCCAGACCCTAGGACGACCGCGGAAAGATCGGCGAACAGACCCTAGAGTCGCAGGATCCTCCGAGAGCTCAACACCGGAAGGTGCGCGGCTGTGACGCCGACGGCGGCGACCCACATGATGGCGTGCGCGCCGAACCATCCCCCCAGCACTCCGCCGACCAGCCCGCCGATCGGCGCCGCGCCCCACATCAGAAAGCGCATGCTGGCGTTCATCCGGCCCAGCAGGTGCGCCGGAGTGATCTTCTGGCGATAGCTCAGCTGGTTGATGCTGAACACCGCGGCGCCGATGCCGTTCAGCAGGCAGCCGAGAGGGAACAGCGCCAGCTGCCGGCCTTCGGCGGCCAGCGGGGAGACCAGGATGACCGTCGCGGCCACGGCGGCTCCGCCGTACATGGCTCGGCCGGCCCCGAACCGGGCCGCGACGCGGGATGCGAGCACCGCGCCGATCAGCGAGCCGACCGCGCCGCCGGAGAGCAGGAGGCCGTAGACCGCCGGGCTCACGTGGAGCGTCTTGATCAGGAAAAGCGGCTGGGCGATGGCCCAGATGCCGTTGGACAGCATGGTCAGCGCGCCGACCATGGCGATGCGGCGGAGCACGGGGTGGCCCGCGACGTAGCGGACACCCTCGCCGATCTCCTCGGCGAGCCTGCGGCGCTCCGCGACCGGCGCGGTCGTCTCCTCGGCGCGCACCCCGCCCAGCATCAGCGCCGACACCAGATAGCTGATCGCGTCTGCCAGCAGCGCGACCGGCGCGGTGACCGCGTGGACCAGCCAGCCGCCCAGCGCCGGACCCGACAGCATCGCGGTGTTGCGCAGTGTCTCCAGGGTGCCGTTCCCCCGCAACAGATCGTCCTTGCCTACCAGTGACGGCAGGAAGCTCATGTGGGCGACGTCGAAGAAGACCGTGCCGAGGCCCAGGAGCAGGGCGACAGCATAGAGATGGGGCAGGGTCATCACATCCAGGGCGACCGCGACCGGGACGGACAGCAGTACGGCGCCGCGGAGCAGGTCACTCCAGATCAGGATCGGACGGCGGCGCATCCGGTCGACCCACACGCCCGCGGGCAGGCCGACGAGCAGGAACGCGGCCATCTCCGCCGCGGTGAGCACGCCGAGCTGGAAGGGGCTCGCCTCGAGGGTGAGCACCGCGACCAGCGGCAGAGCCACGATCGTGATCTGGGTCCCGAACTGGCTGATCGCGTCGGCGCCCAGAAAGAGCCGGAACGACCTGTCCTGCCACATGCCGGTGGCGCTGTTCCCGATCATGCTGAGGCATCGTTCCGGCGCCCCGCATGACGGGTCAAACCTTTTTCCGAGGGGCTACGCTGATCGGGTGCAGGCGACGGTGCGGACCTTTGACCCGGCGACCCGGTCAGGCTCGGTGTTCCTCGACGACGGGGCCGAGATTCCGTTCGGCGCGGCGGCGTTCGACGCCGGGCCACTGCGGCTGCTCAGGTCCGGCCAGCGGGTGAACATCGTCATGGACGGCGGGCAGGTCACCTACATCACGCTCTCGACCTTCCCCCTGCCCTGACAAGCCGGACGCCCGGACTCCCTCGATGGAAACCCGGGCGCCTGCGAAGGCTTACTTTTTCTTCGCGGCCTTCTTTCCCTCCACATTGACGAGTTCCTTGAAGTCCGAGCCGGGCCGGAACTTCGGGCCCCAGCTCTCGGCCACCTTGATCTCGGCGCCGGTCGAAGGGTTCCGGGCCGTACGGGCCGGCTTGTTCACCATCTCGAAGGCGCCGAAGCCCGTGATAGAGACCTTCTCCCCGCTGGCGACGGCCCTCTGGATGGCGTCGATCACCGCGTTCACAGCCTCGCCGGCCGTCTTCTTGTCGCCCACCCGATCTGCGACCGCGTCGACGAGTTCCTTCTTGTTCATAAAGGTTGCTCCCCCTGTTACCGATGTCTGGGAGTGGGTCATGAGGCAGAAAGCCCGTCTCACCCGATTTGTCACGGCAGAGGTCTCAACAGAGCGAGAAACCCCTTGCCCGCTTGAAATTAAGGGACGGAGCCGTATGACTCAATCACCTTCCGCAATGTTTCCAGGACTCGGCGTATCTGAAACCAGAGCATCTAGGTCTAGAAGGAATAAATCAAGACGCCCCGCTGCATGACTGAGATCACGCTTGGCGACGTCACAGATAGAAAGCAGGCGCCTGCTCAGGCGCTCCTTCTGCGCCACAGGCACGGCAAGCACCCGAACGCGGCGGTGCGCGTCGCGCAACCGCCACGCCAGCTCGTCTTCTGAACGCGTCAGACGGTCGTCGGCAGCCATGACTGCCGTCTATTCTCGTACGCCGCGACGTCATCGGCATTGCGCAAGGTCAGCCCGATGTCGTCCAATCCCTCCATCAGCCGCCAGCGGGTGTAGTCGTCGATCTCGAACCTGGCGATCTCGCCACCCCAGCGGACCTCGCGTTCCCCCAGGTCAACCGTGACATTCAGGGCAGGATCGGCCTCTACGGCGGACTGCAGGGCCTCGACCGTGGCCGCCGGCAGGACAACCGGAAGCAAACCCATTTTGGTGGAGTTATTACGGAAAATATCTCCGAAACGAGCCGCGATCACGACGCGAAAGCCGTACTGCTGCAGGGCCCAGACCGCGTGCTCGCGCGAGGAACCGGTGCCGAAGTCGGGTCCGGAGACAAGAATCGAGGCGCCCTGGTGCGCGGGCCTGTTCAGGACGAAGTCCGGATCCTCGCGCCAGGCCGAGAACAGGCCCTTCTCGAATCCGGTCCGGCTGACCTGCTTGAGCCAGACGGCGGGGATGATCTGGTCGGTGTCCACGTTGCTGCGGCGCAGCGGCACGGCCCGGCCGGTGTGGGTGGTGAAAGCTTCCATGATCGGGATCTCCTAGACCAGGTCGGCGGGCGCGGTCAGTTTGCCGGTGACGGCGGTCGCTGCGGCGACCTGCGGGGAGACCAGGTGGGTACGGCCGCCCTTGCCCTGACGCCCCTCGAAGTTGCGGTTGGACGTCGAGGCGCTGCGCTCGCCGGGGGCGAGGGTGTCGGGGTTCATCCCCAGGCACATCGAACAGCCCGCCTCGCGCCACTCGGCGCCCGCGGCCTTGAACACCTCGTGCAGGCCCTCCTGCTCGGCCTGGAGCTTGACCAGCATCGAGCCGGGAACGATCAGCGTGCGGGTGACGACCTTGCGGCCGCGCAGCACGTCGGCCACGGCCCGCAGGTCCTCCAGGCGGCCGTTGGTGCAGGAACCCACGAAGACCGTGTCCACCTTGACCTCCCGGAGCGGGGTGCCGGCGGTCAGGCCCATGTACTCCAGCGCGCGCTGGGCCGCGGCCGGGTCGTCGGTGTCCTGCGGGTCGGGCACCGCCGTACCCAGGGGGACGCCCTGGCCCGGGTTGGTGCCCCAGGTGACGAACGGGGTCAGCGTGGTGGCGTCGATCTCCACGACCGTGTCGAAGACGGCGTCCTCGTCGGTCGCCAGCGACTTCCAGTGCTCGACGGCGGCGTCCCAGTCGGCCCCGGTCGGCGCATGGGGGCGGCCCTTGAGGTATTCGAACGTGGTCTCGTCGGGGGCGATCAGACCCGCCCGCGCGCCCGCCTCGATCGACATGTTGCAGATGGTCATCCGGCCCTCCATGGAGAGCTTGCGGATGGCCTCGCCGCGGTATTCGACGATGTGGCCCTGACCGCCACCGGTGCCGATCTTGGCGATGATCGCCAGGATCAGGTCCTTGGCCGTGACGCCGACCGGCAGCTCGCCGGAGACCTCGATGGCCATCGTCTTGGGCCGGTAGGCGGGCAGCGTCTGGGTCGCCAGCACGTGCTCCACCTCGGAGGTGCCGATGCCGAAGGCGATCGCACCGAAGGCCCCGTGGGTGGAGGTGTGAGAATCGCCACAGACAATCGTCATGCCCGGCTGGGTCAGGCCGAACTGCGGGCCGATGATGTGCACGACACCCTGGCCCGCGTCGCCCATCGGATGCAGCCGGATGCCGAACTCGGCGCAGTTCTTGCGCAGCGTCTCCACCTGGGTGCGGGACACCGGGTCCTTGATCGGGCCGAGCAGGGTCGGGACGTTGTGGTCCTCGGTGGCGATGGTGAGCTCGGGCCGCCGGACGGGCCGGCCGGCCATGCGCAGGCCGTCGAACGCCTGCGGGCTGGTCACCTCGTGAATGAGGTGAAGGTCGATGTAGAGCAGATCAGGCTCTCCCTCGGCACGTCGCACGACGTGCTGCTCCCAGACCTTCTCCGCCAGCGTGCGGCCCATGTCGCCTCCTCGCGATCGTCCTTCCGCACCCCACTTGCTTTCTCATATGTCGAGACGGCAGTATCGGTGTATGGACAACTCTAGCGGAGTCGGAGTACTGGACAAGGCCGTGCTCGTGCTCAACGCCCTCGAAGCCGGTCCGGCGTCCCTGGCACAGCTCGTCCAGGCCACCGGCTTGGCCCGCCCCACCGCCCATCGGCTCGCCGTCGCCTTGGAACATCACCGCATCGTCTCCCGCGACACGCAGGGCCGGTTCGTACTGGGCCCACGCCTGTCCGAGTTGTCCACAGCCGCCGGCGAGGACAGGCTGCTGGCCGTCGCCTCGCCGATCTTGATCCAGCTCCGGGACCTGACAGGCGAGAGCGCGCAGCTCTACCGGCGCCAGGGTGACGAGCGGGTGTGCGTGGCGGCCGCCGAGCGCGCCAGCGGGCTGCGCGACACCGTGCCGGTCGGCTCGGCACTGCCGATGTTCGCCGGGTCCGCGGCCCAGATCCTGCTGGCCTGGGAAGAGCCGGATCGCCTGCACCGGGGGCTGCGCGGGGCGAAGTTCACCGCGGCCACGCTGGCGAGCGTCCGGCGCAGGGGCTGGGCGCACAGCGTCGGCGAGCGCGAGCAGGGTGTGGCCAGCGTCTCGGCGCCGATCCGCGGAACGGCCGGCAAGGTCATCGCCGCGGTCTCGGTCTCCGGCCCGATCGAGCGCCTCACCCGGACTCCGGGCCGCCTGCACGCCGTCCCCGTGGTCACCGCGGCCGAACGGATCACCGAATCGATGCGACGGGCCAACTGAGCCGTGCGATATGGGGAGGCGAGCACCCTTGCGGCCCCCTAGGCTGGGTAGGTGACAGATCGCATCGAGGCAGCCGCCGCTGAGCTGCGTCCCCTGCTCCAAAACTTCATCCTCTGGGCGCGTGAGAACGCGCCCGGCAGTGATTCCAATCTCGTCGGCTCCGTCGCCCTGTGGCACCGGCTGATCGCCTCCGACGACGTCGGCCGGTGGAAGCAGTCCGATCTGCGCACGGTGCTGCTCGATCGGATGCCCCAGGTCGTGGAAGATCCGGACGCCGCCGCCGACGGCATGGTGCCCGCGGTCCGCGCCTACCTGACCTTCCTGTCGGAGACGGGCCGGCTGGCGAAAGGTTCCTCCTCGCTCAAGGACCTCCTCGCCGAGCTCGACCGCATCGAGGACGACTTCGTCGACGCGATGGAGGATCTGGTCGCCGAGCAGGACGAATACGACGACGAGGAGGAGCCCGAGGGGCTGGGTGACTTCGAGCCGTTCGCGGACGAGCTCGCCGACCTGCCGACGATCCGCCTGCGTCCCGACGCCGAGCTGGCCATGGCCGCCCGGGAGACGAAGCTGATCACCAAGGCTCGCGACCTCGCGGTCTGGGTCGGATCCGAGCGCCGGGTGGGCGAGACGAGCCTGCTCACCGACGCCGAGATCACCGAGGCTCTCGGCGCTCTGGGACTCGCCGTCCCCGAGACGGGCGGCAAGCCGCTGGCCGACTGCGTGCCCGCGCTCTGGAACATCTGGAACCTCGCCATCGACCTGGACTTCCTCCAGCCCGAGGGCGAAGACACCGTCAGCGCCGACCCCGACACCGCCGAGTGGCCCTTCGAGGAAGACGACGACGCCCTGGACGTCTGGCTGACCGGTCTGCAGTCGATCGACTACGGCGACCCCGAGCTCGAAGACGAGGAGGCCACGATCGCCCTGTCGGGGCTGACCCGGGCCCTGCTGATCCGGGTGCTCCTGGCCAGCGGTTCCAAGTCCCTGTCCGAGCTCCGCGCGGAGCTGGCGGAGGCCGCCGCGGAATACGACGACCAGGGCGCCGAGTCCTGGGCGACGGCCTCCACGCAGTACGGCGACCCGCTCACCCCCGTCCTCGACTGGCTGGCCGGATACGGGATGATCGAGGTCGAGCACGACCAGGTACGGCTGACGCCGCTCGGTATGGAGGGCGTGGTCCACCTCGCGGACGACGCCGACATCGAGCTGGACGCCCGGCCCGCCATCGACGCGATGACGGCCCTGGACCTGCTCTCCTTCAGCGCGGAGCTGCCGGAGGAGGAGGCGGACGCCGAGTTCGCCGCCTGGATGGAGCTGCGCGAGCCCGATCAGGCCGCCAAGGAGCTGCTGGAGGCCGCGGCCGAGGACGACGCGGACGCCCTCGTCCGGGTCCAGGCGGCCAGCATGGTGGGCTCGCTCGGCGAGGTGGCCGTGCCCGCGTGGCAGGACGCCCTCGACGAGCCGTCCCTTCGCCCCTACGCGGCCACTCACCTGGCCCAGCTCGGCGTCGAGGACGCTCCCCCGCCCACCCAGGCCGACACCCACTGGCTGATCCTCGACATGCTGACCATCTCCGCGGGTCTCGGCCGGCCGGAGTTCGTCAGCAGCCTGGACGACATCGGCAACGCGCCGAACCTGGTCAACCTGCTCGATGTGATCTGGAAGGTGCCGCACCCGCACCTTGAGGAGCTGCTGGAGGCGATCGGCAAGGCCCACCCGGACAAGCAGGTGGGCAAGGCCGCCAAGCGAGCCCTGTTCAAGGCCCGCTCCACGCACAACTAGCGCATCGGGAAAACGGCGCAGGTCGGGGTGCCGTGGGCGTGCAGCTTGCCGTCCTCGGCCCCACGACCTGCGCCTCGGCGGTGCCGACGGTCCGGCCGGTGGGCGACCACTTGTTGGACGGTCCGGCTGTTCAGCAAATGGATGGGAAGTTCCCGAAACGCAGAAAACCCCCGGAAGCCGTTGCTTCCGGGGGTCTCACCGATGTAGCCCCGACCGGATTCGAACCGGCGCTACCGCCTTGAGAGGGCGGCGTCCTAGGCCACTAGACGACGGAGCCTTGCGAGATGGCAGTGGTAGTCCCGACCGGATTCGAACCGGCGTTACCGCCTTGAGAGGGCGGCGTCCTAGGCCACTAGACGACGGGACCTTACACACTGTCGTCGGATTCAGATGAATCCGCAGCATCTCCGGAGGGAGACACAGCTGGGGTACCAGGACTCGAACCTAGAATAACTGAACCAGAATCAGTCGTGTTGCCAATTACACCATACCCCACCGCTTTCGACCCCCTTGCGGGGCTCGCTGGCGACTCCGAAAGAATAGCCCAGGTTGGGGGTCAAGGCCAAAACGATTGGCCGCGCCGCGGTCCCGCGTCATGCCGACGTGCCTTCCATGGTCGGCTGTGTAACGCTGCTGTCGGAGTTTTGTCCGTATGTGAGGAGTCCGCGCCTTGGCTGAGAACCCGTTCTTCGCCCCCAGCACGCTGCCCTATCGGCTGCCCAACTTCGCCGAGATCCAGGAGGAGCACTACCTGCCCGCCTTCGAGCGCGGCATGGCGGACCATCTCCGGGAGGTGGAGACGATCGCCGGTGATCCCGATCCGGCGACGTTCACGAACACCGTCGAGGCCCTGGAGCGCTCGGGTCAGATCCTGAAGCGGACCTCGACGGTCTTCTTCAGCATCGCCTCCTCCGACGCGACCGACGGCATCCGGGAGATCGAGAGTGAGATCTCCCCCAAGCTGACCAAGCACAGCGACGCCATCCACCTGAACCGCGCCCTCTACGAGCGGATCAAACAGGTCGCCACCGACGACCCGGAGGAGGCGTGGCTGCTGGAGAAATACCGCGAGGACTTCGTCCGGGCTGGCGCCGACCTTTCGGAGTTCGAGCAGGAGCGGCTCAAGGAGATCAACGAGGAGCTGTCCAGGCTCGCCACCGCCTTCTCGCAGAACCTGCTGACGGCCTCCACCGCTTCGGCGCTGGTCATCGAGGACGTCAAAGAGCTCGACGGGCTCTCCGAGAGCGCGATCAAGGCGATCGAGAAGGACGGCAAATACTCCCTGCCGCTGCTCAACTTCACCAACCAGCCCGCCCTGGCCGAGCTGACCGACAGGCAGACCCGCAGGAAGCTGTACGAGCTGTCCGTCAACCGGGCGCCCGAGAACTTCGACCTGGCCGTCAGGATGGCGACGCTCCGCGCCGAGCGGGCCGCTCTGCTCGGCTACCCCAGCCACGCCGCCTACTCCGTCGCCGACCAGACGGCCAAGACCACCGACGCCGTCGAGGAGATGCTCGGCAAGCTGGTGGGCCCGGCGGTGGCCAACGCCCGGCGCGAGGCCGAGGCACTGAGCGAGCAGGCCGGGTTCCCCATCGAGCCGTGGGACTGGTCGTTCTACGCGGAGAAGGTGCGCAAGGCCCGCTACGACTTCGACAGCTCCGAGCTGCGTCCCTACTTCGAGTTGAACCGGGTGCTCAAGGACGGCGTCTTCCACGCCGCCGGCGAGCTGTACGGGATCACCTTCGCCGAACGGGACGACCTGGTCGGCTACCACCCCGACGTGCAGATCTTCGAGGTGTTCAACGCGGACGGCTCGCAGCTCGGCCTGTTCGTGTTCGACCCCTACGCCCGGCCCACCAAGCGTGGCGGCGCGTGGATGAACAACCTCGTGGACCAGTCGCACCTGTTCGGCGACCTGCCCGTGGTGATGAACAACCTCAACGTCACCAAGCCCGCCAAGGGCCCGGCGCTGCTGACCTTCGACGAGGTCAACACCGCCTTCCACGAGTTCGGCCACGCCCTGCACGGCCTGTTCTCCAACGTCCGCTTCCCCCGCGTCTCCGGCACCGAGGTGCCGCGCGACTTCGTGGAGTACCCCTCGCAGGTCAACGAGATGTGGGCGACCTGGCCGTCGGTCCTCGCCAACTTCGCCAAGCACCACGAGACCGGTGAGCCGGTGCCGGCGGAGCTCCTGGAGAAGATGAAGGCCGCCGAGAAGTTCAACCAGGGTTTCGCGACCGTGGAGTATCTCGCCGCGACGCTGCTCGACTGGGCCTGGCACAAGCTCGCCCCCGGCGAGACCGTCGAGGACGCCGAGGCGTTCGAGGCGGCGGCCCTGGAGCGGGCCGGTATCGCCTTCGAGCTGGTCCGCCCCCGCTATCGGACCAACTACTTCGCGCACATCTTCTCCAGCGGCGTGGGCGGCTACAGCGCCGGTTACTACTCCTACGTCTGGAGCGAGGTGCTGGACGCCGAGAGCGTCGAGTGGTTCAAGGAGAACGACGGCCTCAAGCGCGACAACGGCGACCACTTCAGGTCCACCCTGCTGTCGGTCGGCGGCTCCATGGACGTCATGGCCGCCTTCCGCGACTTCCGCGGCCGCGACCCCCGCATCGAGCCCCTGCTGGAGCGCCGCGGCCTGCTGACCTGAACGCCCTTCGACGCCGGGGCGGGGATGGGCCCCACCCCGGCCACCGTCCGGTCTTCCGGGAGCCGACCGGGATCTTCCGGAAGCTGACTAGGCGCCCAGTTCGGCGGTGACCTCCCTGAGCCACCGCTTCTCGGCCTCGCCGGTGGCCCGGGCGATCAGAAGCATGCCGCGGTGGAACGGGTCGGGGACCTCCTCGGCCCGTTGCGGCTTTCCGTCCTGGTAGAAGAAGCTCGCGGGGGTCTCCAGGAACTCGAGGCGGCGGCGGAGGACCCCGGCCTGGTCCGCGCGGTCCGGGAGCTGGGACAGGAAGGTCAGCAGCACGAAGAACCGGGTCTGGTCGCTGATCTCCAGATCGGTGGGCTCGCGGAGCCGCCGCAGAAGCTCGGCCCGGCCCGCGTCGGTCAGGTTGAGGACCTGGCGGCGGGCCGCCCCCGTGCCCTCCTCCTCGTGCCGGTCCACGAGCCCGGCCTTCTCCAGACGAGCGATCGCCGGGTAGAGCGCTCCGTCGCTGACGGGCCGGATGTGGCCGCTCAGCTGGAAGATCCGCGCCTTGAGCTCGTAGCCGTGCATCGGCCCCTCGCCGAGGAAGCCGAGGATCGACAAAGTCAGATCGCCACTTGCCATGGGCGCATCGTATCGCTATACCTCTAAACGAGATAGCTCGAAACGAGGTATACGATGAAACTGATCCGCCTTGCTCTTCCCGTCTACGTGGAGTTGCTGACCGCCGTGGTCGCGGTCGGCCTGATCGACCTGTTCTGGGTCTCAGGCCTGGGCAGCCACGCGGTGGCCGCGGTGACGGTCGCCACCACCACCGAATACCTCGCCCTGGGTGTCATCCTCGCCGTCTCGACCGGGACGACCGTCATCGTCGGCAGGCGCGACGGCAAGCAGCCGATCACCCCGGTGATCCGTACGGCGTGGCTGCTCTGCGCGGCGGTCAGCCTGGCGGTGGCGGTCCCCGGCGTTCTGCTCCGCGAGCCGCTCGCCCGGCTCTTCACCGACGACGCCGTGACGGCGGGCCTGACCGCCGACTTCTACCTGATCTCCCTGGCCGGGATTCCGATCTTCTTCGCCCAGTCGCTGACGGACGGGATCTTCAAGGGGCGTGGAGACACCACGACCCCGATGCGCGCCGCGCTGCTCTGCAACGTCCTGGTGATCGCCCTGGACCCGCTGTTCATCTACGGGTACGGACTCAATCTGGGGGTCGAGGGCGCCGCCGCGGCCACCGTGGTCGCCCGCGGCATCACCTTCGCCGTCACGCTGGCCCTGCTCCTGCGGCGGATCCCCCGCGACTCCAGGGCGTCCGCGAACCACGCGGACGCCCTGGACATCATCCGCACCGGCCTGCCCATGTCCGGGGACTTCCTGGCCAGGTCCCTCGTCGGCATGCTCCTGGTGGAGGTGGTGGGCGGCTTCGGGGTGGTGACACTGGCGGGCTACGGCATAGGGATGAAGATCATGCTGGCCGGGACGATGGCCTTCTACGCGCTCCGCCAGGCCGCGATGATCCACACGGCCCGCTCCGGCCAGGCGGGACCCGCCCTCGGGTACGGCCTGGCCGCCGGCCTGATCGTCTCCGTCGTGCTCAACGCCATCGCCGTCCCCGTGGCGCCCCTGTTCGCCGACGACCCCGCGGTGACCGCCGAGGCCGTGAGCTTCCTCCGCTGGATGACGCTCTATCTCATCCCGTTCGGCGGTCTGATCGCCATGGGCGGAGTGCTCCAGGCGAACGGACGGGGCAGCAGGCTGCTCGGCTCCACGCTGACAGGTTTCGCGGTCCAGCTGCCCCTGGCCTACGCGCTCAGCTCCGCGATCGGCGTCACCGGCGTCTGGCTGGCGATGACGACGGGAGCCACGCTCACGGTCGTGCTCGCCGCGAGCTTCGGCCGCCCCTCAGTGCCCGGTCTCACGTCTCCGGGCCCTGAGGGGCGGCCGTCCCGGCTCAGCCTTCGAGCCTGGCGATGGCGGCGCGGAGCCGGTCCATCGAGCGTTCCCGGCCGAGCACCTCGATCGACTCGAACAGCGGCAGCCCAACGGTCCGGCCGGTGATGGCCACGCGGACGGGGGCCTGGGCCTTGCCGAGCTTGAGGCCGTGCTCGGCGCCGACCTCCTCCAGCGCGGTCTTGAGCGACTCGGGGTCCATGTTGACCTTCTCGAGGCGGTCGAGATAACCGCTGAGGATCTCCAGGGCGGAGGCCTTCATGGCCTTGTCCCACGACGCCTGGTCGAAGACCGGCTCTTCGAGGAAGAGGAAGTCCACGTTCGCGGTGATCTCGGACAGGACCGCGATGCGGGTCTGGGCGAGCTCGGCGACCTTGGCGAAGGTCTCGCGGTCCCAGCTCGGCTCCAGCCACGGCTCGCATCGGGCGACGAAGGTCGCGAGCGGCAGCGCCCGGATGTATTCGCCGTTGAAGGCACGCAGCTTCTTCTCGTCGAAGAAGGCGTTGGAGGGGATGACGTTCTCCAGGCGGAACAGCGGGACCATCTCCGACCACGGCATGATCTCGCGGTCGCCGCCGGGACCCCAGCCGAGCAGCATCAGGTAGTTGACCATCGCCTCCGGCAGGTAGCCCTCGTCGCGGTAGGACTCCAGGGCGACCTTGTCGCGGCGCTTGGACAGTTTCTTGCGCTGCTCGTTGACGATGACCGGGGTGTGCGCCCAGACGGGGGGCCGCGCGCCCAGCGCGGGCCACAGCAGCTCCTGGCGGGCGGCGTTGGGCAGGTGCTCCTCGCCGCGGATCACGTGGGTGATCCGCTGCGTGATGTCGTCGACGGCGTTGGCCAGGACGTAGAGCGGGGACCCGTCGCTGCGCGCGATGACGAAATCCTCCTGCGCGTCGTTGGGGAACTCCACCCTGCCCCTGATGACGTCGTCGACCACGGTGGCGCCCTCGTCGGGGGTGCGGAAGCGCACCGCGCCCGCGCTCAGGCCCCTGTCGCGGCAGAAGCCGTCGTAGCCCTTGTGCTCGGAGCCGGTCCGCGCCTGAACCTGCTCGCGGGTGCAGTCGCAGTGGTAGGCCTTGCCGTCGGCGAGCAGCTTGGCCACGGCCTCGCGGTGCTGCGGCTCGAAGGCCGACTGGAAGTAGGGACCCTCGAAGATCGGGTTGTCACCACTGATCCCGATCCAGGCGAGGGCCGAGATGATGCCCTCGGTCCACTCGGGACGGTTGCGGGTGGCGTCGGTGTCCTCGATGCGCAGGATGAACCGGCCGCCGGACTGTTCGGCCAGCGCCCAGTTGAAAAGCGCTGCGCGGGCGCTGCCGACATGGAACATGCCGGTGGGGGAGGGCGCGAAGCGCACCCTGATGTCAGTCACGGGAGACCACCCTGTTCGTCAGTGTGCCGATTCCTTCGATGCCGACGCTGACCTCGTCGCCGATGTCCAGCGGGCCGACCCCTTCGGGTGTCCCGGTGAGGATGACGTCCCCGGGGATCAGGGTCATGACCGCGCTCACGTGGGCGATCAGCGACGGGATGTCGTACATGAGTTTGGAGGTGCGCGAGCTCTGCTTGATCTCGCCGTTCACCGTCGTGGTGATGGCCAGGTCGCTCGGGTCGAGTTCCGTCTGGATCCACGGGCCGAGCGGGCAGAACGTGTCGAAGCCCTTGGCGCGGGTGAACTGGACGTCCTTCTTCTGCAGGTCCCGGGCCGTGACGTCGTTGGCGCAGGTGTAGCCGAAGATGACCTCACTCGCCCGCTCGGTGGGGACCTCCCGGCAGAGCCTGCCGATGACCACCGCCAGCTCGCCCTCGAAGTCGACCCGCTGGGACAGCCCCGTCGGGTAGGCGATGGCCTCCCCCGAACCGATCACCGAGGTTGACGGCTTCAGGAAGACCAGCGGCTCGTCGGGGACCTCGCCGCCCATCTCACGGGCGTGGTCGGCGTAGTTCTTGCCGATGGCGACGACCTTGCTCGGCAGCATGGGCGCGAGCAGCTTCACCTGCGACAGCGAATGACGCTCACCGGTGAACTGGATCGGGCCGAACGGGTGCCCGGAGATCGCGGAGATGAACTCCTCGCCGGGGCCTCCCTCGACCACGCCGAATCCGACACCTTCACCTGTGGAGAATCTCGCTATGCGCACACGACAAGGCTAGTCGCGCCCGGAGTCCCGCCGGACCGCCGCCCGTCTCCGCTCCGGCCCGTGTCGTGCCGCCCCGGAGACGCGGAGCCGCCGAGATCCGGACGTCACGCACGGTGCCCGCGAGCGACGCAACACCTCTTGAAACCAATCACGCACCCATAAAAACGTCTAAATCATGCCTTTTTAGATAAATGCGATTAATGACATTAGTCGCATATTTCTATCATCACCCAAAGAAAAGGTATGTACCGATTGCTGGTGTTAAAGGGGGTATTACGCCCAGTAGGCAACATCGGGGAAGCAGACGATCTTCCCCCGGGGGAGGGAACCGACGTGACCGAAGCCAAGACGACGGACAAGCCAAGGAGTGAAGAGGCCTCGGTGCCTCGCGCCCGAACCGACACCTCGGGAAACGCCAAAAACCTGGTCACCTCCAAGGGAACCACCAGCATCGACAGCGGCGTCGTAGCGAAGATCGCCGGCCTGGCGGCCCGGGAGGTCTCGGGTGTCTATGACATGGGCGCCGGAACCGCACGCGCACTCGGCGCGGTCCGCGGCATCGTGGGCGGCGAAAAGAGCGCCACACAGGGCGTATCTGTAGAGGTGGGCGAACGGCAGGCCGCGGTCGACCTCGACCTGGTGATCGAATACGGCGTCGCCATCCCGGACCTCGCTGCCGGGGTGCGCCGTAACGTGATCATGGCCATCGAGCGCATGACCGGACTCGAGGTCGTCGAGGTCAACATCAGGGTCGACGACGTCCACATGCCCGGCCAGGGGGAAGGCGAGAGGGGCAGGATCGAAGGAGCCGAGCCGGAGCCACGCGTCCAGTGAGCGAGCTCGCGCACGAGATAGCTGACACCGTACGGCGATGCCCGGACGTCGCCGACCTGTCCGGCGGCCCGTTCGGGACCGTCGCGACCTATCTGCCCGGCGAGAGAGTGTCCGGGGTCGCCCTGCGCGAGGACGAGGTGGAGGTCTCCATCGTCGTCGAGCGGGGACGACCGCTTCCGGAGATCGCGGACGACGTGCGGGCGGCTCTCGCACCTCTGGTGGGGAACCGCTCCGTGAATGTTCATATCGGAGGTATGCGATGAACCAGTTCCCGATGTGGAGTGTCATCGGAATGTTTGTCGGCATCGCCCTGGGCTTCGCGGGAGCCTTCGGCGGTCTGGGCGCCTTCCTTCTGGTGCTCGTTCTGGGCGCCGTCGGCCTCCTCGTCGGCCGCATCGTCGAGGGTGGCGAGATCGACCTGTCCCGGATGGCGGCGAGGCGGAGATGACTGCTCCGGTCGAACACCACGCCGCGTCCTCCGAGGCGCCGGCGGATGTGCCCACTCTCCCGGTCCAGCGGCCGGGAGGCGTCCTACCCGAGAGTGTGGCGCGAGTCCCGCAACAGGCTCAGCCGGTACGGCCGGCCGTACCGGCTGAGCGGCGAGGGAAGACGAGCATCCCCGAGCGGGTGGTGTCGCGCATCGCGGCCCGCGCCGCCGGAGAGGTGGCGGGGGTGCGGGAGGTTCGCGAGCGGGGGCCGCTGACCTTCGCGGGACGCACCCACGCCACCGTGGACGAGAACCTCACCGCCGTGGAGCTGGACGTGTCGGTGGAATATCCGGTCCCGCTCAGGCAGGTGTCCGCGGAGATCCGGCGGCACGTCGCCGACCGGGTCCGCGCGCTGACCGGCCTGAACGTCAGCCACATCGACATCAACATGACCAGCGTCGTCCTGCCCCGAGGGGAGGGCCGCAGATGACCGGTCCCACATCCGGTCCCGAGTCCGGCCCGGAGCCCGGCCAGGAGCCCGGGGCGGCGTCCAGCCCGCAGGCCCCGGCCCCCGAGGAAAGCCTCATCCCAGGGATGTCGACCGCACCCGGCGCGGAGGTCACGGAGCAGACCGAACCGGCCGTGTCGGTGGAGGCTCCGAGAAAGCCCGCCGCCGATCGGGCCGCGCGCAGAGCCTTCCGCCCGCGCCGGGTGATCCCCGCCACGATCACGGCCGCCCTGATGGTCGTGATCGGCGCGCTGATCGCGGTGGAGGTGATCTCCGCACTGCTCGGCAAGCCGGTGCGCTGGGTGCCCTACGACCGGCTGCTGAGCTGGGCGTCGTCGACGACGTGGAACGACCCCGTGGTGATGGCGATCGCCGGCCTGATCACTGCGCTGGGCCTGCTTCTCGTGCTGCTCGCACTCGTGCCGGGACGGCCCAGGCTCATCCCGATCAGGACCGGTGACCCGGACCTGATCGTCGGCATGCAGCCCCGGGGCTTCACCCGCGCCCTGGCGCACACGGCCAGGCAGGTGCCGGGGGTCGACCGCGCCACGGTCAAGCTGCGCGGGAGGACCGCGCAGGTGACGGCTCACAGTCCGCTAAGGGACACCACGGGGCTGGCACAGGCCGTACAGCGGGCCGTGACCGAGCGGATCGCCGCGCTCGGCCCGTCAGGCGACTACCCCGTCCGCGTGAACCTGCGAGGAAAGTGATCTTCATGGAGAGGAAGACCGCGAGGGGCAACCGGCTGGGGTTGCTGCTCACAGGGTTGTTGCTGATGACGCTCGGCGGCCTCGCGCTCGCCCGCGGCGCGAGGGCGTTCCCCCAGCGCTGGGCACCCGCGGAAGAGCCGCTGGTCAACGGTCCGGTGCTTGACACCTTCACCCGCTACGGCCCTTGGCTGTGGTGGGCGCTCGCCGCGGCGGGGATCGTCCTCGCCCTGCTCGGCCTGCGCTGGCTGCTGGTCCAGGGGCGGCGTGACAGGCTGGGCAACATCTGCTTGGAAGGCGGCCCCGGAGGGGTCACCAACATCCACAGCGGTGGCGTGGCCGACGCGGTGGCGGCCGACATCAGCTCGCACCCCGCCGTCCTCGGCGCCAGCGCCGCGATGGTCGGCACGAGCGCGCGTCCCGCCGTACGGCTGCGCGTGGTGGCCGACGAGAACGCCCCGATGAGCGCGATCTGCGAGCAGTTGGGCGGGGTGGCCATCCCGCACATGCGCCAGGCGCTGGAGACGGAGAGCGTTCCGGCCGTCGCCCAGATAAGCCTGGAGGCACCGTCATACTCCCGCAGAGCCGTCGCCTGACGGGACGCCGATCATAGAGTGGTCAGCGGAACCGACGTTCGAACGCTTCGAGGAGAAGATGTGCCTTCGGTAGTGAAGATAAATGTGCTGACGGTGTCCCCGGAGATGCGCGAGGAGCTGGAGCGCCGGTTCTCCGGGCGGGCCGGCGTCGTGGAGTCGGCCGACGGGTTCGAGTGGTTCGAGCTGCTCCGCCCGGTGGAGGGCACCGACCGCTACATGGTTTACACCCGCTGGCGGTCCGAGGAGGACTTCAAGCGCTGGACCGAGAGCCAGGCCTTCCAGAGGGGACACGCCGAGGCCGGCGGTCAGGGCCACGGCCACGGCCAGGGGCAGGGGCACGGTCACCAGGGGCCGGCCGCCAGCGGGGCCGAACTCTGGTCGTTCGAGGTCGTCCAGAGCACCGGCCCCAAGTCCGAATCCTGAACCGCCCGGAGCACCGGCCCATGTGCGAGCCCTGAGCCACTCGGGACACCGGCCCGCGCCCGAGCCGTGAGCAGCCCGGAGCGCCGCGTCTGGGCGCGGATCCCGGAAGGTCAGCGGTCCAGGACGTTCGCCCTGACGCGGTCGGCGAAGCCGCCGCGCACGAACTCGGCGGCCAGGCTGTCCGGCTTGCGCTCGGCCTGGTCCCGGAAGCACGCGACGAACTCCTCGCCGAGCCCCAGCCGGGGGTAGCGCTCCAGCACCTCGGCCCGGAGCTCGGCCGGGAAGTCCTCAGGCCGCCGGCCGGAGATGTCCAGCGCGGTGGACAGCTCCAGCAGGTGGCCCTCGGGGTCCTGGGAGACGTCCACCTTGTCCCACATGTGCCGCACGATCACCTCGGACGCGCGCACGCGCCGCTCGACAGGCCATCCGGCCCCGGCGCCGAAGACCCATGCGAGGTGGCCCCCCGCCTCCTCGAACGGCACGGTGTGATTGTCGAACTCCTTGACCAGGCCGAGGTCGTGCAGCATCGACGAGACGTACAGCAGCTCGGCGTCGAAGGCGATGTCGTTCATGGCGGCGTACGCCGCCGCCCACAGGTAGGCCCGCACGGAGTGGTTCAGCAGGGCCGGCGTGCAGTAGGCGGTGGCCACCTCCAGCGCGCCGCGGGTGGCGGAGGTGTCGGGGATCACGATGTCGGCGAGTCTCATGCGCCCAGCCTGTCCTACCAGGGAAGACACCACGAGTGGCTGGGAAGCCATCCATCGATAGGATCCCGCCATGGGGTTCACGACAGTCGCCGTGATGCTGTTCGACGAGGTCCCGCTGTTCGAGGCCTCGGTGCCGATCGCCGTCTTCGGCGAGCGCCGCGACGGGCTCCCGGAGTTCGACGTGCGCCCGGTGGCCGCCGAGGGCGGCCCGGTGCGAACGGACTTCGGCATCGAGCTCGCCGCGCCGCACGACCTGGACGCCGTGAACGACGCGAACCTGGTGGTCGTGCCGACCTGGCGGCGTCCGCTCGGCCGTCCTCCGGCACGAGAGGCGCTGGAGGCGTTGCGCCGGGCCCACGACCGCGGAGCCACCGTGGTCGGCCTCTGCCTCGGCACGTTCGTGCTCGCCGCCGCGGGGCTGCTGGACGGCCGCACGGCCACGACCCACTGGCGCTACGCCTCGCTGCTCGCCTCGACGTATCCGGGAATCCGGGTCAAGCCCGACGTGCTCTACGTGGACGAGGGCGACATCCTGACCTCCGCGGGCAGCGCGGGCGGCATCGACCTCTGCCTGCATCTCATCCGCCGGACGTACGGGCCGCAGGCGGCCAACGACATCGCCAGGTCCCTGGTGGTGCCACCGCACCGGGCCGGCGGCCAGGCGCAGTACATCGACCACCCGGTCCCGGCGCCCGCCGACGGCGATCCGCTCGGCGAGACCCTCGACTGGGCCCTGCGCCACCTCGATGAGGAACTCACCGTCGACGTCCTGTCCGCCCGGGCCATGATGAGCCGCCGCACCTTCGACCGGCGCTTCCGCCGGGTCACCGGGACCACTCCCACCCAGTGGCTGCTCCACCAGCGGGTTTTGCACGCCCAGAGGTTGCTGGAGACGACGCGGGAGCCGATCGAGCGGGTGGCCCGCAGCGCGGGCTTCGCCTCGGCCGTGGCGCTGCGGCCCCATTTCCGCCGCCAGGTCGGGGTCTCCCCCAGCGCCTACCGGGAGACCTTCGGCGACGGGCCCGACGACGAGGGGCAAGGGTGACTAAACCCTTGATGCGCATCTAGTTGCTAACAATGTGCTGGAAGAGGGCCAGCCAGCTTGACCGGTTTGGTGGGATCCGGTCAGCATGATCCGCCCTCTTCATTCGGCCCGGAAGGAACTGGCGTGCGTCGCCGCACCAAAGCACTCACTCTCTCGCTCATCCTCTTCGTGAGCTGCGGCGCAGCGGTCGGCACGGCGGAGGCCGCGGACAAGGTCAAACGCACCGCCGAGTGCCAGGGCGACTGGCTACCGGCGACCCCGACGGCACCCGACATCATGAGCGGCAGGGTCGAGTTCCTCGACCTGCCGCCGGTGAAGGTCGGCAAGGACGTCAACTGGCGCACCGACCCCTACCACAACCGCTCGTGGAGCATGGTCTTCCACTCGCTGCGCTGGATGGGCCGCCTGGTCGCCGAGTACGAGAGCACCGGGCAGGAGTCCTACCTGACCCGTGCCACCGAGATCGCCAAGGACTGGGTGGCGGACAACCCCCGCCGGGGCGGTCCCAAGGCCAGTTCGTACGCCTGGCAGGAGCACCCCATCGCGCTGCGCGCCCCCGCGCTGGTCTGCCTGAGCAAGCACGTCAACGAGTCCTGGCTGACCAAGAGCCTGGCCGAGCACGCCGCGATGCTGTCCAACCCCCGCCTGTACGAGAAGGGCCACAACCACGGCATCGACCAGGACATCGCGCTGCTCGGCATCGGCTGCCGGTACAAGCGCGAGGCGTGGTCGGGTCTCGCCGTCAAGCGCCTGACCGAGACGGTGAAGCTGGACGTCGACTCCCAGGGCGCGCTGCGCGAGCAGGCCCCGCGCTATGCGATCTACGTCCACGAGCGGCTCAAGGTCGCCATGGACCGTATCGAGGAGTGCGGCCGGAAGGTGCCCGCCGAGATCACCAGGCGGTGGGAGTCGCTGGAGGAGTTCATCTCCCACTCCACCCAGCCGAACGGGTTCATGGTCCCGATCGGTGACGGCGGCGCGGACGTGCGGCCGGTCGGCTACTCCCACTCGAAGAAGAACGTGCGGGTGTTCGGCAACGGCTACGTCTACGGGCGCACCGCCTGGGACAAGCCCGAGTCGGCGTTCTACTCCATCCGCTTCGGTCCCGGCCTGAAGTATCACGGCCACGAGGACCACCTCGGCGTGACCTACTACGCCCAGGGCCGTGACGTCCTGGTCGACGTGGGCTTCCACTCCTACGAGAACAACGGCTACCGCCGCTGGACGATGTCCCCCGAGGCCCACAACACGCCGAGTGTGGTCGGCGCCCGGTTCCGGGGCAGGACGGCCACCGCCCTGAGCAAATCCTCGATCGGCAAGGACCGGCAGAGCTACCGGCTGACCGACAGGGCCTACGGCGTGCCCAGGACCCGCTCGGTGCTGGTCAACCACGACCAGGACGTGATGGCCGTGCTGGACACGGTCCCCAAGGGTTCCCGGGTCCGCAACGTCTGGCATTTCGCCCCCGAGCTGTCCACCGTGTCGGACTCCGGCGGCCAGGTCGTGGTCAAGGACAAGACGGGCTGGAAGGCGACGCTGGTCCAGCTCTCGATGCCGTCCTGCAAGCCGGTGAGCGGGCTCAACGTGGTCCGCGGGCAGCAGAACCCCTACCAGGGCTGGGTCTCCACCGCCTACCTGAAGAGGCAGGCCGCCCCCGCGGTCATCTCTCCTGCCTCAGAGAACGCGCTGCTCACCGTCGTGGTGCCCGGCACCGACAAGCCCTCGGTCTCCTGCTCCGGTGGCAAGGTCAACCTGGAGACGTCCAAGGGCTCGGTCGGCTTCCGGGTCGGCGGCGCCGACCTCTCCTGAGGCGTTCGAGGGGTACGGCCTGGCCGTACCCCTCGATCCGGGCCGGCTCAGTCGGCGGCGTGGCCCGCCCGGAGCAGGCCGTAGGTGACGGCCTGCTCGAGGGCCTGCCAGGAGGCCTCGATGATGTTCTCGTCGACGCCGACGGTGGCCCACTCGCCGGTCGCGTCGCTGGAGGTGATGAGCACGCGCGTGACCGCGTCGGTGCCGTGGGCGCCCTCCAGGATGCGCACCTTGAAGTCGATCAGCTCGACCTCCGCCAGCTCGGGGTAGAGCTGCTCCAGCCCCAGCCGGACGGCCTTGTCCAGGGCGTTGACCGGGCCGTTGCCCTCGCCGGTGGCGACGATCCGCTCGCCCTTGGCGTGCAGCTTGACCGTGGCCTCGCTGACCAGCTCGCCGCCGCGGGTCCGCTCGATGATCACTCGCCAGGACTCGACCTCGAAGTGGCGCTTGCGCTGACCGGCCACCGCGTCGCGGAGCAGCAGCTCGAAGGAGGCGTCCGCGGCCTCGAAGGTGTAGCCCTTGGCCTCCAGTTCCTTGACCCGGTTCACCAGGTCGCGCGAGGTCTCCGCGGACAGCTCGTAGCCCAGCTCGCGGCCCTTGAGCTCGACGGAGGCCCGGCCCGCCATGTCGGAGACGAGCATGCGCATGTCGTTGCCGACCTGGGCGGGGTCGATGTGCTGGTAGAGGTTGGGATCCACCTTGATGGCGCTGGCGTGCAGCCCGGCCTTGTGCGCGAAGGCCGAGACGCCCACGTAGGGAGCGTGCGAGTTCGGGGTGACGTTGGTGACCTCGGTGATCGCGTGCGCGATCCGGGTCATGTCGGCCAGCGACTCCCCCGGGACGAGGTCGAAGCCCCGCTTGAGCTGGAGGTTGGCCACGACGGTGAACAGGTTGGCGTTGCCGGACCGCTCGCCGTACCCGTTGGCGCAGCCCTGCACGTGGGTGGCGCCCGCCTTCACGGCGGCCAGGGTGTTGGCCACCGCGCAGCCGGTGTCGTCGTGGCAGTGGATGCCGATCCGGGCGGACGTCTCCACGGCCGCGTGGACGACCTCGGCGAGCTCGTCGGGGAGCATGCCTCCGTTGGTGTCGCACAGGGCGATGACCGACGCCCCGGCCTCGGCGGCGGTGCGCAGGACTTCCAGCGCGTAGGCTGGGTTGGACTTGTAACCGTCGAAGAAGTGCTCGGCGTCGAGGAAGACTCGCTGGCCCTCCGCACGAAGGTGAGAAACCGTGTCGCGGATCATCGCGAGGTTCTCCTGGAGAGTCGTGCGGAGGGCCAGCTCCACGTGCCGGTCGTGGCTCTTGGCGACAAGGGTCACGACCGGCGCGCCGGATTCGCGCAACGCGGCCACCAACGGGTCGTCGGCTGCCTTCACCCCTGCCCGGCGGGTCGCGCCGAACGCGGCGAGTTGCGCGTGCTTCAGGTCCAGCTCTGTTTGAGCCCGCCTGAAAAACTCTGTGTCCTTGGGGTTGGCGCCCGGCCAGCCGCCTTCGATGAAGCCGACGCCCAGGCCGTCCAGGTGACGCGCGATGGCCAGTTTGTCGGCCACCGTGAGGTTGAGACCCTCCTGTTGGGCACCGTCACGGAGCGTCGTGTCATACACATGAAAGCGATCGTCGGGCATGTCAGTCTCCTTCGCGGTTCGGCCGTTCGCCGCGCGCTCATCCGGCTTCGGAAAACAAAAAGACCCCTCACGGACGTGAGAGGTCTGCGCGCTGGCGGTGTCCCTTGTCAGCCAGCGCGCCTGCCGATAATGAGCAGACCGTAGAACATGATGCTCTGGAGTCTGCCATACGCCGACACCATTTGACACATCGGATCTCAGGATCCGAGATGTACGGCGTGCCGGAGCGGAGGAAACGGGCCTCCCCGCGACCCGGCGATCAGCGGGGAAATGGGCGATTCCTCACCATGATTCGAAAACACTGACGAGAACTTTCCCGAACTCCGGGCGGAGGTAAATCTTTGCGATTACTTTGGGTCGCGTGTCAAACACGTTGCGCCCACCCGCTCGGAGGGGATGATGAACCCATGGCCAAAGTTCTGGATCGACCAACAACGAAGCCATCACGGCAAGATCATGAAGATGATCTGGGAGGGCGTCTCTCAGAGATGTGCGAGAGGTGGCCTGACCGGCGCGTCGAACTCATCAACGGCCGGATCGTGGTGAGGGAGTTGCCAACCGGAACTCACAACGACATCGTCTTCTGGATCCTCACCCAACTCCTCAGCACGGTGACCGAGCGAGGCTGGAAGATCTGGAACGACATCAAGCTCCATCTGGGCCCGCAGAGCGACCGCTACCGTCCCGACCTCACTGTCGTACCACCCAACCCCAGGATGTGGGGCGAGGACGAAACCTACGGCGACACCACATTGCTTGTCGTAGAAGTGGTCTCATCAAGCAGCATCAATGACGACCATGTCGTCAAGCCGCGGAACTGTGCGCTGGCAGGCGTTCCGCTCTATCTCGTCATCGACACGTTCGAAGAACAAATCCGACTTCTCAGCGACCCCAGCAAGACTGGGTACTCCCGGGAAGTCATCGTCAAGTTCGGTGCCCTCCTTGACTTGCCCGCGCCGTGGAACCTCACGATCGACACCGGCAAGCTGATCGAAGAGTAGGCCCGACGAGGAAAGCCCGGTCTGGTGGGAGACCGGGCTTTCCTCATGTGCGGGTCAGCAGATCTTGTGGACCCAGCCGTGCGGGTCGGGGCGGGAGCCGTACTGGATGCCGACCAGTTCCTCGCGGATCCGGGCGGTGACCGGGCCCTGGACGCCGCCGCCGATCGTCCAGGCGCGGTCGGCGCCCTTGACCGAGCCGACCGGGGTCACGACCGCCGCGGTGCCGCAGGCGAAGACCTCGGTGAGCTCGCCGGACTCGCAGCCCGACTGCCACTCCTCGATCGACAGGCGCCCCTCCTCGACGGTCAGGCCGAGGTCGGCGGCGAGGGTGAGGATCGAGTCGCGGGTGATGCCGGGCAGGAGCGTGCCGGTGAGGGCCGGGGTGAGCAGGCGGTCGCCATAGACGAAGAACAGGTTCATCCCGCCCATCTCCTCGACGTAGCGGTGCTCGCTCGCGTCGAGCCAGACCACCTGGTCACAGCCCTGCTCGACGGCCTGGCGCTGGGCCACGAAGGCCGCCGCGTAGTTGCCGCCGCACTTGGCGAAGCCCGTGCCGCCAGGGGCGGCGCGGGTGTATTCGGTGGACAGCCAGACCGAGACCGGCTTGCCTCCGCCGAAGTAGGCGGCCGCCGGAGAGGCGATCACCATGTACTTGTAGGTCCTGGAGGGGTAGTTGACGCCGAGCGCCGCCTGCGTCGCGATCATGAAGGGGCGCAGGTAGAGGCTGTGGCCCGGGGTCGTGGGCACCCACTCGCGGTCCGTCTGGACGAGGAGTTCGAGCGACTCGACGAACGTCTCCTCGGGCAACTCCGGCATGGCCATCCGCACCGCCGACCGGTTGAAGCGGGCGGCGTTGGCGTACGGCCGGAAGGACGCGATCGCACCGCCCTCCTGGCGGTAGGCCTTCAGGCCCTCGAAGAGTTCCTGGGCGTAGTGGAAGACCGAGGTCGCCGGGTCCAGGCTCAGCGGGCCGTACGGCATGAGCCGCGCGTCGTGCCAGCCCTCCCCCTCGGTGTAGTCGATCGAGATCATGTGGTCGGTGAAGATCTGCCCGAACCCAGGATTCGCCAGTACCTGCTCGCGCTCGGCCGCGGTGCGAGCATGGTCGGAGA
This sequence comes from Streptosporangium sp. NPDC000396, assembly GCF_042898655.1. NCBI lineage: Bacteria > Bacillati > Actinomycetota > Actinomycetes > Streptosporangiales > Streptosporangiaceae > Streptosporangium > Streptosporangium sp. NPDC000396. The sequence continues at coordinate 195,879 of NZ_JBIAZA010000013.1, forward strand.
GCTGCACGTCGAAGCTGAGCTTCTGAGCGGTGGTCATGGCGGAGATCCTTCTCTTCATGGCGGGCTGGGCTTGAGTCCATTCTGCGATGGACCAGCTAACGGGAAAACTACTGCATCTATGGCGAAAGCCGTCAGGGCTGGATAAACGAAGACGCGCCTGGCGGCTCAGGTGAGCCGCCAGGCGCGTCGGGATTCGAGGGGGCGGCTTCCTCAGCCGGCTACTCGGGCGGTGATGTCGTCGCCGATCTCGTGGGTGGTCCGGCCGGCCCAGCCGGTCAACCGCTCGAGCAGGTCCTCGGCCACGGCCTGCTCGACCTTGGCGGCCTCCTCGGCCAGGCCCAGGTGGTCCAGGAGCATGGCGACCGACAGGATCGTCGCGGTCGGGTCGGCCTTGCCCTGGCCCGCGATGTCGGGGGCGCTGCCGTGGACCGGCTCGAACATGCTCGGCGCGGTGCGGTCGGGGTTGATGTTGCCGCTGGCCGCCAGGCCGATGCCACCGGCGACGGCGGCGCCGATGTCGGTCAGGATGTCACCGAAGAGGTTGTCGGTGACGATCACATCGAACCGCTCCGGCTGGCTGACGAAGAACATCGAGGCCGCGTCCACGTGGCAGTAGTCGGTCGTGACGTCGGGGTATTCCAGGCCGACCCGGTCGAACGTGCGGGCCCAGAGGTCACCGGCGTAGGTGAGCACGTTGGTCTTGTGGACCAGCGTCAGCTTCTTGCGGGGTCGTTCGAGCGCCTTGTCGAAGGCGTAGCGGATGACCCGCTCGACGCCGAAGGCGGTGTTCAGCGACTCCTGGGTGGCGACCTCGTACGGCGTGCCCCGGCGCAGCGCGCCGCCGGCTCCGGCGTACAGGCCCTCGGTTCCCTCACGGACGACGACCATGTCGATGTCCTCGGGACGGGATTTCCCGAGCGGGGTCTCGACGCCGGGGAAGAGCTTGACCGGGCGGAGGTTCACGTAGTGGTCGAGCTCGAAGCGGAGCCTGAGCAGCAGGTCGCGCTCCAGGACGCCCGGGGGAACGCTGGGGTCGCCGATCGCGCCGAGCAGGATCGCGTCGTATCCGCGCAACTCGTCCAGAACCGCGTCCGAGAGGATCTCACCGGTCCTGTGGTACCGCTTGGCGCCCAGGTCGTAGGTGGTGGTCTCCATTTTCGTGCCGACCGCTTGGAGGACCTTCAGGCCCTCGGTGACGACTTCGACGCCGATCCCGTCTCCGGGGATGACTGCCAGGCGAATGTTGCGCGAATCCATGCACGCACCTTACCGGCCCGTCTCGGTAATCGAACACCGATCTCACTCTTCGGACATACCCGCGTGGCACGGCAGGCGTGATCATTTATGCGCTCACGACCTATATGATCGCTTTGTCTAGTTTTGTGAGCTATTGACCCGTTCATTAAGTTTCGTTATGGTCCTCACCATTCGCATCGACGCCTAATCCGTGCGGCCACCCCTTTCGGCCTGCGCGGAGCCGGGGAACCACCTTTCGGGATCCGCGAGGCGCTCGGACCTTCGCTCCACCCCCGGAGCGGGTCCCGGCTGCCTTCCCCACCGGATTCCTTGGGGCGAATCGGCGCACTCGCGCGCCGTAGGGCGACCTCCACGCCCGAGCCCGACAGCTCACCCGGCCGGCCTTATGGAAGGAATCACCCTGTCCGGCAAGTTCTACCCCCGTGCCCTGTCCCTGCTCGCCGCAGGCACCGCAGTGTTCTCGACTCCGGCCGTCGCCCTGGCCGCCTCCCCCGCCCCGGTCACCTCGCCCGCCCTGACCGCCACCCCCATCCCCGCCCCCGTTCCGGTGACGCTCGACAAGCCCAAGCTCAAAGAAGCGCTCACCGCCGCCACCCCCATGCCGGCCTGGCAGAAGGCCGTGAAGTGGGCCATGTCCAAGCGCGGCACCCCGTACGTCTGGGGCGGCACCGGCAACGGTGGTTTCGACTGCTCCGGGCTGATGCTCCGCGCCTACGGCGCCGCCGGGATCAAGCTGCCCCGCGTCGCCGCCGACCAGTACGGAGCGTTTTCCAAGAAGGTTCCCTGGAAGAACCTCAAGCCCGGTGACCTGGTCTTCTTCCACGGTCTCGGCCATGTCGGCATGATCACCAGGCCCGGCTACATGGTCCACGCCCCCCAGAGCGGCGACGTGGTCAAGGAAGAGAAGCTCAACGACTGGCGCCGCCAGACGTTCGTCGGCGCCGTCCGTCCCGACCGCGAGGGCGTCAAGCTCTCCGAGCAGCTCAAGCGCGCGGCCGAATCCCTCCCCACGACGACCACCGAGGTCGTCCAGGACAAGCAGGAAGATCCGAAGGACACCCCCTGACCTGTCGCGGCTCCCTAGGTGCCATGGGCAGGCCTGCCCATGGCACCCAAGGTCCTCCGAATCCGTGACCTTTCAAACCCGCGACTCCTCCGAACCGGCGCTCCTCCAGAGCCGCGACCCTCCAAGCCGGCGGCCCTCCAAGCCGGCGGCCTTCCGAGCCCGTCGTCCTTCAGGCCCGGCGGGTGGCGAAGATGACGTCCCAGGCGTGGCTCAGCGCCCGAGCCACGGCGCCCAGCAGAACCCCGCTGTCGCCCAGAGAACTCGCCACCACGGTGGGGCGCAGCGGCCCGAGCTCGGCGACCCTGCCGGCGATGGAGTCGCCGAGCAGGTCGAGGTTGCGGCCGACACCGCCGGTGAGCACGATCGCCTCCGGGTCCAGGACCGCGGCCACCGCGACGATCAGCCCGCCGATCCTGCGGCCCTCGGCCTCGACGACGGCCAGCGCCACCGGGTCCCCGGCCGCCGCGGCGCCGAAGACCTCCTTGGCGGTCCCCATCCGCAGCCCGGCGGCCCAAGCCTCCCGGACCACGCCGGGGGCGCCGACCATGGTCTCGGTGAGCCCGTGTTCCAGCGCCTCCTGGTCAGGGGCGAGTTCCTCGGCCGCGGGCAGGTAGGAGACCTCTCCCGCGGCGCCGCGCGCCCCCGAGTAGAGCTCGCCGTTGATGACGATGCCCATGCCGACGCCGGTGCCGATGGACACCAGCGCGAAGTGGGACTTTCCCTTGCCCTCGCCGTAGGAGTGCTCGCCCAGGGCGGCCAGGTTGATGTCGTTCTCGATCGCCAGGTCGATGCCCAGCGCGACGCGCAGCCGGTCCAGCAGGCCGGGGCCGCCCCAGCCGGGCAGGTTCGCGGTGAGGTCCAGCCGCCCGGCCTCGGGATCGTAGACGCCGGGGCCGCCGACCACCATGTAGGCGATGGAGGACCATTCGAGGTCGGCCTCGGTCACCGCCGCCCTGACCAGGCCCCGGACCCTCGCGACCAGGTCGTCCTCGCTCCGGGCGTCGTTGCGGTCGTCGCGGCGGCCCACGAAGCGGCCCCGGAGGTCGGCCACCGCGACCCGGATCCAGTCGCGGCCGATGTCGACGCCCGCGACATGCACGGCACCGGCGTTCATGTCGTAGAGCGAGGTCACCGGACCGGGCCGGCCGGACACCTCACCGACCAGGTGGACCAGCCCGTCCTCCTCAAGGCCGGCCAGCGCGGCCGAGACGGTCGGCTTGGACAGGCCGGTGACCTTCGCCAGATCGGCCCGCGAGGCCGGGCCGTGTTCGAGGAGTTGCTCGAGAAGACGTCGCTCGTTCATCACCCGCAACAGCCGTGGATTGCCGAGCTGACTTCGCACTTCGCTCTCCCTCCCATGTGATCCCGGGGAAAGGCTAGCCAACGCCCTTAATGGTAAAATACCTTTCTTACCAATCATGTTCCGGGGCAGCACGAAAGGACGATGTGCGATGCACCGAGGATGGCTGGTCGTTCCCCTCGCGGCGGCGCTCACGGCGACCGCCTGCGGCAGTGGAACCACTACTACCAAGACCGAGAAGAGCCAAGAGACGCCGATAATCGCGCTCTTCCTTCCAGAATCCAAGACCACCCGCTACGAGGCGTTCGACCGGCCGCTCTTCGAGGCCAAGGTCAAGCAGCTCTGCGCCGGGTGCAAGGTCCTCTACAGCAACGCCGACCAGGACGCGGCCAAGCAGCAGCAACAGGTGGAGGCCGCGCTGACCCAGGGGGCGGACGTGCTGGTGCTCGACGCGGTGGACGCCGGGGCGGTGGCCCCTCTGGTCAACCAGGCCAAGCAGAAGAAGATCCCGGTGATCGCCTACGACCGGCTGATCTCCGGCATCGGCTACGACTACTTCGTCTCGTTCAACAATGTGCGGGTCGGCGAGATGCAGGGCCAGGCGCTGCTCGACGCGCTCACCGCCAGGGGCACGGCGGCCAAGGGCAAGGTCGTGATGATCCACGGCTCCACCACCGACCCCAGCTCTGCCGACTACAAGAAGGGCGCGCACAACATCCTGGACGGCAAGGTCCAGGTGGGCCGGGAGTTCGACACCCCCGACTGGAGCCCGGACAAGGCCCAGCAGGAGATGGAGCAGGCGATCACCGCGCTCGGCCGGGACAACATCGTCGGCGTACTGTCGGCCAACGACGGCATGGCGGGCGGCGCGATCGCCGCGATGAAGCGGGCCGGATACAAGCAGCTTCCGCCGATCACCGGGCAGGACGCCGAGCTCGCCGCCGTCCAGCGGATCCTCACCGGCGAGCAGTACATGACCATCTACCTGGACATCAGGGCAGAGGCGGAGAAGTCCGCGGAGCTGGCCGTGGCGGCGGTCAAGGGTGAGAAGCCCGCCGCGCCCACCACGGTGAACAACGGCACCGCCGACGTCCCGGCCTTCCTTCTCGACCCGATCGCCGTCACCGCGGACAAGGTCAAGGACACCGTCGTGAAGGACGGCTTCTACAAGGCCGCGGACATCTGCACCGCGGAAGTCAAGGGCGCCTGCGCGAAGGCGGGCATCCAGTAAATGATCTCGGCTACCGGCATCTCCAAGCGCTACGGCGCGGTCCAGGCGCTCGACGGGGCGAGCCTGGAGCTGCGTGCGGGCGAGGTGGTCGCGCTGATGGGCGACAACGGGGCGGGCAAGTCCACGCTGGTCAAAACCGTCTCCGGGGTCGTCGTCCCGGACGACGGGGCCATCACCGTGGACGGCAGTCCCGCCAGGATCACCACCCCGCACGACGCCCAGGCCCTGGGCATCTCGACCGTCTACCAGGATCTGGCCCTCTGCGAGAATCTCGACGTGGTCGCCAACCTCTTCCTCGGCACCGAGCGCCGGCGCTGGTCGGTGCTCCGCCACATCGCGATGGAACGCGCCGCCCGAGACCTTCTGGACCAGCTCGACGTGCGGATCCGTGACATCCGGGTACCGGTCGCCTCCCTGTCCGGCGGCCAGCGCCAGTCGGTGGCCATCGCCCGGGCACTCGTCGGCGAGCCTCGTGTGGTCATCCTCGACGAGCCCACCGCCGCCCTCGGCGTGGAGCAGACCGCCCAGGTCCTCAGCCTGATCCGGCGGCTGCGCGACCGGGGGCTGGCGGTGCTGGTCATCTCGCACAACCTCGCCGACGTGCGGGCCGTCAGCGACCGCGTGGTGGTGCTGCGCCTCGGGCGCAACGCGGGCGAGTTCGTCACGGCCGGCACCTCGCAGGAGGCCATCGTGGCCGCGATCACCGGGGCGGTTTCGCAGGGAAGGGTGGAGGACGCATGACCGTCGTCGGCATGCCGTACAAGCTGGAGCGGCTGCGACAGGGAGACCTGGGCGCGTGGCCGGTGGTCGGCGGGCTGGTCGCCATCGCGGCCGTGTTCGGGTCGCTGAACGAGCACTTCCTGTCCCCTGAGAACCTGACCAACCTGGCCCTGCAGATGGCCGCCACCGGGACGATCTCGCTCGGCATCATCATGGTGCTCCTGCTCGGCGAGATCGACCTGTCGGCGGGCTCGGTCAGCGGGCTGTGCGCGGTGGTGATGACGATCCTCTCGGTACGGCAGGGCTGGAGCCCGCTGCCGGCGATCGTGGTCGCGATGGCGGCCGGGGCGGCCATCGGGCTGCTCCACGGCCTGATGCACACGCGGCTGCGCATGCCCTCGTTCGTGGTGACGCTGGCCGGGCTGATCGGCTGGCAGGGGCTGCTCCTCTACCTCCTCGGCCGGGGCGGGACGATCAACCTGCCCTTCGACGGCTTCGTGGCCGGGCTCAGCGACACCTGGCTGCCGCCGTGGCTGGCCTGGACGCTGGTCGCCGGCCTCGTCGGCGCCTACGCGGCGGCCGGTGTGATCACCCGGCGGCTGCGAGAGGCCGCCGGGCTGCCGGTCACGCCCTCCCACTGGATCGCACTGCGGATCGGGGGGCTGGCCGTCCTCCTGGCGGGGGCGGTGACGGTCCTGTCGGCCGATCGAGGGGTGCCGCTGCTGCTGGTCATCTTCGGGGCACTGGTGATCGGCCTGGACCTGGTTCTGCGGCACACCGCGTTCGGCCGCTGGATGTACGCCGTGGGCGGCAACGCCGAGGCGGCCCGCCGGGCGGGCATCAACGTGACGAGGATCCGGGTGCTGGCCTTCGTCCTGTCCTCCACCCTGGCGGCCTTCGGCGGGATCCTGGCGGCCGGTCGCCTGGCCGCCGTGAACCAGAACTCCGGCGGCAGCGACATCCTGCTCATGGCCATCGCGGCCGCCGTGATCGGCGGCACCTCGCTGTTCGGCGGGCGGGGCCGTACCTACGCCGCGCTGCTGGGCATCCTGGTCATCCAGTCGATCACCAACGGGATGCTGCTGCTCAACGTGGACTCCTCGGTCCGCTTCATGGTCACCGCGGCCGTCCTCGCGCTGGCCGTGGCCATCGACTCCCTCGCCCGCAAGGGCAACGCCCGGTGAGCCGCGTTCTCGGCATCGACTTCGGCGGCACCAAGGTCGCCATCGGCGTCTCGGACGCGGACGGGCCCTCTCCGGCGGAGAGTCTCCGGCTGAAGACCGGCGACGAAATCCTGCCAAGGGCCCTGGCCGCGGCCAGGGATCTCGTCGGCTCCCCCGCCGCGGTGGGGGTCTCGACCTGCGGGGTGATCAGGGACGGCCGGGTACGGCTCGCGCCGAACGTGCCCGGCTGGGAAGGGCTGGAGCTGCCCCGGCTGCTCCGGGAGGAGTTCGGCTCCGTCCCGGTCGTGATCGACAACGACGTCAACGCCGCGGCGGCGGCCGAGCTCCGGTGGGGAGCGCTGCGCGGGGTCTCCACCGGGCTCTACGTGAACCTGGGCACGGGCCTGGCCGCCGCGCTCGTCGTCGGCGGCCAGGTCGTGGCAGGAGCGCACGGTGCGGCCGGGGAGATCGGCTATCTGCTGAGTTCCCCGGCCGAGCCGGGTTTCACCGAGGGCCACGCCCCGATGGAGGAACGCGTCTCCGGCGCCGCCCTGGCCGCGCGGGGTTCGGCCCTGCTCGGCCGCCGGGTGACCACCGCCGAGCTGTTCGGCCTGGTCGGAGACCCGCTCGTCCGGGACGTCGTGGATGAGGCGGTGGACGTGCTGGCGATGACCGTGGCCAACCTGTGCGTCGTCCTCGACCCCGAGCTCGTGGTGGTCGGCGGCGGGATGATGGGCCAGGCCGACCGGATCCTGCCCGTCCTGGCGAGCGCCGTGGCACGGGCGGTCCCGTTCCCTCCCGGGATCGGTCCCGCCCGCTTCGTCCACGACGCTCCCCTGCTGGGCGCCCTCGCCCTCGCCTACACGGCGTCGGGCTCCCAGGGGCGGGCCTATCGCCCGTAGACCTGCGTCTCGTAGAGCGAGTACCCGTAGGCGGTGCCGCGGACCGTGCCCCTGATCCGCACGTATCGGCCCGAGCCCGACAGCCCCGTGAGGTCGTCGCTCCCTCCGTCGCCGGTCGTCGTGGTGTAGGCGTTCGTCCAGTTCGAGCCGTCGTCGGAGAGCTGGATCTGGTAGGCCTTGCCGTAGGCGGCTTCCCAGAAGAGCCTCACGCGGGTGACGCTCCTGACGGAGCCGAGGTCCACCTGGAGCCACTCGGGGTCGTGGCCTTCGGCGGAGGCCCACCTGGTCGAGGTGGTGTCGCCGTCGAACGCCTTGGCCGCGCCGTACGCGCCGCCCTCGACAGAGGACGCCGTGGCCGGCCGCCCCTGGGAGAGCAGCGTCTCGGCCGGGGTGCCTCCGCCGTCCGCCGGGACGGTCTGGGTGGCGGTGTTCCAACCGGTGACCCGGACACTCGGTGCCGAGCCGTTCAGGTCGGCGGCGCGGTAGGTGGCCGTCAGCGTCTTCGACTCACCCGGCCAGAGGCTGATCGCGTTGTCGGACCACCGGACGGGCAGCACGGGTTTGCCCGCCGCGTCCACCATGTGCGCGTCCAGGTAGAACGCCGGGATCTTGCCGGTCCCGGTGTTGGTGACGGTGACCGTGGTGGTCCCGGCGGACGGCGTGGCCGCGGTGACGGACAGCGGCGCCTGCGCCATGCCGGACAGGCCCCTGAGGTTGGCGTAGGCGGTCGTGGGGACGTAGTACCAGTCGTTGTTGGCCCAGTCGATGACGTCCTGCGCCGTGGACAGCCAGTACACGTTCCGGTCGATCTCGCGACCGCCGTCGCTGAGCGTCAGCCGTACCAGATACGTCGCCGACAGGCCGCTGATGGACGGGATGGAGACCGCGGTGGCCTTGCCTCCGTCGGCGGGGACGGTGACCGTGGCGGTGTTGGTGTACTTGTTCGTTCCGTCGAGGTTGAAGACGTCGGTCTTCACGGTGAGACCGGGCGCGGCGGCGCGGGTGGAGTTGACCACGACGACGGACCTGTCGTCGTAGGAGTACTGGACGTGAAGGGGCGCGTTGGCCTTTCGCGTGCCCCAGTAGGAGCCGCCCTGGTCGAGATAGGTGTCGAAGAGCTGCCAGTGCAGCGAGCTCCAGCCGCTGTTGAGCATCCAGTAGATGACGCCGGTCGAGGGGTTGGAGGCGTCCTTGAAATTACGGCCGTAGGCCTCGAACTGGGCACGCGTCGCCTCGTACTGGGCCAGCTGAGCCTTGCGCACGTAGTCGTCCAGGCTGGTCGGCGTGCCGTACCGGCCGACCATGGCGTTGTTGAAGATCTTGAGGTTGTTGAAGGTGCTGGACGATGAGCGGTGGTACTGGGTGGCGGTGAGGTTCTGCCACAGGGTGTTCAGCTCTGTCGCGGACAGCATCCGCCTCAGCGAGTCGAGCGTCGGCACGTCGGGCCCGGCACCGGTCTCGGAGTTGAAGCCGTAGGCACCGCCCTCCCGCTTGGCGTACCAGTAGTTCGGCGGCACCCAGTCGTAGGGACCGGTCATCTTCATGCCCGAGCTTCCCAGCTGCGGCGATGACTTGGCCGAGGCCGCCGCGACGACCGGGACCCGCCAGTCGGCCGCGTTGATCGCGTCGAGATAGCCGGTCTCCTGCTGGGCGTTGGGCGCGAAGTCGCTGCCGATCAGGAAGGTGAACACGCTCGGATGATCACGTAGCCGCGCGGCCTCGGCCGCCATGGACGCCTTGGCGACGAGGAAGTCGGCCGCGGTCCAGGGGACGCCGGGCTCGCCGCCGTTGGTGTGTCCCTCCCACTTGTTGCAGCATTCCCACCCGGCCATGACGAGGATGCCCATCCGGTCGGTGAGGTCGAGCAGCCCGTCGGGCTCCAGGTGACCTTCCAGCCGGATGGTGTTGAGGCCGAGATCGCGGACGTAGCGGAGCTTGTCCTCGATGTAGGCCGGGTCGTAGCGCAGGAACAGATCGGGCGACCAGCCTCCGCCCCGGATCAGCAGCGGACGACCGTTGATCCTGTACAGCCGGTGGCCGCCGCCGTCGAGGGAGGAGGTGACGTCGCGGATGCCGAACGTGGAGTGCGAGGTGTCGGTCACAGTGCCGCCGACGGTCGCGGTCAGGTCCAGGTCGTGGAGGGGTTGATCGCCCATGCCGTACGGCCACCAGACCTGAGGGTCGTCGATCGACCGGGTGAAGGTGACGGTCTTGGTCTGGTTCGCGGCCAGCGCCACGTCCTGGGTGAAGGTCACCGGTCCCGCGGTGCCCGAGACGGTCGCGGTGACGGGGGACGGCGAGTCGTTGCGGGCGTCCACCTTGATCGTCAGGTCGGCCCGGTCCAGCGCGGCTGTGAGCGAGGTGACCACGTGGGCGTCGCGCAGGGCGACCGGTCCGCTGCGCCGTACGAACACGTCTCTGAAGATGCCCATGTTCTTGTCGGGCGGTGTCTGCACCCAGTCGATCCAGCCGATCGTCAGGTTCTTGTTCGGGTCGTTCGGGCTGACCTTGAAGGCCACCGAGTTGACCCCGGAGTGGACGAGGGAGGTCACGTCGAACTGGTGACGCGGGTAGGCGCCGGCCAGGCCTGTCGCCACCCGGGTGCCGTTCACCCAGACCTCCCCGCCCGAGATGAGCCCGGTGACATCGAGGAAGGTGTTGAGCCCGGTCTCGTCGCCGAGGACGAAGTCGGACCGGTACCACCAGGGCACGGTGAAGTCGGCGGCCGGGATGTTCTTCATGTTGACGGAGTAGAAGGGGTCGGGGTACACGCCGTTGGCGAGAAGCGCCGCGAGGACCGTGGAGCGCGGCCCCGCCGGGTACCACGAGGCGGCGGCGTACCCCGGCGTGGAGATCACCGCGCCGGAGTCCGCCGTCCTCGACGAGGACTGGATCCTGTACCCACCCAGTGCGGCCGGCGCCAAGACCGCCGTCCGCGGATCCGCCCTCCCCGAAGCGGTTGACCGTGAGGGCGCCGGTACCGAAGGGGCAGCAAAGGCGGTCAATGCCCCTCCCACGGCTGTGACCACGACCAGTGCGGCGACAAGGACTGTTCTCACCCAAGATCCGAGCATCGACATCTCCGGGCTTCAGTTAGTAGTTAAGTAACTTTCCTAACTAATTGCCCGAATTTTGATCTCCTGGACGCGTCAAGTCAAGGGGAGACCCGAGAGATTCTCAAGAATCACAAAAGGCCGGGGGCGGCATCGCCGCCACCCGGCCGACCGGCCGTGCGTCATCAAGGCGTTGTCAAGAATGTCGTCCGTCGCCGTTCAGGCGGTCACGGCCGGGCCGGACCGCGACTCCTCCCGTACGGCCGGCGAGCGAGGACCGTCCGCCGCCACGCCGCCGGGCATGGCCCTTCGGCGAGATCCGTGAGACAGGGCTCAGCGGGTGGGGACGCCGCCGTTGTCGCGGCGGTCCAGAGCGGTCTGGAGCGCGTCGGCGGCCTCGTTCTCGGTCTCTTCAGGACGATTCCAGGGATACATGTCATACATGGCGATTCTCGTCTCGGTCGCATGCGAGCAAGTGAGGTGGTCGGAACTCCGGTCGCGGAACCGACCGGGCCTGATGTCGCGGGCCCGGGTCACGGACCGGCGACGGGGAGCAGAACCGGCGAACGCCACACACCGCGGCGAGTTGCCGGCCTGCCTGTCAGGCCTCGCCGCGGCAGGTAATGAGTACGAGAACCTGGCGCATTTCATGCCAGATTACCCGGTCAACGGAGTGCCGTCTCGCCCGCCGTACGGACTTCTCACATGCTGAGACAATCGCGCGCCGTCTCACATGCGGAGACAGCAGTACGGCCGCCGCCCCGCGATCCGGGGCGGCGGCCGTACCGGGGATGACTATTCGGCCAGGTCGACCGAGCGGCCGCTCTCGGCGCCGATCTCGGTGCCGATCTGGTCGAGCACGTCGGCCGGGATGGCGCTGTCGACGGTCAGCGCGATGAGGGCCTTGCCGCCCTTCACGTCACGGGCCACCTGCATCGAGGCGATGTTGATGCCGTGGTCGCCGAGGATGCGGCCGACGACGCCGACGATGCCGGGACGGTCGGTGTAGGTGAAGAACGACAGGTGCTCGGTCGGCTCGATCTCCATCTGGTAGCCGTTGACCTCGACGATCTTCGTGATCTGCCGCGGGCCCGCCAGCGTGCCGGAGACCGAGACCGTACGGCCGTCGGCGAGGACGCCGCGGACGGTCACGACGTTGCGCCAGTCGGGGCTCTCGGCGCTGGTGACCAGCTCGACGGTCACGCCGCGGTCCTTGGCCAGGAGCGGGGCGTTGACGTAGGTGACCGAGTCTTCGACCACGTCGGTGAAGACGCCCTTGAGCGCGGCCAGCTCCAGCACGCGGACGTCGTGGGAGGCGATCTCGCCGCGGACCTCGACGTCGAGCCTGGTGGCCACCTCTCCGGCGAGGGCGGTGAAGACCCGGCCGAGCTTCTCGGCCAGCGGCAGGCCGGGCTTGACGTCCTCGGCGACGGCGCCGCCCTGGACGTTGACCGCGTCCGGCACGAACTCCCCGGCCAGAGCGAGCTTCACGCTGCGCGCGACCTGGGTGCCCGCCTTCTCTTGGGCCTCGTGGGTGGAGGCGCCCAGGTGCGGGGTGACGACGACCTGGTCCAGCTCGAACAGCGGGCTGTCGGTCACCGGCTCCTTGGGGAACACGTCGATGCCGGCGCCGGCGACGCGGCCTTCCTTGATCGCCGAGTAGAGCGCGTTCTCGTCGATGATGCCGCCGCGGGCGACGTTGATCAGGCGCACCGAGGGCTTGACCTCGTGCAGTTCCTTGTCGCCGATGAGCCCGATGGTCTCCTTGGACTTGGGCAGGTGCACGGTGATGAAGTCGGCCTCGCGCAGGGCCTCCTCCAGCGACACCAGGCGGACCCCCATCTGGGCGGCGCGGGCCGGCTGGAGGTAGGGGTCGTAGGCGATCAGCTCGACGCCGAACGGCTGTAGGCGCTGGGCGACCAGCTGGCCGATCTTGCCGAGGCCGAGGATGGCGACGACCTTCTCGTCGAGCTCCACGCCGGTGTACTTCGAGCGCTTCCACTCGCCGCCCTTGAGCGCGGTGTGCGCCTGGGCGACGTTGCGGGCGGAGGCGAGGATCAGCGCGACGGTGTGCTCGGCGGCGCTGGTGATGTTGGAGGTGGGCGCGTTGACCACCATGACGCCGGCCTTGGTGGCGGCCTCCACGTCCACGTTGTCAAGGCCGACACCGGCGCGAGCGACGACCCGGAGCTTGGGCGCGGCGGCGATCGCCTCGGCGTCCACCTGGGTGGCACTGCGGACGATGAGCGCGTCCACGTCAGCGAGGGCAGGCAGGAACTGAGCGCGGTCGGCGCCGTCGGTGTGGCGGACGTCAAAGTCCGCGCCCAGGACCGCGAGACCGGCCTCGGAGAGTTCCTCTGCGACCAGTACGACGGGCTTGTTCACAGGCTGGATCCTTATGGGACGGAGAGGCTGCACGGACCCCACGTAGTCTATCGGCGCTTGTGAACGCGTTCACGATTGTCCCGTAATCCGAGACACTCGTCCGGGTTACCCACCTTCACGCATCCCATGCGCGGAAAATTCAAGTTGGTATTGATCCCACTAAAAGTTCACGATTACCCTCATAAGCCGTGGTCCCCTACCTATCGTTCCTTACATGAGCATCGGGAACCCCGCTCTCGGCGATGTGCTCGCGCAGCACGGCGGCCCGCACCGCCTGCTGTCGGCGCTTGCCGAATGGGGACTCCTGGTTGCCGTGCGGCCGGACCGCTCCGTCGTGCTCGGCACGACGCAGGCCGGTGATCGTGTCTTGCTCGGCTACACCTCGTCGAGCACCTACGCACTGCACCGTGGCAGCCATTCGCTGTCGGCCTGCGACGCCGACACCATCCTCGACATCCAGCGCGTCACCGGTGTGCGGGAAATCGTGATCGACGCCGCGGGGCCGGTGACGGCCGCCGTGCCCATCGAGGACCTCCAGCGCTACCTGCTCTCGACCCGCACCGGGCCCACTCCGGCGCTGTCGAGTGCGATCCCGACGGCGTACGCGACCGGCGCGATGGCCACGGTCTCGCGCCCCGCACCCCCTCCCGCCCCACCCGTGGCGCGCCCGCAGAGGGCCGATTCCCCAGTGGCGCGCGCGCAGAGCACCCCCGTGCCGACGGCGCCCGCCCGCCCGTGGGTCCCCGCGCCCCGGCCCCACCTGTCCGGGCCGATGCAGATGGTGGACCCCGGCTACCGGCGCTGCGACCACCCGATCCTGCCCGCCCTGCGCGCCGCGATCTCGTATCTGCTCGCCGACTATCCCCTCGTCCACCACGTGTGGATCTCCGAGGCCCGGACCTCCTCCGGCGCTCCCGGGATCATGCTGCACGTCAAGGTGCACATGTCGGCGGCCGAGGACGTGGTCAGGGACATCCATCGCGGGGTGCGAGCCCGGCTGCCCCAGCTCGCGGCGAGCGAGGCGCCGATCCTCATGGCCAGAGTCGCCGACGCGCGCAGCGAGCAGCGGATGATCGAGATCGGCGCCCACGTGGTCTGCGCCAACGTCACCGACTGACGGAACACCTCTGGCCGGGCGCGCCCGGCCCGAAGGGCGCGGAGACGGCTGACGCCGGAACGGCGGCCCGCTCGGGCGGGCCGCCGTTCCTGTCGTGATCATTCTTTCCGTGACGCCGATCGCGCTCGTGGCCGCCCGGCCGCGAGCACTACCCGGCCCGGCGGACCAGTGACACCTTCGTCCGGGTGAACATCGCCGCCACGAGCGCGGCCAGCACGGGCAGGCCGAACAGCAGGACCGCGAGCAGCGACCAGGGGACGTCGAGAACGGTGTTGTCCTCCACCAGCCTGCTCACACCGCGTAGTCCCCTTGCAGGCCAGGCTGAGACCAGGCCGGGAACAGCCCCCGAGAGGACGCCGAGCACCGCGCCGGAGGCGGTGATGAACCACGCCTGACCGGCCACGAACAACCGCCGGATCCGGACCGGAGCCCCGATCGCCGACAGCGTCGCGAGGTCGGCACGGGCGTCCGCGGCGGCCAGGCCGGTGGCGGTGAACGCCGCGGCGAGGACCAGCAGCGCGGCCGCGCCGCCCAGCACGGCCAGCAGGGCGTAGTCGTAGCCGCCGGTGAAACCGCGTTCGAGATAGGTGGCGGCATGATAGGTCACCTCCGGCAGCCGAGCTTTGATCCGCTCCTCCTCCACGTCGGTGACCCGGTGCTCGCGAGGGTCGATGAGGAGCTTCCCGAGCGTGGTCTTCTCTCCAAGCCTCTCAAGGAGGCCCGGTGGCAGGACTGCCCGAACCGACCGGAGCACGGCGGGCTTCGCCGCCACCGCGGGCACCTCGACCGTTCGCTTGGACTCGGTTTCCCCCTTTTGGGTGATGAGCTCTATCGTGGCCTGACCGCCGGTGATCGCGCCGGGGTCGAGGAGCACCATCTTCCCGGCCCGCAGGGCGGCTTCGGCGGCCGGATCCTCACGCCCTAGCACATATCTCAGGACCCGCTCGTCACCGACCGGAAAGTCCTCCGGGGTGATGACACATGGGTCACCGCACCCCTCCATCACCAGCCGCAGGAAAGTGTCGGAGCTGTCGTCGCGACCCCGCATCTCGACCGGGGCCACGCCGGGCAGTTCCTGCCGCAGGATCTCATGGACGGATCGCCACTCGTCGGGGGCCAGATCCCTGACGATGACCGCCAACGCCCCGGCCGCCTCCCGAGGTTGGTAGTCCGCCCTCTCCTGGGCAAAGGCGCTGTTCATGGGGACGGCCAGCGCCACGGCCACCGCCACCCCGCCCATCACGGCGGCGACGGCGGGAGCGGTGCGGCCACGGTGCCGGGCGGCATCACGCGAGGCCAGGCGGAGCGGGAGCGGCAGCCTGGTGGAGAGCCTGCCGAACAGCCCGACCAGCAGGGGCATGAGCGCGACGAAGCCGAGCTGGGTGAGCAGCGTGCCGCCGGTGATGACCAGGGTGTCCAGCCACACGCCCGCGATCGTGAGAGCCACACCCGCCACGACCAGGACCGCGCCGACGACCGGCCAGCCGCGCCGGGGGCGTGGCGCCTCGGCACGCCCGCCGAGGACGGCGGAGACACTCATCCTGGCAGCCTGCGCGGCCGGCACCACCGCGGCGATCACCGAGCTCACCGCCCCCAGCACCGCGACGGCGGCGACCTGCGCCCAGGGGATCTCGAACGGCCTGCCGCCCAGCCTCTCGTCGAGGAACAACTCCACCAAGAACGGGACGACCCGGGCGAACTGAATCCCGAGCGCCGCGCCCAGAAAGGCGCTGAGCGCGCCGAGCACCACCCCGTCCATCAGGACGATCATCCGCAGGTGACGGGCGCCTCCGCCCTGCGCGGCCACCAGCCCCAGCTCGGTACGGCGGCGCCGCAGCCCCACCGCGAAGGCGGGCCCGGCCAGCAGCACCACCTCAAGAACGATCATCGAGGTGATCATCGCGAGCATGACCGGCCGGGAACCATCGTCGGGACCAGACATGTTCCAGGAGCTCGGCTCATCGACGTCGTACGGCGCCTCCTCGACGACGGCCCGCGACGCCACGGCCAGTCCGAGATCGTTCAGCTTCTTGACGTCGGCCCAGGTCACCGAAGAAGGAGTGTCGATCAGCCAGTTCCGTTCGGGCTTCTCCGTCATCAGATCGCTGCCGGGGAGGGCCACGATGAGCTCATCCCGCTTCCATGAGGCCTGCTCGGCCACGCCGACGACCTTCTTGACCACGTTCTTCCTGGTCACCTTGATGGTCGCGCCGATCTTCGCGCCCCGCTCGATCAGGAGTCGCGACACCGCCACCTCATCCGGCCTCGCGGGGGGACGTCCCTCGATCATCCGGAACATGCCGTGGGTGAGCGGATCGCGCAGGTCCGTCTCCACCACCTCGATGGCGATGCCCCTCCCGGGATAGCCGTAGCGCTCGGAGCCGTAGAACTCGTAGGTGGAGTCGACCTGCAGCGCGCGACTGCCGGCCGGGAACGCGGAGGCGACCTCCCGGGTCGTCCACGGACGCGCGTCCTTTTCCCCTTCCCTTGTGAAGGAGAAGCCGATAGCGGCGTAGTCCTCCTGGTCAACCGGCTGCCGGCCGGCATGGCGCACGAGGGCGTCGGCCGTACCGAGGTCGGCGACGAGGCTCTCCTTCGAAGAGACGTCCACGGTGGCCATGGTCGTGAGCAGTGCCGTGATCAGCAGCACGGGCAGGCCCACCATTGCGATGATCAGGGCGCTGCGGCCCTTGGCCCGCCAGGCGTTCCTGCGGGAGATCCGCAGCGCGGCCAGAACGGCGCTCACGCGATCCCCTCTTTCCGGGCACCGGAGCCCGCCGAGGCGCTCCCGCCGTACATCCGCTCGCTCATCGGGCACTCTCCAGGGCGGCGGAGGTGGAGTCGGTGATCTCACCGTCGCGCAGGAAGACCACCCGGTCGGCCCAGGCCGCGTAGCGGGGCTCATGGGTGACGAGGAGAACCGCCGCTCCCGCGTCGCAGCGGGTGCGCAGGAGCTGGAGGATCTCATCGCCGGTCGGGGTGTCGAGCGCGCCGGTGGGCTCGTCGGCCAGGATCAGCCGCCGCTCCCCGGCCAGGGCGCGGGCGATCGCGACCCGCTGGCGCTGGCCGCCGGAGATCTCGTCGGAGAAGCGGTCGGCGATCTCCTCCAGGCCGACCTCGGTGAGGACCTCCATCGCCTCGCGGCGGGCGTCCTTGAACCTGACGCCGTCGAGCTCGCGCGGGAGCGTCACGTTCTCCAGCGCGGTGAGCGACGGGATCAGGTTCAGGTCCTGGAAGACGTAGCCGACATGGCGGCGGCGGAGCCCGGCCAGCTCCTTGGCCGACAGGCTCGACAGCGGCGTGCCCTCGACGATCACGTCACCCGAGGTGGCCCGGTCGAGGCCGCCGGCGAGGTTCAACAAGGTGGACTTGCCTGACCCGGACGGCCCCATCACCGCGACCAGCTCTCCGGCGGCGACGTCCAGGCTCACCCCGCGAAGCGCTGGTACGGCCTGCGGTCCGTCACCGTGCACGCGGCTCGCGTCCGCGAGCCGTACGACCGGATCGAAACTCATGATTGTCTCTCCTGCGTCTGGGGGGAGGCCGCGAGCACGGCCTCGCAGTGGTCGAGCCAGCGCTGCTCGGCTTCGGCCTGGAAGATCATCGAGTCGAGCACCAGGCGCTGCGCGGGGCCTTCGGTGCTCGTGCGCTTGGCGCGGGTGAGCTGCTGAAGCGTGCGCATGGTCGCGCCACGCTGGGCCTGGATGATCGGCCGCACGTCCGCGGACGCGGCGACCGCCATCGCGAGCTTGATGACCAGTTCGTCCCGGGGCCGGTCGGCCTGGGCGACGGGGGTGCTGAACCATCGCTCCATCTCGTCCCGACCGGCCTCGGTGATCGTGTAGACGACCCGGCCCTGGTCATCCTGCTCGCCCGGAGCCACCAGGCCGTCGCGTTCCAAGCGGGAGAGCGTCGTATAGACCTGGCCGATGTTGAGCGGCCAGGTCGCCCCTGTGGACGCCTCGAACTCGGTCCGCAACTGGTAGCCGTAGCGGGGCCCCTGACTCAGCAGAGCGAGGAGCCCTTGTCTGATCGCCATGAATACTGAGTATGCATACTCAGTATGGTCACGGCAAGCCGGGCAAGAGATCCGCATATTCTGGACAGGGTCCGCTCCTGGGGCTGATACTCAGGGGATGAGCTCGCCGCCTCCCCCGTCCCGCGCGTCCGATGGGGACCGCGACCGCGCGATCAACGAGCTCCGCGACCGCGCTGTGGAAGGCCGACTTTCCCACGAGACGTTCCTGGGCCGCGTCGACATGGCGTTACGCGCGCGCAGCCAGGGTGAGCTGGACAATCTCGTCGCCGACCTGCCGCCGCGCGGCCGGTTCCGCCGCATGATCACCGAGATCGTCTCCTCGGCCTCCGACTTCACCAAGCGCGTGGAGTCCGCCTGGCGACGCCCCCGGCTGCCCCGGCTCGCCTTGCCCGGCGACAGCCGCACCCGCTACGTGGTGGGTCGCGGCTCGGCCTGCGACCTGGTCCTGGCCGACCTGACCGTCTCCCGGGTGCACGCCGAGCTCCGCCGCGACGAGGACGGCTGGATCGTCGTCGACCTCGGCTCGCTCAACGGCACCCGGCTGAACGACTGGCGCCTGGTCGGACCGGCGAAGGTCCGTCCGGGCGACGTCCTCTCCTTCGGAGACTGCATGTTCCTGGTGATCACGCCTCAGCTGATCTGAGCTTCTCGGCGGTCAGGGCGTAGCGCGTCGTCAGCAGGATGCTGATCCCGGCGAGGAGCGCCGGCAGCAGCGTCCCGCCGTACAGCGCGGCCGCGATCGCCGACTCCGGCTGCGCCACCGGCATTCTGGGATCGGACTCCACGAACCCGGTGATGCCCAGCAGCCAGCTGAGCACGAGCGCGCCGAGCGCGAAGACCACGGTCTCGCAGGCCGTCCAGAGCCCGGTGAACACCCCGGCGCGGCGCTTGCCGGTGACCATCGCGTCATGGGCGATCACGTCCGACAGCATCGAGAACTGCAGGAGCTGGAGCCCCGCGTAGCCGATGCCGACGACCACCACGCACGCGTGGGCATAGAGCATCCCGAGGTCCCCGGAGAAGACCATCCCGATCGCGCCCGCCGCGAACAGCGACGACGCGACGACCATGGCCCCCCGCTTCTCGTAACGCCTGGACAGCCAGACCCAGCCGGGCATCGTGACCAGCAGCGGCCCGACGATGCCCAGGAAGAGCGTGGTGGTGGCCCCGGGATCGCCCAGGACGTAGGTGGCGAAGTACGGCGCGCCCGCCAGCATGGTCCCCGCGGCGAACATCTGAGCGCAGCTCAGGCCGAGCAGCGTCAGGAAGGGCCTGCTGGAGCGGGCCGCGGCGAACTGCGCCCGGATCGACGGCTCGGCCTCGGTCCTGGCGACCATCGGGGCACGCGCCGTACCGAGAAAGGACGCGAGCATCGCGACCAGCAGCACCGCGCCGATGACCAGCCCCATCCGCCGGTAGCCGGCGGCGTCGGTGCCGGCGATCACCGGCGCCACGGCCCCGGACAGCAGGATCGCCAGGCCGAGGAAGACCATCCTCCATTGCAGCAGCGAGGAGCGCTCGTGGTAGTCGTCGGTCATCTCGGCGGGCATCGCCTTGTAGGGCACCTCGTAGAAGGCGAAGGCCGTCGCGGTGAGGAAGTAGCAGAGGGCGACGTACAGCGCGGCGGGAGCGCCGGTAAGCGGCGGACCGGCGAACGTCAGCGCGAACGTCACGGGGAGGGTCAGCGCGCCGAGGAGCATCCACGGCCGGCGCGCCCCGAACCTGGAGACCGTGCGGTCGGAACGCTGGCCCACCCAGGGGTTGATGAACATGTCCCACAGCTTGGGGAGGAAGACCACGGCTCCGGCGATCCAGGCAGAGATCGCCAGCACGTTGGTCATGTAGAACAACAGCAGCAATCCAGGGACCGTGGAGAACGTCGCGGTGCAGACTGAGCCGACCCCGTAGCCGACGCGCACGCCGCGCGGCACGGTGACGACGACGGGAGTGGGCGCCGGTGTGACCATGGCCACATTCAAGCGCAGCAAGCGACCGCTCAACAGGCCCGAAAAATACGAAGATTTCCGTATTGTTGCCCGGGTCGCGATTACTCATGATCTCCGCAAACCCCTACCACAGGAGAAGCCGTGCGGCCCTCACGAAGAACCGCGATCTCTGTCCTCCTGCTCGCCAGCCTCACCTGGGCCTCGGCCCCGGCACGCGCGATCGAGCCCGCCCCCGGCGTCACCGACCTGGTCAAGGACATCGACCAGATCCTCGGTGACGCGCGGCTGACCCCGGCGCGGGCGGGAGTGGTGGTCAGGAGCGCCACCTCGGGCGAGGAGCTCTACACCCTGGACTCAGGCAAGATCCTCACCCCCGCCTCCAACACCAAGCTGGTGACCTCGGCCGCCGCGATCGACACCCTCGGCCCGGACTTCCGCTTCACCACGAGCGTGCTGTCGACCGGCCGCCGGGCGGGCTCGGCCCTCGCCGGAAACCTCTACCTCAAGGGCACCGGCGACCCGACCCTCCTCGCGGCCGACTACGACGCGCTGGCCGCCCGCGTGGCCGAGGCGGGGATCAAGGTCGTCACGGGCAAGTTGGTCGCCGACGACACCTGGTTCGACTCGGTACGGCTCGGCACCGACTGGGCCTGGGACGACGAGCCGTACTACTACGCGGCGCAGATCTCCGCGCTGACCGCCTCACCCGACACCGACTACGACGCCGGCTCCGTCATCGTCTCGGTCGCCCCCGGCGACGCCGCCGGCAAGCCCGCCAAGGTGTCGACCACGCCCGAGACCGACTACCTGAAGATCGTCAATCACGCGACGACCGGAACCGAGACCGACGTGCTGGTCGAGCGCCAGCACGGCACCAACACCGTGGTGATCACCGGAACCGTCGCGGACGGCTACGACGAGTGGGTCGCCGTCCACGATCCGACCGGATACGTCGCCTCGCTCTTCCGCAAGGCGCTGGCCAAGCACGGCGTGCGGGTGCTCGGGCCCACCGTCCGCGAGGCGACCCCGGAGGAGGCCGCCACCGTGGCCTCTCGCCAGTCGATGCCGCTGAGCGAACTGCTCGTCCCGTTCATGAAGCTCAGCAACAACATGCACGCCGAGATCCTGACCAAGTCGATCGGGCGCAAGGTCTCCGGAGCCGGAACCTGGAGCGCCGGGCTCGCCGCCATCACCTCGTTCGCCCGGGCCAACGGCATGCCGACGCTGCGCTTGCGTGACGGCTCCGGCCTGTCCCGGATGGACGGCCTGACGCCGGGCGGCATCACGAACCTGCTGATCGCGCTGCGCTCCAAGCCCTGGTTCTCCACCTGGTACGGCTCGCTGCCGATCGCGGGGCAGCCGGACCGGATGGTCGGCGGCACGCTGCGCAGCCGCATGCGCGGCACGCCCGCCGCCGGAAACGTCCACGCCAAGACCGGCTCGCTGACCGGCGTCACGTCCCTGTCCGGCTACGTGACCAGCGCGGACAACGAGCCCCTGGTCTTCTCCGTCATGCTCAACCAGTATCTGTCCGGCTCCCCCAAGGACATCGAAGACAAGATCGCCATCCGCCTCGCCCAGTTCCGGCGCGACACCCCGGTCGACGGGGTCACCCAGCTCCGCCAGGCGCCCCAGGACGGCCCGGAGCTCGAATGCTCCTGGCTGAAGCCCGTCCAATGCTGAGCCATTGAACTTTCTGTCAACTTCCCCGTCAGACGGCGGGGAAGTCGGCAGATGGGAACGGTCCCAGACGTCTCAGGAGGCACACAGGTTTACCTGACATCAAAATTTTTCTGCCACAACTTGGTGACAGGGGGATAGATCACCACCAAAATATGGGCGGAAACCAGACCTTAACCCCCCTGGAGAACCAACATGCGCAGAGCACTGGGGGCACTCGCGTGCCTCGGCAGCCTGGCGACCCTCGCCATGCCGATCGCCACGGCCCAGGCCGCGGCGGCCCCGCAGGCCACCTGCCGTGTGCAAGCGGCCAGGCCGTACGTCACTCCCGCCGGAAATATCCTGGCGTCCGCCAGGCGGCTCGGCTGCGCTCGCGCCTCGCTGATCCGCATCCGGCTCAAGCGCGTCACACCCGGCCCCGACCAGGTCGTCAAGAGCGTGTCCAGGCGAACGGGCAACGGGCGGATCATCGTCACTCTGCAGTGCTCCCCCGGCGTCTACTACACGGTGGTCACCGACCGTCGGGGCAACGTCAGCCAGTCCAAGACGTCGCGGCTGTCCTGTTCCCCCACGGACACGCCGCCTCCCGTGGACACGACGACCCCCGTGGACCCGGGGACTCCCACCGCGACGCCCAAGCCCACCGCGACAGTCAAGCCCACCGCGACAGTCAAGCCCACTCCGACGACCAGCTCCACCCCGACGGCCAAGCCCACCCCGACGAGCACGGCGACGGCCAAGCCCACCACGACGCCCCCGAAGCCGACGGCGACCCCCACCAAGCCTCCCAAGCCGACCCCCACCGCCACACCCACGGCGACCCCGCCGGCCGGCACGGTGGGAACGGCCGAGGAGAACGAGGTCGTACGGCTGACCAACGTCGAGCGGGCGAAGGGCGGCTGCCAGCCGCTCAAGCACGACCCGCAGCTTCGCAAGGCCGCCTACGGCCACTCCGCCGACATGGCGGCCCAGAACTACTTCAGTCACACCTCGAAGGACGGCCGTAGCTTCATGGACCGCATCCGGCAGGCCGGCTTCACCGGCGGGTCGGGCTGGGCGGAGAACATCGCCATGGGCCAGCGGACCCCGGCCGACGTGGTCAGCGCCTGGATGAACAGCTCGGGCCACCGGGCCAACATCATGAACTGCAAGTACAACCTCATCGGCGTCGGCGCGGCCAAGAACTCCAAGGGCCAGATCTACTGGACCCAGAACTTCGCCGCCAAGTAGACCGAGCCCCCGCCGGAGGTGGCGGAGAGGCACGACGCCCCCGCGACGGATGATCGTCGCGGGGGCGTCGGCTCATATGGGGGATCCGCCCTCCTGCCGGTCCCGAGGAAGACCCGCCCCCCTACCCGGACCAGCGGATATGCGGTTCTCGGATGCTCCCGGCCGAAGCCCGCCCAGCACTGGGCCGCCGAGCTCCCGGCCGGCTTCCCCGGGCCGCGTGAGGGGGTTTTGCCAGAGGGTGAGCGGAAAGATCCAGACGCCCCAGAAGTCACAGTGGTTTACCTGCTTCACAGGATTTTACCTAATTTTTCGTGACAAGACTGAGACTTTACCGACAGAATACCGACCGATCCAGCGTCGAACCCTCTGGAGGAACCAACATGCGCCGACCACTAGGGGCACTCGCGTGCCTCGGGAGTCTGGCAGCACTGAGCATCCCGGCCACCGCCTACGCGGCGACCGGTTCGCTGAACACGTGCCGCGTGGAAGCGGCCACGCCATATGTCACCCCCGACGGGAAGATCCAGGTGTCCGCCGAGCGGCTCGACTGCGACGACACCACGCTGGTCCGCATGCGTCTCAACCGCGCCCAGGCCGGTCCCGACCGGATCCTCAAGAGTGCTTCCACGAGAGGCGACAAGGTACGGATCACGATGACCGCGTCGTGCTCCCCCGGCGTCTACTACACCCTGGTCACCGACTACCGGGGCCACGTCGCCAAGTCCGAAGCGGCCCGGCTGACGTGTTCCCCCACCCCCACGGCGTCCCCGACCGCCCCCTCGGACTCCCGGCCGGGCTCGCCGGAGGAGGAAGAGGTCGTACGGCTGACCAACATCGAGCGGCAGAAGGGCGGCTGCGCCCCCCTCATCCATGACTCGAAGCTGCACAAGGCCGCCCAGGGCCACTCGGCCGACATGGCGTCCAAGAACTACTTCAACCACACCTCCCAGGACGGCCGGACCATGACCGACCGCATCAAGGCCACCGGGTTCGGCCCGATGTCGGCCTGGGCGGAGAACATCGCCATGGGCCAGCGGACCCCTGCCGAGGTGGTCAAGGGGTGGATGAACAGCTCAGGGCACCGGGCCAACATCATGAACTGCGCCTACACCCACATCGGCGCAGGCATGGCCACAAGCGGCCGGGGTCCCTACTGGACCCAGGACTTCGCCAAGGGACCCAGGACTTCGCCCACGCCCACGGCGAGCCCCACCGCCACCCCCACCGCGAGCCCCACCTCCAAGCCGACGGCGACCCCGACGTCCGGCCAGGGCTCGTCGGACCAGGAAGAAGTGGTGCGGCTGACCAACATCGAGCGGCAGAAGGGTGGCTGCGGTCCGCTCAAGAGTGACCCGCAGCTGCAATCGGCCGCCCAGGGTCACTCGGCCGACATGGCGGCCAAGAACTACTTCAGCCACACCTCGCAGGACGGCCGGACCATGACCGACCGCATCAAGGCCTCCGGATTCAGCCCGATGTCGGCCTGGGCGGAGAACATCGCCTACGGTTACCGGACCCCTGCCGAGGTGCTCAAGGGGTGGATGAACAGCTCGGGCCACCGGGCCAACATCATGAACTGCGCCTACACCCACATCGGGGTGGGCGTGGCGCCCAGCAGCCGGGGTCCCTATTGGACCCAGGACTTCGCCAAGCACTGATCAGATAACGGCGACGCCCCCGCGACGAGAACCTCGCGGGGGCGCATGCCGTATGAGAGAGCCTGAGGCTACTTCAGCCAGCTCATCATCGGGCGGAGCTTGGCACCGGTCTTCTCGATCGGGTGCTGGGCCAGCTCGTCACGGTAGGCGGTGAACTTCTTCTGGCCGCCGTCGAACTCGTCCACCAGCTCCTTGGCGAACTCGCCGGACTGGATCTCGGAGAGGATGCGCTGCATCTCCTTCTTGGTCTCCGGCGTCACCACGCGCGGGCCGCGGGAGTAGCCGCCGTACTCGGCGGTGTCGGAGACCGACCAGTACATCTTGTGGATGCCGCCCTCGTACATCAGGTCGACGATCAGCTTCATCTCGTGAAGGCACTCGAAGTAGGCGACCTCGGGCTGGTAGCCGGCCTCGATCAGCGTCTCGAAACCGGCCTTGATCAGCTCGGAAACGCCACCGCAGAGGACGGCCTGCTCGCCGAACAGGTCGGTCTCGGTCTCCTCCTTGAAGGTCGTCTTCAGCGCGCCGGCGCGGGTGCCGCCGATGCCCTTGGCGTAGGACAGCGCGAGGTCCCAGGCGCTGCCGCTGGCGTCTTTCTCCACGGCGACGAGGCACGGAACGCCGCGGCCCGCGGTGTACTGGCGGCGGACGAGGTGGCCGGGGCCCTTCGGCGCGACCATGGCCACGTCCACACCCTCGGGGGCCTCGATGAGGCCGTACCGGATGTTGAGGCCGTGACCGAAGAAGAGGGCGTCGCCCTCGACCAGGTTCGGGGCCACGTGCTCGGCGTAGAGGTGGCGCTGGATGTGGTCAGGCGCCAGGATCATGGTCAGGTCGGCCTCTTCGACGGCCTCCGCCGGGGCGAGCACGCGCAGGCCGTCGGCCTCGGCCTTCTCCCGACTCTTGGAGCCCTCGGGCAGGCCGACCCGGACGTCCACCCCGGAGTCACGCAGGGAGAGAGCGTGAGCGTGGCCCTGGCTGCCGTATCCCAAGATGGCCACGTGCCGGCCCTGGATGATCGACAGGTCGGCCTGGTCATCGTAGAAGATCTCAGTCACTTGCTTAACCTTTCGAAATTATGGTCGTGCTCGCTCGGGGACTCGTCAGCGCGGGATCCGCTTCGCTCATCTCTCGCTCCCTCGCCCCCAACCCAACGTGCTCCGGGTTTCCCGTACGGCTTACGCGGTCCGGTCCAGAGCCCGGAGAGAACGATCGGTGATGGAACGGGCCCCGCGGCCGATGGCCACCATGCCCGACTGAACGAGTTCTTTGATCCCGAACGGCTCCAGGACCTTGATGAACGCCTGCAGCTTGTCCGGCGTGCCGGTGACCTCTATGGTCACCGCGTCCGAGGCGACGTCGACGCAGCGCGCGCGGAACAGGTTCACCAGTTCCAGCACGCTTGAGCGGTTGTCGGCGTCGGCGCGCACCTTGATCAGCGTGAGCTCGCGCTGCACCGACTGGGCCGGGTCGAGCTCCACGATCTTCAACACGTTGACCAGCTTGTTGAGCTGCTTGGTGACCTGCTCAAGGGGCAGATCCTCGACGTTGACCACGATGGTCATCCGTGAGATGTCCTCGTGCTCGGTCGGCCCGACCGCCAGTGAGTCGATGTTGAACCCACGGCGGCTGAACAGCGACGCGACGCGCGCGAGCACGCCGGGCTTGTTCTCCACCAGCACGGAGAGCGTGTGCCTGCTCATGCCTTCCTCCTCGCCTGGCGACCCGCCGGGCTGCCGCTGCCGTCCGCCCGCTCGCTTCGATCACTCACCGCTAGTCCTCGCTGTCCCAGACCGGCGCCATGTCGCGCGCGAACTTGATGTCGTCGTTGCTGGTCCCGGCTGCCACCATCGGCCAGACCATGGCGTCCTGATGAACCGCGAAGTCGATCACGACCGGCACGTCGTTGATCTCCATCGCCTTCTTGATCGTCGCGTCCACGTCCTCGGGGCGCTCGCACCGCAGGCCGACACAACCGTACGCCTCGGCCAGCTTCACGAAGTCCGGAATCCGGCGGACCGTCTGCAGGTTGGTATTGGAGTAGCGCTGGTTGTAGAAGAGCGTCTGCCACTGGCGGACCATGCCGAGGTTGCCGTTGTTGATGATCGCGACCTTGATCGGCACGCCCTCGATGGTGCAGGTGGCCAGCTCCTGGTTGGTCATCTGGAAGCAGCCGTCACCGTCGATGGCCCAGACCGTGGCGTCGGGACGGCCCATCTTGGCGCCCATCGCGGCCGGGAGCGCGAAGCCCATCGTGCCGGCACCGCCGGAGTTGATGAAGGTGCCGGGGTTCTCGTAACCGATGAACTGGGCGGCCCACATCTGGTGCTGGCCGACGCCCGCCGTGTAGATGGCGTCCGGCCCGACGAGCTCGCTCAGCCGTTCCATGACGTACTGCGGGGCGAGCGAACCGTCCTCGAACTCGTCGTAGCCCAGCGGGTAGGTCTCCCGGTAGGCGTCGAGCTGGGTCCACCACTCGGTGTAGTCGCCCTTGCGCCCCTCGCCGCGGACCGCGGCGATCAGCTCGGAGATGACCTCCTTGCAGTCGCCCACGATCGGGACGTCCGCGTGCCGGTTCTTGGAGATCTCCGCCGGGTCGATGTCGGCGTGGACGATCTTGGCGTGCGGGGCGAAGGTGGCCAGGTCACCGGTGACCCGGTCGTCGAAGCGAACGCCCAGCCCGATGATCAGATCGGAGCGCTGCAACGCCCCGACCGCCGGCACCGAGCCGTGCATGCCCGGCATGCCCAGGTGCTGGCGGTGGCTGTCGGGGAAGGTGCCGCGCGCCATCAGCGTGGTGACCACGGGGATGCCGGTCAGCTCGGCGAACTCCCGAAGCTCCGCCGACGCCCTCGCCTTGTGCACGCCACCGCCGACGTAGAGCACCGGGCGCCTGGCCTCGACGATCAGCTTGGCCGCCTCGCGGATCTGCTTGGAGTGCGGCCTGGTCACCGGGCGGTAGCCGGGCAGCTGCATCACCGGCGGCCACTGGAAGGTCATCGTGGCGGTGAGCGCGTCTTTGGAGATGTCGACCAGCACCGGTCCCGGGCGCCCCGTCGAGGCGATGTGGAAGGCCTCGGCGATCGTCCTGGGGATGTCGGCCGGGTCGGTGACCAGGAAGTTGTGCTTGGTGATCGGCATGGTGATGCCGGAGATGTCGGCTTCCTGGAACGCGTCGGTGCCGATGGCCTTGCTGGGCACCTGCCCAGTGATCGCAACGATCGGAACCGAGTCCATGTAGGCGTCGGCGATCGGGGTGACCAGGTTGGTCGCACCGGGACCGCTGGTGGCCATGCAGACCCCGACCTTGCCGGTGGCCTGCGCGTAGCCCTGGGCCGCATGGCCGGCGCCCTGCTCGTGCCGTACAAGCACGTGCCGGACCTTGGCCGAGTCGTAAAGGGGATCGTAGGCGGGAAGAATCGCGCCGCCAGGGATCCCGAACACAGTGTCGACCCCGATGTGCTCCAGCGCCCTAACGAGGGCCTGGGCTCCTGTCATCTGTTCGGTCATCGGCTCGTTCCTTGTGGCTGAGCATGGTTTGCGGCATAAAAAATGCCCCGTCCGCCTGGAAGGGCGGAGCTGGGGCGGCGCGCAGGTCGCAGTGCTTCGCTATCGGCCCGCGCGCCGGCGAAGTACTACGAGAATCCCACGGTGATGCATGGCTCCACCATGGCCGACGCAGTGCGTCTGCGTCAAATTGATGGGACACAAGTCTCAAAATTCGAGACTGGAGATGTGAGACAGAGAGGCGACCGGGTCTGAAAGAGGCAGGCGAGCCCGGGGAGACGCCTGAGACACGCGAGCCGGCCGCGCGCCCTCAGACACCACTGGACATGCTCGAAAGGCTGGTGCGCATGAGAGAGTCGACCCCGCGCGCCGCCATCGGCCGGGCCACCAGGAAACCCTGGCCTCGGGTGCAGCCCATCTCACGCAGCAGTTCCAGCTGCTCCGGCCGCTCGATGCCCTCGGCGACCACGATCAGTCCCAGGTCGTGACCGAGCCTCACGATCGTGCGGGTCAGCAGCGTCAGCGTCTCGTCACTGCCAAGACCGGACACGAACGAGGGGTCAATCTTGATCATGTCCACCGGGAGTTGCCGGAGGAACGCCAGCGACGCGTACCCGGTGCCGAAATCGTCGATGGCCAGCCGTACCCCGAGCCTGCGCAGCTCGGAAAGCCGGGTGATGGTCTCCTCGGCGTCTTCGACCAGCATCTCCTCGATGACCTCAAGGGTCAGCGCGCTGGGCGGCAGGCCGCTCTCGGCGAGCGCCGACTCGACGGTCTCCACGAAACGCGGCGCCATGATCTGCCGGGTCGACAGGTTGAGCGAAAGCCCGATGTCCCAGGAGGAGGCGCGCCAGGCGGCCACCTCCTGGCAGGCCTCGCGCAGGATCCACTCGCTCAGCGGGACGATCAGGCCGGTGTCCTCGGCCGGGCCGAGGAACTGCTCGGGAGGCACGAACGCGCTCCCTCTCCACCAGCGCACCAGCGCCTCGACGGCGGTGACACGCGAGGTGGCCAGGTCCACCACCGGCTGGTACTCGATCGCGAACTGGTTCTCCAGCAGCGCGCGCTGCAGGTCGGCGGCAAGCTCCAGGCGGCGCACCACGTCGGCGTGCATGTGCGCGGCGAACACCTCGACCCTGGGTCCCCCGAGATCCTTGGCCCGCGCCATCGCCACGTCGGCGTTGCGGATCAGGTCCGCGGAGGACACGTCGTCATCGGCGAAGGCCACCCCGACGCTCGCGGTCAGCGCGATATCGCGGTCGGCCACGCGGAACGGCTCCGAGGAGACCGCGCGGACCAGCCGTTCGGCCAGGTCCACCGCCGTCTGGGCGTCCGCCGCCGCCTCCAGCAGCACCGCGAACTCGTCACCGCCCCAGCGGGCCAGGGTGTCATCGGCCCGTACGGCGGCGCGGAGCCTGCGGGCCGCCTGGCCGAGCAGGTAGTCGCCGCTGGCGTGACCGACCGAGTCGTTGACCGCGGTGAAGCCGTCCAGGTCCAGGAACACCACGGCGGCGCTGCTCGCGCCGGGGCGGGCCAGCACCTCCCGCGTGCGCTCCTCGAAGTAGGCCCGGTTCGGCAGGCCGGTGACGCCGTCGTGAAAGGTCAGATGGGCGACCTGGTTGCGCAGGGCCTCCTGATCGCTGACGTCACGAGTGGTGACCAGCAGCAGGTCCTCACCGCGCATGTGCCGGGTGGCCACCGACTCGGTGGGCCGCCAGGTGCCGTCGGACGCCCGGACCCGGCAGGCGATCATGCAGGTGCCCGGCCCCTCGACCGGCTCCCCGTCATTGCTCATCTCACGCAGCGCGGCCTGGATGCCGGGCAGGTCCTCGGGGTGGATGTAGTCGAAGATCGCCCTGCCGAGCAGCTCGTCAGGGT
The DNA here is from genome assembly GCF_042898655.1 of Streptosporangium sp. NPDC000396. Classification (NCBI taxonomy): domain Bacteria; kingdom Bacillati; phylum Actinomycetota; class Actinomycetes; order Streptosporangiales; family Streptosporangiaceae; genus Streptosporangium; species Streptosporangium sp. NPDC000396. The sequence goes on from NZ_JBIAZA010000013.1 coordinate 226,011, forward strand.
GGTAGCCGTAGGTGCTCTCGACGCCCTCGCCGATCTCCCGGACGACGCCGTCGTAGTCGCACAGCAGGACCACGTCCCCGGTGCTCTCGGCCAGGTCCTGCAACTGCCGCTCGCCCAGATCCACCAGGCGGCGCATCCGGCCCGTCTCCATCAGCACCACGAAGAGACGCACCACCAGGATGCCGACGATCGACGCCGACACGACGGCCAGGACCGGAGCCGGCCCCTCCAGCTTGCCGCCGAGCACGCGGAAGAGCACGACGGCGGTGGCCACGACGACGAGGATCAACGGCATCGCCGCGATGATCGCGGAGGTGGTCTGGCTGACGGACGGCCTGTCGTCCTCGGGGTCCAGCGCGCGTGCCGTACGGTCGCTCCACGGAACCGCCGCGAGCGCCAGGAAGGCCGCGGGGGCCAGCCACACCCCGGTGAGCCGCGGCGTGTCGCCGGTCATCCGGGCCAGCGCGGTAACCGTCTCGGCCGTCGTGACGGCGGCCAGCACGGCCAGCGCCGCCAGACCCACCGGCCAGGCGGATCGCTGGACCGGCAACACCGCGGGGCCCGCGGCACACGTGAAGATCAGGCAGAGCAGCGGCGACGCGAGAGTGATCGCGAAAATGCCCGCGTCACCGGCCTCGTGGTAGGCCGGGCCCAGCACGAGGACCCACCCGATCACGAAGATCGAGGCCGCGCACACATAGGCGTCGGCGAGATCCCGTAACAGTGCCTGCCCGTGCGCGGGCCGGGTCGCGGACAGACCGGTGCCGACGGCCAGCATCGCCGTACCGACGAGAAGCACCAGGTCGGCGAAGGTCACCGCGAACGGCGTGCCATCCGCCAGCGGCCGCACACCGACCCCGACCAGCCAGGTGATCGAACCACCGGCCAGCCAGCGCCACGCCAGCGCCTTGCGCCGGTCGGCCAGCCGGACGGCCGCGGCGAACAACGACACCGCCGCGACGGCGGCGGCGATGACACCCGCCACCGCCCCGACGATCACAGCGGAGGCACCGCTGAGAAGAGCGGCAACGAGCCCCACCACGCCGAGAACGACGGCGGCGGTCAGCGGTACCCGGGGGTCACGCCAGCGGATCAATGTCGTCTGCCCATCAGTGTCGATTCGTCTTGCCTCGGCAGCGTCTTTTACCCGCTGCGCTCATGTGCCGTTGTGAACACCTCGTCCTATGTCCTCAGCGCCCGCACCGGCACACGGCCAGTGTGTGCTTTCCGGTCGACGAGGGTGGTGACAACGCCGTAGTCGTCACCGATCTGATAACCACGCGAGCGATCGAGATCGCAGTAATCACCGTACGCACCCCAGGTCACGAGGTAGCCACGGTCCGGATTCCTTTCCCGGTCAGTACGAACCCGTGATCACATTTTTGAGCGGCTCACCGGCGAGATAGCGCAGGAGCTGCGAACGGAGCAGCTTCAACATGCGCCGCCCGGAGGCCGGAGTGCTCCCCGCGACATGCGGGGTGATGAACACCCCCGGCGCCGTCCACAGCGGGTGCTCCTGGGGCAGCGGTTCGGGATCGGTGACGTCGAGCGCGGCCAGGATCCGGCCCTTCTCCAGCTCCGTGACGAGCGCGCCGGTGTCCACCACCCCGCCCCTGGCCGCGTTGACCAGCACGGCGCCGTCTTTCATCCCCGCCAGGAAGTCGGCGTTCACCATCCCGGCGGTCGCGGGAGTGGACGGTACCAGCAGCACCACCACATCCGCCTGAGGCAGCAGCTCCGGCAACTCGTCCTGACCGTGCACGTTTTCCCGTGCCGTCCTCGCCACCCGGACGATGTTCACCTCGAAACCGGCGAGCCTCCGCTCCAGCGCCTCGCCGATCGAGCCGTGACCGACGATCAGCACGGTGGAGTCGGCGAGCACGCCGGTGTGGTGATAGGTCCACTCGCCTTCCCGCTGCGCGGCGGCGAACCCGGGAAACTCTCGCAGCACCGCGATCATGGCTCCCACCGCCCACTCCGCGGTGCCCGCGTCATGCACGCCACGCGCATTGCACAGAACCGTGCCTTCCGGCAGATGCGGCAGATAGGGATCCACCCCCGCGGTAATGGTCTGCAGCAGCCGCAGCCGGGGCATCCGGCCGAGCAGCTTCGGGATCTGCGTCCCCGGGAGCAGCGGCGGAATCCAGACCTCGACCTCCTCCACCCCGTCGGGAACCGGACCCGTGCCGTCGTAGACGACGCACTCCACATCAGGCAGATCTCTCAGAACGTCGGCGGCGTCTTCGGAGGGAACCCAGATCTTCATGGCTGCATTATCCAAGGGAACGTCCCGGAACCTCCCCCGGCGCTCAGCAGTATGAAGGGCGCTGAGCGGTATGAATGAAAGAGGAGGTAGGCATGATTCGGATGACGACACGGCTGGCCCTTGTCCTGGTGACGGCGCTGACCATGGGCTGCTCGGCCGCCCCGGCCGCCCCGGCCGGACGCGTCGGCACGGCGCGGACCCCCGTCCCCGGCACCGCCGACGCTCCCCCCGGCGAACCGCGCACCCTGGTGGAGAACCTGGCCGTGCCCTGGGGCATCGCCTTCCTGCCGGGCGGCGACGCCCTGGTGACCGAACGCGACACCGCCCGGCTGTTACGCGTCACGCCGGCGGGGAAGAGCACCGAGGTCGAGAAGATCTCCGGTGTGCGCCCCGACGGCGAGGGCGGCCTGCTGGGAGTGGCGGTCTCACCCACTTTCAGCAAGGACCACTTCGTCTTCCTGTACTTCACCTCGGCTCGCGACAACCGGATCGTGCGCTACCGCTACGACCGTGGCCTGACCGATGCCACCGTGATTCTCGGCGGCATCCCCAAGGGCGTCATCCACAACGGCGGCCGGCTGGCCTTCGGCCCCGACGGCTACCTCTACGCGACCACCGGCGAGACCGGCGACGACTTCCTCGCCCAGTCCCTCGACTCCCTGGCCGGCAAGATCCTGCGCATGACCGTGGACGGCGCCCCGGCCCCCGGCAACCCCTTCCGGAACGTGATCTGGAGCTACGGCCACCGCAACGTCCAGGGCCTGGCCTGGGACCCGTCCGGCCGGCTGTACGCCACCGAGTTCGGGTCCAACACCTTCGACGAGATCAACCTGATCAGGAAGGGCCGCAACTACGGCTGGCCCGAGGTCGAGGGCGTCGGCGACGACTCCCGCTTCACCAACCCGGTCGTCACCTGGAGCACCAGCGAGGCTTCCCCCTCGGGCGTCGCCTACGCCGACGGCTCTCTCTGGGTGGCCGCCCTGCGAGGCCGCAGGCTCTGGCAGGTCCCTGTCGCCGCCGACGGCACGGTCGGCACGCCCGTCCCCCGGTTCACCGGCCGGTACGGCAGGCTCCGGGCGATCGCCACCGCCCCCGGCGGATCCCTGTGGATCGGCACCAGCAACAAGGACGGCCGCGGCTCCCCCCGCCCTGGCGACGACCGCATCCTCACCCTGACCCCGTAAGCCCTTTGGCTTTCCGCCGACCTGGCGGCTGTGCGCCGTTTCCCAACCGAGTCCAGACGTCCTGTACGGCAGCGGCCAGTTGTTCGGGTTGTGTCTTGGGCGGGTCCGGAGTGGCCGGTTGGGTGGGTTCTCGGGGTGGGGTGGCTGGGGGGTGTTCGCGCTACGGGGGGCGGGTGTTCCAGCCGGCCGTCGCAGTTGGTGTCTGGTGGGGTCAGGCCTTCGGCCTGGCGGGCGTGGGGGTTGCGGGCTTTTTATACGCCGGCCGGAACACCCACCCCCCTCCGCGCCATCCTGTCTCGCCGTACGGGGTGCGGGCCGTAGTTGCTTTCTTTCGGGCCGCCCAGCGCTCAGGGGGAGGCTGAAGCAATCCCTGCGGGACCGGTTCAGGGCGCCTCGCCGTAGCTGAAGCGCACCTGCGGAAAGGAGCGCAGGGCCGGCCGCCGCAGGGACAAGACGGGTCCAAGGAGCGCAGGGTTGGGCACCGCAGGAACAGACAAGGACTTGAAAGAGCCCATAGCCGGGCACCACAGGTAGCAAGGCGAGGCTTCAAGGAGGGCAGAGACGAGGCCACTGGGGGGAAACAGGGGCCGGTCAGGTCAGGCGGTTACGGGTGGCCAGAGCGTGGAGCTCCGGGGGGACGGGGCCCGCGCCGTACCGCATCCCTGAGATCAGCGCGGCCACCGACGGGCGGCGGATCTCCTGTGGTGCCGCCCGTTCAGCGGCGAGCAGGGCGGTGACGACGCGCTCACGACGGCCGAACTGCTCCCAGGCACGAGCCGTGTCGATGCACCAGCGAGCGCGCCGTTCAGGAGTGGGCAGCAGACGGTGGTTAACACTACGGGCGTGATCGAGAGCGACTCCGGGCTCGCCAAGGGCGGTGTGGATGCCGATGCGGTACACCGCGACGTTGGCGGGCGTCGGGAGCCTTCCTCGCGATGTGTGCTCTGGGAGGCGAGCCGCCGCCTGCTCGGCTTCTCCGATCAGGTCGAGCGATTGTGCCCGCTGGCCGTTCTGGGCGCAGGAGTAGGCGGCGGTGCACAGCAGCGCCGCATAGACCTGAAGTGCTTGTGGTGCGGGAGCGCCGCTATCCGCGCCCAGGTCGAGCGCGGTGCGGGTGAGCATGCTGACCGCCCCCTCATGGCGCCCCTGGCGACGCATCGCGATCGCCACAGCCCTGGAGGCTCCAGCGATCGTGAACGGATCACCTGAAGCCGTGGCCGTGGCGAGCGCCCGATCGGCGGCAACCCATGCCATGCCGTCCTGATTCAGCTTGACGACGAGTTCGCTGGCCAATACGTAGGCCTCGGCGAGGCAGGCATTCGCCTGATCGCCTTCTTGCCCTTTCACCTGCGCGAGGGTGGCCTGCGCGGCAGCGGCAATCCTGGGGAGGATCGCCGACAGGTCGTCATAGTCGCAGCCGTCGAATGTCGTGCGCGCCATGTCCAGCGCCGCGCGTAGCTCGGTGACAGTTGCCGGACTCCCACTGGTGTCAGCGGTGAGAAGCTGTTCGAGACGGTGCGCCATCGTGGTCGCATCGACCGCCTCTTGAGAACCTGAGAGGAGGGCTGCTCCGGTCAGGCCGGTGAGCCCGGCAAGAAACCGGCGTCGTCTCACGGCGTCATCCTCCCCTGCCAGACGGGGTTCAACACTAACGGGCAGGGGTCTGGAGAGAGAGCGGACGCTCCGATCCGGCCTTACGTTCCTTTGTCCTGTTCCTGCGGTGCCTGGCCCTACCTTCCCTTGTTCTGTCCCTACGGCGGCCGACCCTGCGCTCCTTTCGAAAGCGAGGCTTCAGCTACGGCGACCCACCCTGAACCGGCCCGCAAGCATCGCTTCAGCCTCCCCCAGCCCCCTGGGCGGCCCGAAAGAAAGCAACTACGGCCCGCACCCCGTACGGCGAGACAGGATGGCGCGGAGGGGGGTGGGTGTTCCGGCCGGCGTATAAAAAGCCCGCAACCCCCACGCCCGCCAGGCCGAAGGCCTGACCCCACCAGACACCAACTGCGACGGCCGGCCGGAACACCCGCCCCCCGCAGCGCGCACAAAAGCCCGGCCCCGGACTCGTTCAAAACACAACCCGAACAACCGCCCCGGGACCCGCTCAAAACACAAGCCCGAACAACCGCCCCGGCCCGCAACATGAACAGGCAGCCGCACAAACGACCGATCATCCGAGCCGCTCAGGACACGGCGCGAGTGGCCGGCTCACGCGAACGGTCCGCGCCGCGGAGAGGTTATTCGTTCTGGGGAGGAGTGGAGGCGGGGGCGCACTTGAGGTCGGTTTCGGGTTTGTAGACGGTCTTCTTCGTCTCCCGTTTGACCTCTTTGCCGTTCTTCTTGAAGACACGGGTCACGTCGATCGTGAAACCCTGCTGGCCGACCATCGGGATGCATTTGGGGCCGCTGGCGGTCGCGCTCTTGAACGGCGTGATGTCGTAACGCTCGGAGGAGATCGACTCGATGTCGTAGCGCTTGGTGCTCCAGAAGGCGACCGTGACTCCGCTGTTCGTGAAGGAGGTCTTCACCAGCACGCCGTACTTGGAGTCGTTCTTCCAGCGGAAGTCGGGCTCGGGCCAGGAGACCGTGGACTCGCGGCCGGCGGGGTAGCGCGAGATGTAGAACTCGTGCGCCACGTGCTGGACGTCCTCCAGGCCGCCGAAGAACACCGCGTTGTACATGGTGGTGACGAACTGGGAGATGCCGCCGCCCACCGAGTCGACCAGCCGGCCCCCCTCGATCATGGGCGCCGGGACGAAGCCGCGGGCCGTGTCGCGCTGGCCGATGACGCTGTTGAGCGAGAAGGTCTCGCCGGGCTGGACCAGGTAGCCGTCCAGGAGCTTGGCGAGAGTGCGGATGTTGGTCACCCGGGGCGGACAGCAGTCGTACGGCGTGGTGAACTCGCTGATTTTCTCCTTGATGCCGAGCTTGCGCACCTCGGCGTCGGAGACCCGAGGCTGGACGGTCGTGAGGGCGACCGGGATGGTACGGCTGCCGCCTTCGGCGACCATCTGGGCCACTGCCTCGGCGAGCTTGTCGTCATCGATGCCTTTGCCCTTGCGGCCGGGCACCAGCTTCGGTGTGCCGCCGACGATCTGGAAGGTGGGTTCGCGGGGAGCCATGGCCGGGCCGACCAGGTTCTTCTCCACGGTCGCCACCGCGCTCTTGGCGTCGAACGCCGGGCGCATGCCGCCGGAGCCGTCGGGCTTGAAGGACAGGTGGGCGGCGAGGACGTCGGTGGTGAGCTGTGCCTGCTTGCCCCCGTAGGTCAGGGTGATCGGGCCGGACAAGGCCTTGCTCGCCTCGGCGGCGGCCTTCCTGACCACCTCGTCCGTGACCTTGGGTTTGATCACCGAGACCGGAAGCTCGACCTCGCCGCCGGAACCGAGGAAAGCCTTCCTGATGGCACCGGCCGCGGCCTCCCGCTCCAGCTCGCGCCCGTCGCGGGGCGCCACGGCCACCGGCTTGACGCCCTCGAAGGTGACCGCCCCGTCGCGAACCTTGATGTCGATCTTCCTGGCCAGGTCCTCGACGGCGGTCTTCATCTGATCGGCGTCGGCGGAGACCTTGGGGCTCAGCTCGGTGGTGCCGGTCAGCGCGCGCCAGACCTCCAGCGGGGAGGGGAAGTCGCTGGGCGCCTGGTCGATGGTGGCGACGACGTCGAGCTCCAGCCCGGCCTCTTCGGGATCGAAGGAGTATCGCTTACCCGCGGCGCGGACGGCCATCTCCTTGCCCGCCGCACCGGCCAGCTTGTCCCTGAGCCTGTCCGCCGCCTCGGTCGCGGTCAGCCCGCCGATGTCGACGCCACGGACCTGGGTGCCGGGCAGGATCTTGCCGGACATGATGACGGCGGGCGCGGCGTAGGCAAGGCCGACCAGCACCATCAGGAGCACGACGGCGACCGCGAACCTCCGCCCCCAGCGGCGCGGGGGCCGCGCCTCGTAGCCGGATGACTCCGACGGCGGGGGGCCGCCGTTGCCGTCGGGCGCGAGAGAGGGTCCCCCGTGTGGGGGCCCCTGCCGGAGGGGACGCTCGGGTGGGGCGGCCATCCGCCAGGGCTGGGGCGGCGGGGCGGCGGGCGGCAGCCCGGCCGACCCTCCGGCGGATTCGGCCGCCTGACCGAATCCCGAGGGGCCGAAAATGTCGGGCGAGACACCCGGGGGAAGCCGGGACTCCCGGCCGGACTGGCCGCCGGGAGGGGATTTGGGCCCGCGGGCGCCCGGGGAAACAGGACCTGAGGGAAGGGGCACAGCCGCGAACGGGTCCGTCGGTGGGCCTATCGACGCTCCGGCGTTCCGGTTCTGCACGGCCTCCGTCTCCTCCTGCCTCACTGCTTCTACCTCGGCAACCCTAAACCACAACGATCGGCCGACGCCCTGAAAGAAGTAACAAATCAACCCGTCCACCGATAGCGATGTTCGGGTCTTCCGGCGGTGCCGTACCTCGGCCGGAGTTCCGCCTGGCCCGCCGCGCACAAATATTCCAGATAACGGCGGGCACTGACCCGTGACAGCCCGGTGAGCAGTGCCGCCTCGGCCGCCGAGATGTCGGTGCCGGTCTCCTTGAGCGCGTCGGAGACCAGGGCACACGTGGTGACGGACAGCCCCTTGGGCAGTGGTGGTGGTCCGCCTCTGGTCGTGCCGAACAACCGGTCCACCTCGTCCTGCCGGACCTCGGAGCCGATGGTGGCGAGCCGCCTGTGGACGTGGGCGTACTGCTCAAGGCGCTCGGTGAGCGCTCCGGCGGCGAACGGCTTGATCAGGTAGTTCACCGCGCCGCCGCGCATGGCCGCGCGGACCGTGGCCACGTCGTGCGCGGCTGTGATCACCAGGACGTCGACCGGGCGGGAAACGCTCCTGAGCGCCATGAGCACATCGAGACCGGACATGTCCGGCAGATAGATGTCGAGCAACACCAGATCGGGCTGATGCTCGGCCGCCGCGGCGATCGCCGCTCTCCCGGTGTGCGCGGCGTGGACCACCGTGAACCCGGGCACCCGCGCCACGTAACCGCTGTGGATCCTGGCCACCATGAAGTCGTCGTCCACGACCAGCACGCGGATCATTTCGGCGCCTCCGCTTTCATGGCTTCGCCCTGCTCGAACACCCGTCCGCCGGCCTTGTTCACGTCCTCGCGACCGGGCAGAAGGGCCGTGAAGACGGCACCGCCCGCGTTGTGCACCCGCACCCAGCCGCCCCGTCGCGAACACGCCTGGCGGGTCAGGGCCAGGCCGAGACCGCGCGGGCCCGAACGGGCGACCTTGGTGGTGAAGCCCTCGCGGAACACCTCGTCGACCAGCCCGGGGACGATCCCCGGGCCGGAGTCGCCGACGCGGATGTGCAGGCCGTCCGACTCGGTGCGAACCGACACATCGACCGTTCCCCCGGTCTCCTCCAGCGCGTCGAGGGCGTTGGCCACCAGGTTGCCGACGACCAGCACGGCGTCGTGCGGGTCGCCGAGCGCGCCCTCCTCCACCCGGCAGTCCTCGGCGAGCGTCAGGGACGCGCCCCGTTCGGCCGCCTCGGCGGACTTGGCCAGCAGCAGTGCGGCCAGCGTCGGGTCGGCGATCTTCTCCCGGATGCCGGCCGCGTGCCGGCCGCAGTCCTCGGAGGTCCGGGTGATGTAGCTGACCGCCATCTCGTGCTCGCCGAGTTCAAGCAGGCCGACCAGCGTATGCATCCGGTTGGCGAACTCGTGGGCCTGGGCGCGCAGCGCGTCGGTCGTACTGCTGGCCTGGTCGAGCTCGCGTGCCAGCCGTACGAGCTCGGTCCGGTCGCGCAAGGTGACCACCCAGCCGCTCTGCTGCTCGCGGACCGCCACCGGAGTCCGGTTGAGCACCAGCACCCGGTCGCGGTGGAGCACCACCCGGTCGTCACCAGAGTCGACGCCGTCCAGCACGTCGCGCATCCGGTCCGACAGGGGCATCTCCCGCAGGTCCCGGCCGACGTCCTGGTGGGACAGGCCGAGCAGGTCGCGGGCCGCGTCGTTGACCAGTGTCACCCGGCCCTGCAGGTCGAGGGCGAGCACGCCCTCCTTGACCCCGTGCAGCACGCCCTCGCGCTGTTCGAGCAGGGCCGCGATCTCCCGGGGTTCCAGCCCGAAGGTCTGGCGGCGGACCCGGCGGGCGATCAGTCCCGTGGCCGCGGATCCGGCGAGGAGTACGGCCAGCACGGTCCACAGCAACGGCGGCAGCGCCGTGCCGAGCTGACCGGCGACGGTGTCCTCAAGGACGCCGACCGAGGCGAGTCCGATGACCCGGCCGGAGAAGTCGAAGATCGGGGCCTTGCCGCGCACCGAGCGGCCGAGTGTGCCGGTCTGGATGCCGGTCCAGGCGCGGCCGCTGGTCAGTATCTCCGAACCGTCGGTGGACAGTTTCCTGCCGATCAGGGCCGCGTTCGGATGCGCGTAGCGGACCTGCTCCCGATTGGCGATCACGACGTAGTCGGCGCCGGTGGCCGCCTGCACGCCGGCCGCGATCGGTTGCAGGACCAGTTCGGGCCGGGGGGCCGCGAAGGCCGCGCGCACCTGGGGCAGCCCCGCGACGGACTCGGCGATCGCGAGTGCGCGCTGCTGGTACTGCTGGTCGAGCTGGCCGCGGGTGTGCTCCACCCAGACGCCCGCCGTGCCGCCCACCGCGAGAAACACGATCACCATCTGCAGCACGAACAGCTGGGTGCCGAGGGAGGCGTTGATTATCCGTCGCACGAGTGAACTCCCTGGTCAGGGACATTATGAAAACAGGTGGAGGTAACAGCGAGGTCGCGATATTCGTGACCAATACGACCGATATGACGGCAAGCTCGCAAAGGATCGACACCGCGATCCGGCAGGCTCAGCATCCTCACCACGCCTAGTTCACGCTGTTGGGAGTTCACCATGCGTCTTCGGAGACTCGCCGCCCTCGCGGCTCTGTCCCTCGCCGCTCTTACCGCCTGCGGCTCGGGTTCGGGATCCGGTGTCAGCGCGCTGAAAATCATGGCCCCGGCCTCGCCCGGCGGCGGCTGGGACCAGACCTCCCGCATGGCGGAACAGGCCATCAAGTCGGTCGATCCGTCCCGCAAGGTCGAGGTCTACAACGTCCCCGGCGCGGGCGGCACCATCGGCCTGGCCCAGCTCGCGGGCGAGAAGGGCAACGGCAACCTGCTGATGACCATGGGCCTGGTCATGGTCGGCGCGGTGGAGCAGAACAGGTCGAAAGTCACCCTGGCCCAGACCACGCCCATCGCGAAGCTCACCGAGGAGTACGAGATCGTCGTGGTTCCGGCGGCCTCGCCGTACAAGACGCTGGCCGAGCTGGTGACGGCGTGGAAGGCCGACCCCGCGAAGATCGCGATAGCGGGTGGATCCGCCGGCGGCACCGACCACATCGTGGCGGGCCTGATGGCCAAGGCCGCCGGGATCGATCCCCGGCAGGTCAACTACATCGCCCACTCCGGTGGCGGTGAGGCGCTCAACGCGCTGCTGGGCGAGAAGGTCGCGGTGGGCATCTCCGGCATCGGCGAGTTCGCCGAGCACGTGAAGTCCGGCAAGCTGCGCGCCCTCGGCGTGAGCTCCCCCGCCCGCGTCGGCAGCGTGGACTCACCCACCCTGAAGGAGGGCGGCCTGGACGTCGAGCTGGCCAACTGGCGCGGGTTCGTGGCCCCGCCGGGACTGGACGACACCGCCACGAAGAACCTGACCGACCTGGTCACCAAGATGCACGACTCGCAGGCCTGGAAGGACACGATGGCCAAGAACGGCTGGGCCGACGCCTTCCAGACCGGCCGGCCGTTCGCCGACTTCCTCACGGCCGAGCAGGCCAAGGTCAAGACCGTCATCGCGGAGATGGGGCTCGTCTCCTGATGCACTCCACCGAAGATCCGACCGGCGCCGCCGACCGTGGCGCCGGTCCGGCACTCTCATGGCGGCGCCCCGAGCTCGTTCTGGCCCTGGTCGTTCTCGGACTCGGCGTGTTCGTGATCGTGGGAACCGCCGACGTCACCGCCGCGGGTTCCTCGCTCGGGCTGGGACCCCGGTTCTTCCCGATGATCGTCGGTTCGGCGCTGCTGCTGATCGGGCTGTTCTACGCGATCGACGTGGTCCGGGGCGGCCACGGCGACCCCGAGGAGAGCGAGGACGTCGACACCGGCGCACGGGCCGACTGGCGGACGGTCGCCCTGGTCAGCGCGATCTTCCTGGCCTTCGCCGCACTGCTGGACCTGCTCGGCTGGATCATCGCGGGCGCGCTGCTCTTCTTCGGGCTCTCGGTGGTGCTCGGGGCCACCCGGCGGCTGCAGGCAGGCGTGATCGCGATCCTGCTGTCCACCGGCAGCTACCTGGCCTTCGTCAAGGGCCTGGGCGTGACGCTGCCCGCCGGGCTGCTGTCGGGGGTGATCTAGGTGGAGTCGTTCCAGCTGCTGATGGAGGGGTTCGCGACCGCGCTGACCCCGGTCAACCTGCTGTACGCGCTGGTCGGCGTCACCCTCGGCACGCTGGTGGGCGTGCTGCCCGGCATCGGCCCCGCCATGACCGTGGCGCTGCTGCTGCCGATCACCTTCAGCGTCCCTCCGGCCAGCGCGTTCATCATGTTCGCCGGGATCTACTACGGCGGCATGTACGGCGGGTCGACCACCTCGATCCTGTTGAACACGCCCGGTGAGAGCTCCTCGATGATCACCGCGCTTGAGGGCAACAAGATGGCCAAGCGGGGCCGGGCCGCCCAGGCCCTGGCCACCGCCGCGATCGGTTCCTTCGTCGCGGGCACGATCGCCACCGCGCTGCTGGTCGTCGCGGCGCCCGTGGTGGTGGACTTCGCGATCTCCTTCGGCCCCGAGGACTACTTCGCGCTGGCCGTCCTGGCCTTCACCGCGGTGTCGTCGGTGCTGTCACGCTCGGTCGTGCGCGGGCTGGCCTCGCTGGGCCTCGGCCTGGTCATCGGGCTGATCGGCATCGACCAGCAGACCGGTCAGGCGCGGCTGACCCTGGGCGTCGACCAGCTGCTCGACGGCATCGACGTGGTGATCGTCGCGGTCGGCCTGTTCGCGCTGGGCGAGGTGCTCTACGTCGCCTCCCGGCTGCGGCACAGCGAGCCGGAGGTCATCCCGGTCGGCCGGGCCTTCCTCGGCCGCTCCGACTGGTCCCGGTCATGGCGGCCGTGGCTGCGCGGCACCGCGCTCGGCTTCCCGTTCGGGGCACTGCCGGGAGGCGGCGCGGAGATTCCCACCTTCCTGTCGTACTCCGTCGAAAAGCGCCTGGCCCGCGGGGTCGCCCGCGAGGAGTACGGCAAAGGCGCCATCGAGGGTGTCGCCGGCCCCGAGGCCGCCAACAACGCCTCGGCCGCGGGCACTCTCGTCCCGCTGCTCACCCTGGGCCTGCCCACATCCGCGACGGCCGCGATCCTGCTGGCCGCCTTCCAGCAGTACGGCCTGCAGCCCGGCCCCCAGTTGTTCGATCACAACCCTGCGCTGGTCTGGGGCATGGTCGCCTCGCTGTTCATCGGCAACACCATGCTTCTGGTGCTCAACCTGCCGCTGGCCCCGCTCTGGGCCCGGGTGCTGCACGTCCCCCGGCCCTACCTCTACGCCGGGATCGTGCTGTTCGCCACCCTCGGCGTCTACGCGCTGAACTCCTCCTCGGTGGAACTGGTCATCCTCTACGTCCTGGGCATGCTCGGCTTCGCCATGCGCCGCTTCGGCCTGCCGGTGGCTCCGGCCGTGATCGGCATGATCCTGGGCCCGATGGCCGAGATCCAGCTCCGCCGGGCGCTGGCCATCGGCGCGGGCGACGCGACGGTTCTGGTCAGAAGCCCGATCGCGGCGACGCTGCTGGCGGTCTCGTTCCTGGTGCTGCTCGCCCCGCTCATCAGGAAGTCGGCCGCGCGCCTGTCGCGCGCCGCCTAGGGACTCGCCGTACGAGGCCTGTTTCGTGGACCACCGTCATGGTGAGGATCCACGAAACAGGCTTCGGGCCATCGGACGCCGGGCGTTCACCAGATGGTTCATGGCTTCGCCGTACCGCCGTATGCGAAAGCGGCAGGCCCGCTTTTCCGCTCCGTTTCGCGGAAGTGAGGCCCGCCTTTCTACTCCGACTCCGGAGATTCGGTCTCCAGGGAGTCGGCGGACACCTCCGCCAGGCGCCTGCCGTCTTCCGTCGCGAAATAGGAGCAGGACGCCCACCCCGTGGTCCCTACGGGCAGTCCCGATGTCGACCTGCCGCCCAGGCGGAACTTGCACCAGCTGCTCGACAGGTTCGCGTTCAGTATCTGCCCGTAGTCCCCGTAGTAGAGCAGGCCGATCACGCGCGACCCCCCGGCGCTCGACCGCAGGCGGACGCCGTCGGCGACGACGACGGCGTCCACGGACGCGGCCGCGTCTGTGGAGGAGAGACCCGGCATGGCGGCTTGGGCGGGACCGGCGGCGATCAGTGGCCCGCCGAAAACGGCCGACGCCACAGCCGTAATTGCCAGAAACCTTTTCACGCGCGTTCTCCAATCCTGGGACCGAGCAGCACCAGAGAGAAAGGTGAAACTAACGTGATTACTGTGCAAGTAGGCAACAATTGAGTCAATACGTGCTTGAGATGAAAAATCACGATTACCACATTGAGAAAGGCCCGCCGATCTCTTGATCGGCGGGCCTTTCTCAATGAGCTATCGGAAAACGTCCCTCACGAACCGTTCACGGCATCCGCCGCGAGCTACTCGGAGACGCCGAGCTTCTCCAGGATGAGCTCGCGGGCCCGGCCCGCGTCGGCCTTGCCGCGGCTGGCCTTCATCACACCGCCGACCAGGGCGCCGACGGCGGCGATCTTGCCGCTGCGGACCTTGTCCGCAGCGTCGGCGTTGCCGGCCAGCACCTGGTCGATGATCGCCATCAGTTCACCCTCGTCGTTGACGATCTGCAGGCCGCGCGCGGCCACCACATCATCGGGGGAGCCCTCGCCGTTCAGCACGCCCTCCAGCACCTGGCGGGCCAGCTTGTCGTTCAGCGCTCCCCCGGCGACCATCGCGCACACCCGGGCGATCTGGTCAGGGGTGATCGGCAGCTCGCTGAGCGGGATCGCGGCCTCGTTGGCCCTGCGCGCCAGCTCGCCCATCCACCACTTGCGGGCGTCCGCGGGCGGAGCGCCGGCGGCGACCGTCGCCTCGACCAGGTCGATGGCGTCGATGTTGTGCATGGACTGCATGTCGAGGTCGGACACGCCCCACTCCTGCTGGAGCCGCTTGCGCCGTACGCTCGGCAGCTCGGGCAGCGCGGCCTTGAGCGAGGCCACCCACTCGGTGTCCGGAGCGATCGGCACCAGGTCGGGCTCGGGGAAGTAGCGGTAGTCCTGCGCCTCTTCCTTGGAGCGGCCCGAGGTGGTGGTGCCGGTGTCCTCGTGGAAGTGGCGGGTCTCCTGGACGATCCGGCCGCCGCCCGCCAGGATCGCGGCCTGGCGCTCGATCTCGCCACGGACCGAGCGCTCGACGCTGCGCAGCGAGTTCACGTTCTTGGTCTCGGTACGGGTGCCCCACTCCGAGGAGCCCCGAGGCATGAGGGAGACGTTCACGTCACACCGCATGGAGCCTTCCTCCATGCGCACGTCGGAGACGCCCAGCGTCCGCATGAGCTCGCGCAGTTCGGTGGCGTAGGCGCGGGCGACCTCGGGGGCGAGCCGATCGGTGCCCGGGATCGGCTTGGTGACGATCTCCACCAGCGGGATGCCGGCGCGGTTGTAGTCGACGATCGAGTAGTCCGCGCCGTGGATCCGGCCGGTCGCACCGCCCACGTGAGTGGACTTGCCGGTGTCCTCCTCCAAGTGAACCCGCTCGATCTCGATCCGCACGACCTTGCCGTCCACTTCGACGTCGAGGTA
This sequence comes from Streptosporangium sp. NPDC000396, assembly GCF_042898655.1. Classification (NCBI taxonomy): domain Bacteria; kingdom Bacillati; phylum Actinomycetota; class Actinomycetes; order Streptosporangiales; family Streptosporangiaceae; genus Streptosporangium; species Streptosporangium sp. NPDC000396. Next base: position 241,290 of record NZ_JBIAZA010000013.1, read on the forward strand.
ACCGTCGAAGCAGAGCGGCTCGTCGTACTGGCTGATCTGGTAGTTCTTCGGCATGTCCGGATAGAAGTAGTTCTTCCGGGCGAAACGGCACCACTCGGCGATCGAGCAGTTGAGTGCCAGGCCGATGCGGATCGTCGACTCGATCGCCTCCGCGTTGGCCACCGGCAGCGCACCCGGCAGGGCCAGGCAGACCGGGCAGACCTGGGTGTTCGGCGCGGCACCGAACGTGGTCGGGCAACCGCAGAACATCTTCGACGCCGTGCCCAGCTCGACGTGCGTCTCCAGGCCGAGCACCGGCTCGAAGCGCTCCAGCGCCTCGTCGTACGGCATCAGCGTTTCCGTGCTCATCGGTTGTTCACCATTCCTCTTCCGCTACGCGTGCTCATTGGTCGTTCGGCGTTCCTGTTCGCTTCGCGGAGCGTCCGTCCCTCGCGCGCCGCTCCACTCATTACGTCGGGCTCTCTCGCGCCCATTGGTCGTTCACCGCCCCCAGCTCACAGGTAACCGAGTCCCTTCAATGCGTTCCTCGTCTCGGCGACCCAGTCCGCGTATGTGGGCACCTGGGCCAGGACCGCGAGGTCGATGTTGCGTCCTATGTATTCGAAGTAGTCGCGGATCGGCCTGCCCCGCCGGGGGACGGTCGCGGCCAGGATCTCGCCGGGGTCGGCGATCCTCTCGACGTCACGAGGCCGGCCGGGCAGCAGGCTGAGGTCGCTGCCCTCCAGGCCCGCCCACACGCCGGGATCCGCGAGCAGCCAGGTCTCCGTGTCGCCCAGGCCGATCACCGGCACCAGGTAGTGCGAGTGGTAGCGGACGCCGTCCGCCCTACCACCCATCTTGCCGCGTTCTCGTTCGTACTCGTGCGTGAAGAGCAGATGGCAGTCCGCCGCGAGCTCCTCCAGCGCCGTGACCATGTTCTCCCGGTCGCACGTGACGACCTGCGTCGCCTCGACGTCGACCACGTGCGGCGACATCCAGGTGAGTTCGCGGAGTTGCCGGGAGATCACAATGCCGAGGAAGCCCCTGTCGGACTCCCCTTCCGCGATCAGTCCGGGAACCAGAGGGCGGCTCATGCCGCCGCGCCCAGATATCTGCGGACCTGCCGCGGCGACACGAAAGTGCCCGGTTCACCGTCCGGCTGGACCGGTTTGGCCACGGTCACCCGCGACACCCGGTCGTTGTCGGGATCGACGCGGACCGCGGTGTCCAGGAAGGTCAGCGCGTCCGGATCGGTCTGGTAGATCTCGGCGACCACCACCGGGGAGTGGCTGGTGAGGATCACCTGCCGGAACGGCTCCCCGCCGCCGGGCTCGGTGATCCGCTGCCGGACGCGCCGCAGCAACTCGCCCAGGCGGCTCGGGTGCACGCCGCTCTCGATCTCCTCCACCAGCAGGGTGCCCGGGTGGTCCGGGTCGTGCAGGGCGGTGAGCAGACCGAGGATCCGCAGGGTCCCGTCCGACAGCAGCGCCGCCGGCACCGCTCCCTGGCCGTCGACGACCAGGTCGAAGGAGCACTCCGCACGATCGAGGCGAGGGATCAGCCCGACCACGTCGGGGATGACGCCGGCGAGATCGACCGTGAGATCGGCCAGTGCCGCCGACCCCGCCATCCGCCCAAGCACCGCGGCGAGGTTCGCACCGTCGGTCGCGAGCGGCCCGCGATCGTCCGGAGCGCACCGGCGGCGCATGGCCTGCGGCGACGGGGCGTAACGGCGCCACGACTGGACCGTACGGCGAGACGTGGTCTCCGGATCCGGATCCTCGATCATGAGCTCCAGCAGCTCCTCCGGAAGGTGGTGGGCCACATGGCTGACGACCACCCCGCTGGACCTCGGGATCCGGAGAACCATCTCCGCGCCCACGTCGAACCGGATCGGCACCAGCGCACCGGGTTCCGGGGCGACCAGGGCCTCCACCGAGACGCCGAACCCGGGAACGGGAGTTCCCTGCACAACCCGGTGGAACTGCTCTCCGGGCAGGCCACGGCCCGCGGCGAGCAGCCCGCCGGAGCCGGTGATCTCGTCCGCGACGAACCCGATGGCGTCGAACAGGTTCGACTTGCCGCTGGAGTTGGGACCGACCAGCGCGAGAAAGGGCGGCACGTCGAGGACGAAGTTCAAGAATGACTTGAACCCGTCGATCTCGATTCGAGTGATCATGCCGCCGTTCCCCCTGTCGCCCCGTCGTCCCGAAAAGCCCTACAGCGCCGGGGCCTTGGACAGCAGGCTGCCGCCCCAGCGGTCTTCAAAGGCCTTCTCCACCGCGGCGGCGACTCGGTAGCAACGGTCGTCGCCGAGCACCGGGGCCATGATCTGCAACCCGACCGGCAGCCCGTCTTCGTCCGCCAGGCCGACCGGCACCGAGATGGCCGCGTTGCCCGCCAGGTTGGTCGGGATGGTGCACAGGTCGGCGAGATACATCGCCATCGGGTCGTCGGCGCGCTCGCCGATCGGGAACGCCGTGGTCGGCGTGGTCGGCGAGATGAGCACGTCCACCTGGTTGAAGGCGGCCTCGAAGTCGCGCGCGATGAGCGTCCGGACCTTCTGCGCCTGGCCGTAGTAGGCGTCGTAGTAGCCGCTGGAGAGCGCGTAGGTGCCGAGGATGATGCGCCGCTTGACTTCGGGACCGAAACCGGCGGCCCTGGTCAGCGCCATGACCTCCTCGGCGCTTCGCGTGCCGTCGTCGCCGACGCGCAGGCCGTACCGCATGGCGTCGAAACGGGCCAGGTTGGACGAGCACTCCGACGGGGCGATCAGGTAGTACGCCGGGAGGGCCGTGGTGAACGACGGGCAGGAGATCTCGACCACCTTGGCGCCGAGGGACTCCAGCAGCTCCACGCTCTCCTGGAACCGGGCGAGCACACCGGCCTGGTAGCCGTCGCCGCCGAACTCCTTGACCACACCGACGCGCAGCCCGGCCACGTCGCCGTTGCGCGCCGCCTCGACGACCGAGGGCACCGGGGCGTCGATGGAGGTGGAGTCCATGACGTCGTGTCCGGAGAACGCCTCGTGCAGCAGCGCCGCGTCCAGCACGTTGCGGGCGAAGGGGCCGGGCGTGTCGAGGGAGCTGGCGAAGGCGATCAGACCGTAACGGGACGAGCCGCCGTAGGTCGGCTTCATGCCGACGATGCCGGTGACCGCCGCGGGCTGGCGGATCGAGCCGCCTGTGTCGGTGCCGGTGGACAGCGGGGCCTCGTAGGCCGCGACCGCCGCGGACGAACCTCCGGAGGAGCCGCCCGGGATCCGGGACAGGTCCCACGGGTTGCGGGTGGGGCCGTAGGCCGAGTTCTCCGTGGAGGAGCCCATCGCGAACTCGTCGAGGTTCGTCTTGCCGAGGATCACCAGGCCCGCTTCACGCAGGCGGCGCGTCACGGTCGCGTCGTACGGCGGGCGATAGCCCTCAAGGATCTTGGATCCGGCCGTGGTCGGCATGTCCGTGGTGGTGAAGACATCCTTGTGCGCGATCGGCACACCGGCGAGCGGACCGAGCTTCTCCCCGGCGGCCCGGCGGGCGTCGACGACACGGGCCTGCGCCAGCGTCGTCTCCGCGTCGACGTGGAGAAAGGCGTTGACCTGCGGCTCGACGGCGGCGATCCGGTCGAGGTGGGCCTGGGCGACCTCGACGGCCGACACCTCTCCACTGGCGACCAGCGCGCCCAGTTCGGCGGCGGACTTGTGGATGAGGCTCATGCTTCCTCCCCGAGGATGCGCGGAACACGGAAGCGGTCGTCCTCGACTGCCGGGGCGCCGGACAGCGCCTGCTCGGGCGTCAGGCCGGGCCGCACCTCGTCGGGGCGGTAGACGTTGGTGAGCGGAAGCGCGTGCGAGGACGGCGGGATGTCGTCGGCCGCCACCTCGGCGACGCGGGCGACCGCACCGATGATCACATCGAGCTGGGCGGCGAAGTGGTCGAGTTCCTCGTCGGCCAGCGCCAGCCGGGACAGCCGGGCGAGGTGAGCGACCTCGTCGCGGGTTATGGCGGACATGAGTCGTTGAACCCGTTTCGTGGAATGGCAATTGGACACTGTCATCTTAGGGCTCGTGACCTAACGTGCCTGACTCATTAACGCCGGGGTGACCGGCTGAAGATCCGCTACCGGGCGCCTTCGGGCCCTGCCACCGCCCTCCCCCTCTCCGAGCGGTCAGGGACACTAGGCCGTCTGGGCGTCGAGAACCTCGGTGGAGCGCAGGAAGCCGAAGCCGGGCGTAGCCGGGTCACGGTGTTTGCGGAGCCAGACGGTGGCGTCGGCGGCGGACATGGGTTCGGCGAACAGCCAGCCCTGGGCGAGGTCGCATCCCATGCCGGCCAGGCGGGTGGCCACCTCGGCCGACTCGACGCCCTCGGCGACCGAGCGCAGGCCCAGGGAGCGGACCAGATCGACGATGGAGCGGACGATCCGCTCGTCGTCCTTGGATTCGCAGATCCGCCGGACGAACGAAGCGTCGATCTTGACTTCGGCGACCGGCAGCCGTTGCAGGCGGACCAGCGAGGAGTAACCGGTGCCGAAGTCGTCCAGTGCCAGCGGCACGCCGAGCGAGGAGAGGGCACGGACCGCGTCGGCGGTGTAGGCCTGGTCGGTCATCAGGACCCGCTCGGTGACCTCCAGCTGGATCGCCTTGGGCGGCAGCCGGTATTGCGCCAGGCCCGACTCCAGCCGCTCGGGGAGGGCGGAGTCGAGCAGGTCGCGGGCGGAGACGTTGACCGAGATCTGCTCGTGCAGGCCGGTGTGCCACCAGTGGGCGGCCTGTTCCAGGGCCGCGTCGATGACGTATTCGGTGAGGTGCCGCATCAGGTATGACTGCTCGGCCATCGGCACGAACTCGCCGGGCGGGATCATCCCCCTCTCCGGGTGGCGCCACCGCAGCAGCGCCTCCACGCCCCGCACCTGCCCGCCGGCCAGGTCCAGCTTGGGCTGGTAGTGGAGCCGTAGTTCGGAGCGGTCGATGGCCCTGCGCAGGTCACCGAGGAGGTTGAGGCGTTCGGGGCTGTTCCGGTCTTTCTCGGCGACGTAGATCTCCACGCCCGTCCGGCCTTCTTTCGCCAGGTACATCGCCACGTCGGAGCGCTGCATCAGCAGTTCGAAATCCGGCGCGTGATCGGGGTAGAGCGCGATGCCGACCGAGGCGTCCAGGTCGAAGGTCATCCCCTCCAGGCGGACCGGCTCGGTGAGGGCCACCCGGAGGCGCGCCGCCACCTCCCTGGCCGCGGCGGCGTCTCTGATCGACGGCAGCAGCACCGCGAACTCGTCGCCGCCGAGCCGGGCCACCACGTCGCCCGGCCGTACGCTGTGGGTGAGCCGGTGCGCCACGATCTGCAGCAGCCGGTCGCCCACCAGGTGCCCGAGCGTGTCGTTGACCTCCTTGAACCGGTCGAGGTCGAGCAGGAACAGCCCGACGCGCTCGCCCGCCCGCGCCTCGGCGAGCGCCTCCTCGGTGCTGACCACGAGCATCTTGCGGTTGGGCAGCCCGGTGAGCCCGTCATGCGTCGCCTGGTGATCCTGGCGGACCGACAGGGTGGCGGTGAAGTAGACCGCGGCCATCGGCGCGACGAACAGCGGCACCAGCGCCGGGGAGTGGTTCATCACCACCACGACCAACGGGGCCAGGCCCAGCAGCCCGGCGTAGACCATGCTCTGGTGGCCGATCGTGGTCCTGATCACCCGGTGGATCGACCGCCGCTCGTGCAGCGCCACCGCACCGGAGACCAGCAGCGCCCGGACCACGAAATAGGCGAGCCCGGCCAGCCCGATCGCGAGCATGTCGGTCCCCTTGGGCACCCAGGAGGCCGCCGGAACCGGTCGGCTTCCGACCATCCCCAGCACCATCCCGGCGGCCGTGCAGGCCAGCGTCGCCTGTGCGATGTTGAACATGACCCGGTGCCATGCCTTGCGGGTCACGGCGGCGTTGACGAGCATGCTGACCGTCTGCATCAGAACGGCGATCGGCAGCCCGTAGTGGAGCAGCGCGGCGAAAGTGAACATCGTCGACGGATAGGTGCCGCCCACCGTCATCGACGACGACAGCAGCACCGGCCGCAGCTCGCCCAGCACGACCAGGACCGCCAGCATCCAGAACAGCGGGCTGCGGACGTGGTCTGCCAGCTCCGCCGGATCGATCCGCCATTGCGCCGCGATGAGGGCGATGAACCCGGTGGTGATGACGGCGGTGAGGTAGGCCCACAGAGGTGAGCCCACGCGCGGTCCGGTGTCCCGCGTGTCGTTAGGGTCGGCCATGAGTAACAAAACCCCCATTAGTTCACTATGGGAGAGTACGGCCTCTGGGCCACTTCGCGAAACCGATTGCGCACGTTCCGTTACGAGTCATTTTCGCTGTTCGTCCCACTAAGGTCCCCGCTGCTCCAATACGGCCCCTGTCTATCGGGGCCCCGCTGCTCCGATACGGCCTCGTCTCCTACGGCCCTCGCCACCCCGATATCGCCCCGTCCGCCGCGATCTCCGTTGCCCCGGTACGGCCTCGTCTCTATGGCTCCCGTTGCCCCGGGTACGGCCTCCGTCCTCCTGATCTACTCTTCGGGCTTGACCGCCATCCCGGCGGCAGCCTCGGAACCCTCGGCCAAAAGGACCCGCAGGCCGTTCTCGTCGAGGATCGGCACCCCGAGCTTGACCGCCTTGTCGAACTTGGACCCGGCGTTCTCCCCCACCACCACGAAGGAGGTCTTCTTCGACACCGAGCCCGACACCTTGCCGCCCCGGCTCGCGAGCGCCTCACCGGCCTCGTCGCGGGTGAAGGCCGCCAGCGTGCCGGTCACGACGAAGGTGAGCCCGGCCAGGGTCTGCGGGAGCTGCTCGGCCGACGGCTCGTCCTCCATCCGGACCCCGGCGGCCTTCCACCGGGCGATGATCTCCTGATGCCAGTCGACCCCGAACCAGTCGCGGATCGCCGCGGCCACGCGCGGGCCGACGCCCTCGACCGCGGCGAGCTCCTCCTCCGAGGCGTTCGCGATCGCGTCGATCGAGCGGAACTCGGCGGCGATCGCCTGAGCGGTGGGCGGGCCGACGTGCCGGATGGAGAGCGCGAGCAGGACCCGCCAGACCGGCTGGTCCTTGGCCTTCTCCAGCTCCTCCAGCATCTTCTCGGCGTTCTTGCTCGGCTCGCCGCTCTGGTTGGCGAAGAAGGAGACGACCTTGGGCTCGCCCGTCTCCGGGTCAGTCTTGGGCAGCCCGGTGTCGGGGTCGCGGACGACGGAGCGGATCGGCAGCAACCGCTCGATGGTCAGGTCGAACAGGTCTGCCTCGGTGCGGACCGGGGGCTCCTGCGGTGGCAGCGGCTGGGTCAGCGCGGTGGCCGCCACGTAGCCGAGACCTTCGATGTCGAAGGCCTTGCGCCCGGCCGCGAAGAAGATCCGCTCACGGAGCTGGGCGGGGCACGTCTTGCTGTTGGGGCAGCGAAGGTCGGCGTCGCCCTCCTTCTCGTAGGCCAGCTCGGTGTCGCACTCCGGGCAGTGCGTCGGCATCACGAACTCGCGCTCGGTGCCGTCGCGCAGGTCCGCGACCGGACCGACGATCTCGGGAATGACGTCGCCCGCCTTGCGCAGCACCACGGTGTCGCCGATGCGCACACCCTTGCGCGCGACCTCGGAGGCGTTGTGCAGCGTGGCGCGCTCGACGGTGGAACCCGACACCACGATCGGTTCCATGACGCCGTACGGCGTGACCCGGCCGGTGCGGCCCACCCCCACCTGGATGTCCAGGAGCTTGGTGTTGACCTCTTCCGGCGGGTATTTGTAGGCGATCGCCCACCGCGGCGCCCGGCTGGTGGAGCCCAGGTTGCGCTGGAGCTCGATGCGGTCCACCTTCACCACGACGCCGTCGATCTCGTAGGCGGGGTCGTGACGATGCTCCCGGTAGAACTCGATGAAGGCGTTGACGCCGTCGATGTCGTCCACGACCTTGTAGAGGTCGCTGACCGGCAGGCCGAACTTCTTGAGCCGCTCGTAGACCTCGGACTGGGTCCGGGGCGCGGCGGCGCCCTCCCACTTGCCGACGCCATGGACGATCATGTGCAGCGGGCGCTGCGCGGTGATCCGCGGGTCCTTCTGGCGCAGCGAGCCGGCGGCCGAGTTGCGCGGATTGGCGAACGGCGCCTTACCCGCCTCGACCAGCTGCTCGTTGAGCTTCCTGAACCCTTCGACGGACATGTAGACCTCGCCCCGGACCTCGACCAGGTCGGGCACGTCGTCGCCGGTCAGGCGGTGCGGCACGTCCGCGATCGTGCGCACGTTGGCCGTCACGTCGTCGCCGACGCGGCCGTCGCCCCGGGTGGCGGCCCGGATCAGGCGGCCCTTCTCGTAGACCAGCGCGATCGCCAGGCCGTCGATCTTCAGCTCGCACAGGTAGGGCGCCGGATCGCGCTCGGCCAGCCGCTCGGCCCGCGCCTGCCAGGAGACCAGGTCGTCGGCGTTGAAGGCGTTGTCCAGGCTCTCCATCCGCTGCAGGTGCTTGACCGGCCTGAAGTCGGCGGAGATCGGCGCGCCGACCTTCTGCGTCGGCGAGTCGGGGGTGCGCAGGCTCGGGTTGTCGTCTTCCAGGCGGCGCAGCTCGCGCATCCACGTGTCGTACTGAGCGTCGCTCACGGTGGGTGAGTCGAGCACGTGATAGCGCCAGTTGGCCTCCTCGACCAACTCGGTCAGCTCCGCGTGCCGCTCCAACGCCGCCACCGGAACGCCCTCGACCTCAGCGCTCATCTCCAGCTCTCCCCTCATCAAGCAAACCCAGGTCGTCAAGCAAACCCAGGCAAACGCTACCGCCGGGCACCGACATTGTGAGGCGGCCTTACCTGGAGATGGGCAACCCCGGGGCCGGGCTCCCGCGGCGGCCGGTGCGCGTGACGGGGTACGGCGGGCCGCCCGCGGCCGGCCGTCCCACGGGCCCCGGAGCCTCACGGCCGCTCCGGGCCGGATCAGACGGGGGCGGAGGCGGGGCAGGGGCGGAGGCGGGGGCGGGGGCGGTCATTCGCCCGGGTCGTCTCTCAGCACCCGGGCGGCCTCACGGCATTTGGCCAGGGCCGCCTTGGCATAGGCGGGAGAGGCTCCGGCCAGCCCGCAGGCGGGGGTGAGCACGACCTGATGGGCCAGGGTCGCGGAGGAGAAGCCGAGGCGGCGCCACAGCTTCACGGCGGGCCTGGCGACCACGCCGACGTCGGGCAGGCGGGAGTCCACACCGGGCACGACGCCGAGGAAGAAAGCCGTCCGCGCCTCGATCGCCTCGCCGATCGCGTCCTCGTCACGCCGCTTGAGCAGGGAGGCGTCCAGCGAGACACCCCTGACACCCGCCTTGCGGAGGACGTCGAAGGGCACGTCCGGGGCGCAGCAGTGCACGATCGTGAACGCGTCGGCCGGCAGCACCGACCTGAGCCGGTCGGCGGCGATCGGGGCGTCCACGGCGGGCAGCCGCCCGAAGCCCGAGGCGGTCGGCACCGTGCCCGAGAGGACGCCGGGCAGCCCTGGCTCGTCGAGCTGGACCACGATCGCCGAAGCGCCCGGAACTCTTCGCCGCACGTCGGCGACATGGGCGGCAAGCCCCTCGGCGAAGGACTCCGCCAGGTCGCGCACGGCTCCGGAGTCGGCGAGCGTCTTGTCGCCGTGCCGCAGCTCGATCGCCCCGGCCAGCGTCCACGGCCCGGCCGCCTGGATCTTGAAAGGCCCTTCGTATCCCTGGGCCGCCTCCTCCAGCGCGTCGAGATCGCGCTTGAGGTGGTCACGCGCTCGCTTGAAGTCGCGCCCCGGCCGGTCGGCGAAGCGCCAGCCGGACGGCTGCACCTCCACGGGAAGGTCCACCAGGAGCGACGCACCGCGTCCGATCATGTCGGCGCCGACGCCGCGCGCGGGCAGCTCCGGCAGGTACGGCAGCGCGGGCAGTTCGCCGAAGACGACCCTGACCGCCTCCGCGTGGTCCTCCCCCGGATGCGATCCGACGCCGGTCGCGGTCGCCTCGCCCCATGGATATTCGCTCATGCCCGCTCCCCGCCACCGCTCGTCGAGACGCGGGCGATCGCCGCCGCACTCACCCGCCCGCCTCGCTCGTTCACGACAGCCAGCTTAGGACCGCCGGTCGCAGCCTCCCGCCAGAGCAATCTGTCTCTCTCGTGACGGTGATTGATCAGTTGAGTAGAGTCTTGCCGGCTATCCATCCGTATTTGGGGGCGTATGGTGATCGGTCGGACGCTCGTCGCGTTGTCGTTACTGATCGCGGTCGTGGCCCCGGCGGCCCCGGCGGCCGCGACCGGGACCGCCGCGCCCGGGAGCGCCGCGCCCGGCAAGTGCTCACCCGGACGGGGTACGGCGAGCATCGCGGAGACCTGGGGCCAGCGGTCGCTCAACCTGCCCGAGGTGTGGCGGCTGACCCGGGGGGCCGGGGTGACCGTCGCGGTCGTCGACACCGGCCTGGACACCTCGCACCCCCAGTTGACGAGGGGCGTCGCGGAGGACGTCACCAACACCGGGGCACGCGACTGCCTGGGTCACGGCACTCAGGTGGCGGGCCTCATCGCCGCGGCGCGGAAGAAGGGGTCCCCCTTCGCCGGGGTCGCGCCGGAGGCGAGGCTGATCTCCGTCAAATACACCGACGAGGAGCGCGGGCAGGTAGGCCTCATGGCGCTGGCCATCGTGAAGGCCGTCCAGCTCGGCGCCGATGTGATCAACGTGTCGACCCAGGCGAGCGACAACACCGACCTGCGCAACGCGGTCGCCTACGCCCTGGCCAAGAACGTGGTGGTGGTCGCCGCGGCCGGCAACGTCAACAAGGAGGACGGCTCTCCCGTGCCGGCCTATCCGGCCTCCTATCCCGGGGTCATCTCCGTCGGCTCCTCCGGTCCCAACGGAAGAAGGGCCGACTCCTCGAATCCGGTCACGCCCGTCACAGTGCTGGCTCCCGGCACGCAGATCACCAGCACCTGGCCCGGCGGCCTCTACAACAAGGAGAACGAGGATGACGAGGGCACCAGCTTCGCCTCGGCGTACGTGGCCGGGGTCGCCGCGCTGGTCCGCGCCCGCCATCCGCTGCTGACCCGCGAGGAGGTGGCGCGGCGCATCTCCCAGACCGCCAACGGCGGCGTCGGGGCCGGAACCGGCTCGGGGGTGGTGAACCCGTTGCTGGCCGTATCGGCGATCTTCACCTCGGACGCCGTGGCGCTCGCGCCGCCGGAGCCCGCCCCCCTTCCGCACGACGCCATACGGCCCGCGCCGCCCGAGGACACCGCGAGCATCACGATCGCGATGCGGATCGCCCTCATCGCGCTCGCCGCCGCCGTTCTGTTCACCCTGGGTAGCGTCATGATCCCGCTGGGCCGCCGTCGCGGGTGGCGGGCCGGAAGTCTGGAGAACGAGTCATGAAAGAGATGTGAAATCAGTCAACTGTCGGGCTCATGTTTGCTTTGATAGCTATAGATCAACTTATAGATAGCTTTACCGGTAGTTGAGGTGGAAGGAATGCAATGGGCGGTTTGAACCCATTACTGCCTGAAGATCCTGAGCGCATAGGCGTCCACATCCTTGTCGG
>NZ_JBIAZA010000014.1:0-33843 GCF_042898655.1 Streptosporangium sp. NPDC000396
TCGGCGCGTGACGCGTGCACGGGGCCCCGCGGCGCCCGCGCGCCCGGGGGGGGGGGGGGGGGGGCGGGGGGGGCCGGGGGCCCCCCCCCCCCGCCCGCGGGGGGGCCCCCCCCCCCCCCACGCCCGTCACAGGGTGGAGCGAGCGGCGGAACGGTGAAAATGCTCTATCTGATGATCGCGTGCAGGGCGCTGCTGGCCGGTGTCTTCCTGATCGCGCTGGCGGGCAAGATTCGCGGACGGGTGGCGTTCGACGAGTTCGTGGCCTCGATCGTGGCCCTCGGGATGTTCCCGCGCGCGGGGTCCACGGCGGCGGCGTATGCCGTGCTGGGGGCGGAGGCCGTGGTGATCCTGTCGCTCGCGCTGCCGTCCACCGTGCTCCTGGGGTTCGCGGCGGCGATGGCGTTGCTCATCGCCTTGACCACCGGCATCCTGGCCGCCATGCGCCGGGGGCGGCGCGCGCCGTGCCGCTGCTTCGGGGCCTCCGCCACGCCGCTCGGCACGGCGCACGTGGCGCGCAATCTCGTCCTGCTGCTGGCCGGCGGCGCCGGGCTCACGGCAGGGGCCGTCGCCGGTGGCGACGGGGCCGGGGCGCACCCGGTGGGGATCGCCCTCGCGCTGGTCGCCGCCGCCGTGGGCGTCCTGATCGTCGTGCGTCTTGACGACCTGCTGAGCCTGTTCACCCCCTCTGTGCCGCCACGATGACACGCGGGCGCGACGCCCGAAGTCCCTAAGTGAGGTTGCCCGATGCCTTTCCTGATCGCCGCCGTCGTGCTGGTCGGCATACTCTGCGTCTTCGACCTGGTGCTCACCTTCGCGGTACTGCGCCGCCTGCGCGAGCACACCGCCGAGCTGGAGCGCCTCGCCGGGCCGGGACGGCTCAATCCGTTCAGTCCGTACGATCCGAGAGTCCTGGTCGGTCGCACGTTGCCCCCTGCCGGGACGGACGGCGGCGAGCGGCCACGGCTCGTGGCGTTCTTCGACGTCAACTGCGGCGCGTGCCATGAGCGCGCACCGCAGTTCGCCGAGGTGGCCCGCACCGGCACCGCCATGGCGGTCATCTCCGGTGACCCCTCGAAGGCCGGCGACCTCGCCGAGGTGATCGGCGACGCGGCGAGCATCGTCACGGCGGAACAGGCCGACAACCTGGTGAAGACGGTCGGTATCGAGGCCTTCCCGACATTCCTTCGGGTCAGCCCGGACGGCACGATCGTGGACGCGGACACGGACCCGGAGATTCTCACTGGAACGGCCCGCGCGAGGTGACCGCTTTTCCGGCCCCGGGCGTGAAGCCGGATGAGGGACGGCTGCGCCGCCTGACGCGGCACGCCGGAACGGTGGCGTCGCTGTGCTGGCGGGCCGGACCCGGTCTGGCCCTGTCCCAGCTGGTGATCACCGTCATCGGCGGCTTGGTGCCCATGGGAACCGTGTGGGCGACGAAGCTTCTCGTCGACGAACTGGCGGCCGGCCGTATCGATCATGTGCTGCCGCCCGTGTGCGGCCTGACCCTTATGGGACTGGCCGCCGGGGTGCTGCCGCACCTCGTCGCCTATCTGCGGGCCGAGTCGGAGCGCAGGCTGGACCGCCTGATGCAGGATCGCCTGTACACCGCGGTGAACGGGTTCCAGGGTCTGTCGCGGTTCGAGAACCCGGCGTTCCTGGACAGGTTGCGGATGGCCATGCAGGCGACGGGTGGCTCGCTGATGCCCATCACCTCAGGCCTGTTCGACATCGGGCGCAACGTCATCACGCTGGTCGGCCTTCTTGCCTCCCTTGCCGTGCTGAGCCCGCTCATGGCGGGGCTGGTGGCGCTGGCCGCGGCTCCCGCTCTGGCCGCCCGGATGTCGCTGGAGAGGCGGCGGATGAAGATGATCGCCGGGCAGTCCACCTCGATCCGGCGGCAGATCCTCTACTCCTCCCTCGTCACCGACGTGCAGGCCGCCAAGGAGGTCCGGCTCTTCGGGCTGGGTGACTTCCTCAAGGGCCGGATCTTCGGGGAGCTGACCGCCATCCAGGCCGGTGAGCGGCGGCTGGACCGGCGGGAGGCGCTCACCCAGTCGCTGCTCGCGACGCTGTCGGCCGTGGTCAGCGGCGCGGGATTGATATGGGCGGTGTACGCCGCCGTGAACGGCCGGTTGACCCTCGGCGATGTGACCGCATTCGCCGCCGCCGTGGCCGGGACGCAGGCCGCGTTGATCGCGGTGGTGGAGAACGCGGCCCACGCCCGCCAGGCGCTGTCCCTGTTCGGCTACCACGAGCAGGTGACATCGCTGGCCGATGACCTTCGGCCGCCCCGGTCGGTCACCTCGCTGCCCGCGCTGCGGCGGGGGATCGAGCTGCGCGACGTGTGGTTCCGCTACGACGAGAGTCACCCATGGGTGCTGAAGGGCGTCAGCCTGACGATCCCGCATGGTGCGTCGGTCGCGCTGGTGGGGCTCAACGGGGCGGGCAAGAGCACTTTGATCAAGTTGCTGTGCCGGTTCTACGACCCGTCCCGGGGGGAGATCCTCTGGGACGGCGTGGACCTACGCGATGTGCCGCCCGCCGAGCTGCGCGCCAGGATGGGCGTGCTCTTCCAGGACTACATGAACTACGACCTGACCGCGGCGGAGAACATCGGGGTGGGAGAGGTCGGGGAACTGTCCGACCGCACCCGGATCGAGGCCGCAGCCAGGATGGCGGACGTCCACGAAATCGTCCGGGCGCTGCCCCGGGGCTACGACACGCTGCTGAGCCGGATCTTCTTCGGGGGAGAGGACGACGACCCGCAGGCCGGGGTGCTGCTCTCCGGAGGCCAGTGGCAGCGCCTGGCACTGGCCCGCGCGCTGGTACGCGAGCGGCGCGACCTGCTCATTCTCGACGAGCCCAGCTCGGGTCTGGACGCGCAGGCCGAATACGAGATGCATCGGCGGCTGCGCGAGCATCGCACGGGGCGCACCAGCCTGCTCGTGTCACACCGGCTCGGCGCGATCCGCGACGCGGACCTGATCGTCGTGCTCGGTGACGGCCGGATCGTCGAGCGGGGAACGCACGACGACCTCATGGCCGCGGGCGAAGGGTACTCCCGGCTGTTCGAGATGCAGGCCAGAGGCTATCGCGAGGACGCCGGCGTATGACGTCCTCGTGCCGCGGCGGAGGGCGCCCGCCGGGCCGGGGAACTCTTCGCGGCACCCGGTATGCGGCGTGATCCGGTGCTGGAGAAGCTGCTCACCACCCGGCTGTAGCTCGGCTGTATCGGCGGCTGTATTTCCCCAAAATAGTGTTTCGGGCGTCCACATCGCCCTACGGGAGGAGTGAGTCCAGATGACTGGTCTTCTGGGAAGACTCGGCGACCGGGTGCTCGAGAAGCTGGTGCCGAAGGCGGCCGCGAAAGCGGACACCTCATGGGAGGAGTACTGCTACTGCAGAAACATGTGGCGGTACAAGAAGTGGTGCCACGTCGTCGGCGGCACCTCCGGCTGCAGCCCATGTCAGGCTTATGAGGTCGCGGTCTGCTAGCGGCTGAGAGAAGATCCTGATGTCATTCCCATGGTCCGGCGGCCGGCCCGGCCGCCGGACCATGGGGTGCCATGGGATCAGGCCGACGGCGGGATCGGATCCATGTCTTACCTGACGATCGCGTGTCGGTCGTCGTTGTTCGGCGTCTTCGTCGTGGCGCTGGTGGGCAAGGCCTGTAACCGGGCCGCGTTCGACGATTTCATCGCCTCCGTCGCCGCGTTGCGAGTTCTACCGCGGCGGTGCCTACGCCGCGGTCAGCGAATGCCGTGCCGGTGTTCCGGCGTCTCTGCCACTCCGGTGGCGGCCGGAAGGTCGACGACCTCATCGAGGTGGTCGGCGATGTGGCGAGCGTCGTCACAGCGGAGAACGCCAGCAGAATGGTGAGGGAACTCGGCGTGGAAGCCTTCCCGACGTTCCTGCGAGTCGGCCCGGACGGCACGATCGTGGACGCGCAGACGGAGCTTTCGGCCCTCGCTGAGGTGGCGCGGGCGAAGTGACGATTCACCTCGTGCCTGTTCGACATCGGGCGTAATGTCATGCGGTCCGCGACGCGGACCTGATCATCGTGCTCGGTGACGGCCGGATCGTCGAGCGGGGAATGCACGACGACCTCATGGCCGCGGACGGGGGGTAGTCCCGGCTGTTCGAGATGCAGGCCGGAGGCTATCGCGAGGACACCGGCGTATGACGATCCCTACGGCGACGTGGTCGCCGTAGGGATCGTTCGTGCCGATGCCGTGGAGGCATCGCCGTAAGGATTGTCCGTGCCGTCGGCCGATACCGACCTTCCGGACTTTGATCCGCCCCCTCCCTGATGTTCGGGCTCCGTGCCCGACGGGGGCCGGGAGGGGGCGCTCCGGCCCGGAGCGGTGCTCCGGCCCGGAGCCCGAAACATCCCGGTGGGACTCCAGTGGCTGCCGCCCGAGCGCGGCCGTGCCGCTTCGGTCATGATCAACATGATCGATTCGCCGTACACCCGCCCCCTCGCGGGCGGGTGTACGGCATGGGCCGAACGATTTCCAGGTGAACAAGCTCGCCGTACGGCCAGACCTGTCGTCCGGTCATCCGCTCATGGGTCGTCCGATGGCGGAAAAGGCGGGAAAAGGCGGGGAAAGGCGGACCCGGGCGTCTTGGCGTCCATCGGGTGCGCCACCCGCGGAGATCGTTCCTCTGAGCCCTCAGCGGTGCCGTCGCCGGGGCATGGAACGCGCAGACCATCATGGGCGATTTGCTCCTACATGTCGACTCTTGACATCGGGGTCCCGCGGAGTCACGCTGTTGCGTATAGCGCTGCCTGTTCCGTCCTACGAAACCGGGGTAAGTTGCGATGATTCCTGCGTGCCCCCTTGCGGCCCTTCCGCGGGGCGAGGCCTACCGTCTCGACATCGAACCGCCGATCGCTGTCTTCCATACGGAAGACGGTGAGATCTACGCCATCGACGACACCTGTACGCATCAGGACGCGTCGCTCGCCGATGGGTGGCTGGAGGGCTGCGAGGTGGAATGCCCGCTCCACGCCTCCCGCTTCGACCTGCGCACGGGCAAGGTGGACGCCCCTCCGGCGAAGCTGCCCATCCGCACCCACCAGGTGGTGGTCGAGGACGACACGGTCTACATCATTCCTTCCGAGGAGCCCCCCAACCTGCCGCCCGGCGTCGGTCTGGGGTCGGCATGAGGTCGATCGCCGTCGTCGGCGCCTCGCTGGCGGGCCTGTCGGCCGCCCGCGCGCTGCGCAATCAGGGATTCGACGGGCGGCTGACGCTCATCGGAACCGAGTGGCACCGTCCCTATGACCGGCCGCCGCTGTCGAAGGAGTTTCTCGCCGGGCGGCTGAGCGAGGCCGACCTGTCGCTGGAGGCCGAGGACGAGGACCTCGGAGTCGAGTGGAAGCTCGGTGTGACCGCGGTCGGGCTCGACCCGCGCAGCCGCAGCGTGCTCCTCGGCGACGGCACCTCGGAGCGGGCCGACGGAATCGTCATCGCGACGGGCGCCACCGCTCGCTCCCTGCCCGGAAACGGCGGTCTCGACGGAGTCCACACCCTGCGCTCCCTCGACGACGCCCGCGCCCTGCGTGCCGACCTCGTCGGAGGACGGCGCCTCGTGGTGATCGGCGCCGGTTTCATCGGGGCCGAGGTCGCGTCGACCGCCCGCGAGCTGGGACTCGACGTGACGGTCGTCGAGGCGGCGCCGATCCCGTTCGCCAACGTGCTCGGCGCCGAGATGGGCACCACGGTGGCCTCGCTCCACGGTGACCACGGAGTCCGCCTCATCTGCGGCGTCGGCGTGCGGGCGCTCACCGGCACGGACCGGGTGAACGGAGTGCTGCTCGACGACGGCCGGACCCTGCCGGCGGACGTGGTGCTCGTCGGCATCGGCGCGCGGCCCAACGTCGAATGGCTGGAAGGGTCGGGCGTCCAGCTCGGCAACGGGGTGCTGTGCGACGCCGCGGGCGCCACCAATGTGCCCGGCGTCGTCGCCGTCGGCGACTGCGCGGCCTGGTTCGACCCCGCCGTGGGGCAGCACCACCGCGTCGAGCACTGGACCGGGGCGCTGCAGCGGCCCGCGGCGGCGGCGGTCACGCTGCTCTCGGGCGGGATGACCGTGCCCGAGCCGCCCAAGTCGCCGTACTTCTGGTCCGACCAGTACGACACGAAGATTCAGTTCGTTGGTTATGCGCGCCCGGGGGACAAGCTCGTCGTGGAGGAAGGCGACGTGGCCAACCGCAGCTTCCTCGCCGTCTACTACCGGGACGACCAGCCGGTCGCGGTGCTGAGCATGAACCAGGTCCGTCTGTTCACTCGCTGGCGTCGTCGGATCGACGCCGTCACGACTCGTTGAGAGGAAATCCATGTCGCACGAAGTCCGCGGGGTTGTGGCCAAGGCCAAGGGAGCACCGGTCAGCCTGGAGACGATCATCGTTCCGGATCCCGGGCCGGGCGAGGCCCTGGTGAAGGTGCAGGCCTGCGGGGTCTGCCACACGGACCTGCACTACCGGGAGGGCGGCATCTCCGATGACTTCCCGTTCCTGCTCGGGCACGAGGCGGCCGGTGTCGTCGAGGCCGTGGGCGCCGGGGTCACCGACGTCGCACCCGGGGACTTCGTCATCCTGAACTGGCGGGCGGTGTGCGGCTCCTGCCGTTCCTGCCTGCGCGGCCGCCCGCAGTACTGCTTCGCCACCCACAACGCCAAGCAGAAGATGACCCTGGCCGACGGCACGGAGCTGAGCCCCGCCCTGGGCATCGGCGCGTTCGCGGAGAAGACCCTCGTGGCGGCCGGACAGTGCACCAAGGTCGACCCCAGCGCCTCTCCGGCGGCGGTGGGACTGCTCGGCTGCGGTGTGATGGCCGGATTCGGCGCCGCGGTCAACACCGGCGGGGTCAGCCGGGGCGACAGCATCGCGGTCATCGGCTGCGGCGGGGTGGGCAACGCCGCGATCGCGGGAGCGAACCTGGCCGGAGCCACCACGATCATCGCCGTGGACGTGGACGAGAGGAAACTGGACGGAGCCCGCCAGTTCGGGGCGACCCATGTCGTGAACGCCCGCGCGACCGACCCGGTCGAGGCGATCCGCGAGCTCACGGGCGGCAACGGCGCGGACGTCGTGGTGGACGCGGTGGGCCGGCCGGAGACCTTCAAGCAGGCGTTCTACGCGCGCGACCTCGCGGGAACGGCCGTTCTGGTCGGTGTTCCCACGCCCGAGATGACGCTGGAGCTGCCGCTGCTCGACGTGTTCGGCCGCGGCGGCGCCCTGAAGTCGAGCTGGTACGGCGACTGCCTGCCCAGCCGTGACTTCCCGATGCTCGTGTCGCTCTACCTCCAGGGCCGTTTCGACCTGGACGCCTTCGTGACCGAGACGATCAAGCTGGACGAGGTCGAGAGCGCCTTCGAGAAGATGCACCGCGGCGAGGTGCTGCGCTCGGTGGTGGTCCTCTGATGCGCGTCGAACGCCTCGTCACCTCGGGGACCTTCAGCCTCGACGGGGGCACCTGGGAGGTGGACAACAACGTCTGGCTGCTCGGGGACGACGACCAGGTGCTGATCGTCGACGCCGCCCACGACGCGGGCGCGATCGTCGAGGCGGTCGGCGACCGGGAAGTGGTCGGCATCGTGTGCACGCACGCCCACGACGACCACGTCGGCGCGGCGCCGGAGGTGGCCGCGCGCACCGGCGCACCGGTCCTCCTGCACCCCGACGACGACGTGCTGTGGCGGCTGACGCATCCGGCGATCAGGCCGGACGCGGAGCTGGCCGACGGTCATATCCTGAAGGTCGCCGGCACCGCGGTCCACGTCCTGCACACGCCCGGTCACGCACCCGGCGCCGTCTGCCTCTACGTGCCCGACCTCGGCGTGCTCCTGTCCGGAGACACGCTCTTCAACGGTGGTCCGGGCGCCACCGGCCGGTCCTACAGCGACTTTCCCACGATCATCTCGTCGATCCGGAACACGTTGCTCACCCTGCCTCCCGAGACCGTCGTGCACACCGGCCACGGTGGGGACACCAGCATCGGGGCGGAGGCGCCACAGCTGGAGGAGTGGATCCGCCGTGGCCACTGAGAAGACCCGGATCACCCGGCTCACGCGTAGCGGGAGCCGCATGATGCCCCATTCCGAGGGGCGACCTGTGAGCGAGCGCGTCAGCGCGCGCAGCAACCCGCGAACGAGGCCGATCGAGCCGAAGAAGGAGACAGCGTGAGCGCGCCAACCCTGCCCCCCAGTGTGATCGCCACCCTGCCCGGCAGCTACTACACCGACGAGGAGATCTTCGCCTCCGAGCAGAAGAATATCTTCGAGTCGATGTGGTTCTGCGTGGCCAAGTCCTCTGACCTGGGCAAGCCCGGCGCTTTCAAGACGGTTCAGGTGGGCCGGGAGAGCGTCCTCGTCACCCGGGCGCGGGACAACTCGATCCGCGCCTTCCTCAACGTGTGCCGCCACCGTGGCGCCCAGATCTGCACCGAGGAGTCCGGCGAGGTCAAGCGGGCGTTCCAGTGTCCGTACCACGCCTGGACCTACGACCTCGAGGGCAAGCTGATCGCCGCCCCGAACCTCACCAAGATGCCCGACATCGACCGGGTCGAGTACGGGCTGATCAACGTCCACGTGCGGGAGTGGATCGGCTACGTGTGGGTCTGCCTGGCCGACGAGCCGCCCTCGTTCGAGGGGGACGTGATCGGTGAGGTGATCACCCGGCTGGGCGACGTGGAGTCGATCGACAACTACGGCATCGAGAACCTCGACGTGGGCCGCAGGATCGTCTACGACGTCAAGGCGAACTGGAAGCTCATCGTCGAGAACTTCATGGAGTGCTACCACTGCGCCACCATCCACCCCGAGCTCACCGAGGTGCTGCCGGAGTTCGCCGACGGCTACGCGGCGCAGTACTTCGTGGGGCACGGCGCGGAGTTCGGCGAGAACATCCAGGGGTTCACGGTCGACGGGTCCGAGGGCCTGGACCGCATCGAGGGTGTGAGCGAGGACCAGGACCGCCGCTACTACGCGATCACCATCAAGCCGCAGGTGTTCATCAACCTGGTGCCCGACCACGTGATCGTCCACCGGATGTTCCCCCTGGCCGCCGACCGGACGATCGTCGAGTGCGACTGGCTGTTCCGCAAGGACGTCGTGGAGGCCGGCAAGGACCTCGGCCCGTCCGTCGAGCTCTTCCACCGGGTCAACGTGCAAGACTTCGACGCGTGCGAGCGGTGCCAGCCGGCCATGAACTCCCGTGCCTACGCCAAGGGCGGGGTCCTGGTGCCGAGCGAGCACCACATCGGGGCGTTCCATGACTGGGTGCTCAACCGGCTGGGGACGACAATCGCGTAACCGAAGAAAGACCCGCTCAACTGAAGAAGGAGGCGCCCGGATGGGCAGGAAGGCTCCGCGCGAGGACGTCACCGAGAACGGCCTCGAGGTCCACCCACCCAAGGAGTGGGCGGCGGGAGTGCCGGCGGTGGCTCACTCGCTGCTCATGTCCTACGCCCAGATGGGCGCCGGCCGTACGTTGTTGACCCTGGCCCGGGTCAACCAGAAGAACGGCTTCGACTGCCCGGGTTGCGCGTGGCCCGAAGGGGATCACCGCAGCCCGGCGGAGTTCTGCGAGAACGGCGCGAAGGCGGTGGCCGAGGAGGCCACCACCCGCAAGGTCACCCGCGAGTTCTTCGCCGAGCACACCGTGGACGCGCTGGCCGGGCGCACCGACTACTGGCTGGGCCAGCAGGGACGGCTCACCGAGCCGATGCACAAGCCCGCCGGCTCCGACCACTACGTGCCGGTGGGCTGGGACGAGGCGTTCGCCATCGTCGCCAGGGAGCTGCGCGCGCTCGACAGCCCGGACGAGGCGCTGTTCTACACCTCCGGCCGCACCTCCAACGAGGCCGCGTTCGTCTACCAGCTCCTCGTGCGCCGGTTCGGCACGAACAACCTTCCCGACTGCTCCAACATGTGCCACGAGTCCAGCGGCTCGGCCCTCAACCAGACCCTGGGCATCGGCAAGGGCACGGTGTCGCTGGAGGACCTGCACCGGGCCGACCTCGTCTTCGTGGTCGGCCAGAACCCCGGCACCAATCACCCGCGCATGCTGGCGGCGCTGGAGAAGGCCAAGCAGAACGGTGCGCGGGTCGTCGCGGTCAACCCGCTGCCCGAGGCCGGGCTGCTGCGCTTCAAGAACCCGCAGCGGTCGTCCGGGGTGGTGGGGCGCGGTACGGCGCTGGCCGACCGTTTCCTGCAGATCCGGCTCAACGGTGACATGGCGCTGTTCAAGGCCCTGTCGCGATTGCTGCTGGAGGCCGAGGACCGGGCTCCCGGCTCGGTGATCGACCGCGAGTTCGTCGAGACCCACACCCACGGCTTCGACGCCTGGGAGAAGGACGTCCGCGACCTCGACTGGGCGGAGGTCGAGGAGGCGACCGGCCTGGATCGTGCGGCGATCGAGGCCACGGTCGAAGACGTGCTCGGGGCGCGATCGGTGATCGTGTGCTGGGCGATGGGCCTCACCCAGCACAAGAACTCCGTCGCCACCATCCGGGAGGTGGTCAACTTCCTGCTGCTACGCGGGAACGTGGGGCGCCCGGGGGCCGGGGTCTGCCCGGTGCGGGGGCACTCCAACGTCCAGGGCGACCGCACGATGGGCATCTACGAGAAGCCGTCGGAGAGCTTCCTCGACGCGCTCCGCGACGAGTTCGGGTTCGAGCCGCCCCGCCACCACGGCGCGGACGCCGTGGAGGCGATCAGGGCGCTGCGCTCCGGAGACGCGAAGGTGTTCTTCGCGATGGGCGGCAACTTCGTGTCCGCGACGCCGGACACGGCGGTGACGGAGGCGGCGATGCGCCAGGCCCGGCTGACGGTGCAGGTGTCGACCAAGCTGAACCGCTCCCACGCCGTCTGCGGGCGCGAGGCGCTCATCCTCCCGACGCTGGGACGCACCGAGCGCGACGGTGATCGGTTCGTCACGGTCGAGGACTCCATGGGCCTGGTCCACGCCTCCCGTGGCCGGCTCAGGCCCGCCTCGCCCGAATTGATCTCCGAGGTGGAGATCGTCTGCCGGCTGGCCAGGGAGCTCTTCGGCGCCGACCCCCACGTGCCCTGGGAGGAGTTCGAGGGCGACTACGACGCGATCCGCGACCGCGTCGCGCGCGTGGTGCCGGGCTTCGACGACTTCAACGCCCGCGTCCGCGTTGCGGGCGGCTTCGCCCTGCCCAACGCGCCGCGCGACGAGCGGCGCTTCCCGACCGCGACGGGCAAGGCCAACTTCACCGTCAACGCTCTTGAGGTGCTGCGGGTCCCTCCGGGGCGGCTCCTGCTGCAGACGGTCCGCAGCCACGACCAGTACAACACCACGATCTACGGCATGAACGACCGTTATCGGGGCGTGAGCAACGGGCGCCGCGTCATCTTCGTCCACCCCGACGACCTGGCCGAGCGAGGCCTGGCCGACGGCGACATGGTGGACCTGACCAGCGAGTGGCCCGACGGGGAGCGCAGGGCCGAGGCGTTCCGCGTCATCGCCTACTCGACCGCGCGCGGGTGCTGCGCGGCCTACTTCCCCGAGACGAACGTGCTGGTCCCGCTGGACTCGGTGGCGGAGACCTCCAACACCCCCACCTCCAAGAGCGTCGTGGTACGGCTCAGCCGACATACCCCAGGCGGTGACTGATGTCCTCGGCCCCGGCGATCAAAGCCGGGGCGAGGTCGTGCAGCCGCTCCTCGCTGAAGCGGTAGGCCGGACCCGAGGCGCTGACCGCGGCGACGACCTCTCCCTCGTGGGAGCGGACGGGCGCCGCGACGGCGTTCAGCCCGATCTCGTACTCCTCGACGGTGACCGCGTAGCCCCGGTGCCGGGCCTCCTCCAGTTGCTCCTCAAGAGCGGTGATCGAGGTGATCGTGTTCGGCGTGTACTTCTCGAAGCCGCCGGCGTCGATCAGCTGTGTCCGGTGCCGGTCGTCGAGGTAGGCCAGCAGGACCTTCCCGCTCGACGTGGCGTGCAGGGGAGTGAGCTGCCCGACCCAGTTCTGCGTGGTGACCGCCGACGGCCCGCGCACCTGGTCGAGGTTGACCGCGTAGTGGGAGCGCAGGACGGCGATGTTCACCGTCTCGCCGATCTCCTCGGCGAGCCGCCGGCAGATGGGGCGGCTCTGCTGGGTGAGGTCCAGCCGGGCGGCCACGCCGCCCGCGAGGCGCACGATCCCGAAGCTGAGCCGGTATTTCCCCCGGTCTTCGGCCTGCTCGACCAGGCCTCGGGACTCCAGCGCGCCGAGCAGCCGGAACGCGGTCGACTTGTGAACCGCGATCTCCAGGGCGATCTCGCTCACCCCCGCCTCGCGGCGCTGGGAGAGGATCTCAAGGATGCTGATGGCTCGGTCGACCGACTGGACACCGCCGTTGCTGTCAGCGCGACCGTTGGAGGAATCGTTGCCCATAGCGGGACTGTAAGCGTTATGAGCAACCCGCGTCCATTACTTCACAACAATCTTGGTTGCGAATAGTGCAACATATTGCGCTATTCGATACGATGACCGTTACTACCCCTGCTTGAGCGAGACGAGGCAGACATGTACGACTTCGTCGTCGTCGGGGGCGGATCAGCCGGAAGCGCTATTGCGAACCGCCTGTCCGCCGACCCCTCCAACCGAGTGCTGGTGCTGGAGGCCGGTCGCTCGGATTCCCTTTGGGACGTCTTCATCCACATGCCGGCTGCGCTGCCCTTCCCGATCGGCAGCCGCTTCTATGACTGGAAGTACGAATCCGAGCCCGAGCCGCACATGAACGGCCGTCGGATCTACCATGCCCGCGGGAAGGTGCTGGGCGGTTCCAGCAGCATCAACGGAATGATCTTCCAGCGGGGCAATCCCTTGGACTACGAGCGCTGGGGCGCCGACCCCGGCATGGAGACCTGGGACTTCGCCCATTGCCTGCCCTATTTCAAGCGAATGGAGAACTGCCTCGCCGCGGGTCCCGAGGACCTCATGCGAGGGCACAGCGGGCCGCTCATGCTTGAGCGCGGGCCCGCGCGCAACCCGCTGTTCGGAGCCTTCTTCGAGGCGGTGCAGCAGGCCGGCTATCCGCTGACCGACGACGTCAACGGATACCGCCAGGAGGGCTTCGCCCGCTTCGACCGCAACATCCGCCGGGGACGCCGGCTGTCGGCCGCCCGGGCCTACCTGCACCCCGTGATGAGCCGTCCCAACCTTGAGGTCAAGACGCGCGCGTTCGTCACGAAGATCCTCTTCGAGGGCAAGCGCGCCGTCGGCGTCGAGTACAACGGCAAGAGGGTCCGCGCGGGCGAGGTCATCCTCTGTGGCGGCGCGATCAACTCGCCCCAGCTGCTTCAGCTGTCCGGCGTGGGCAACGCCGCCGAGCTGGGAGCCCTCGGGGTCAACGTCGTGCACGACCTGCCCGGGGTCGGGGAGAACCTGCAGGACCACCTGGAGGTCTACATCCAGTACGGCTGCAAGCAGCCGGTGTCGATGCAGCCCGCGATGAAGTGGCGTAATCGGCCCTGGATCGGCGCCCAGTGGCTGTTCCTGCGCTCGGGGCCCGGAGCGACCAACCACTTCGAGGCCGGCGGTTTCATCCGCAGCAACGAGGACGTCGACTACCCGAACCTGATGTTCCACTTCCTGCCCATCGCCGTGCGCTACGACGGCTCCTCGCCTTCGGGCGGGCACGGTTACCAGGTGCACGTCGGGCCGATGTACTCCGACGCGCGGGGTTCGGTGAAGATCAAGAGCACCGATCCCCGGGTCCACCCGGCCCTGCGTTTCAACTATCTGTCCACCGAGCAGGACCGGAGGGAGTGGGTGGAGGCCGTCCGGGCCGCCCGCCGCATCCTCACCCAGCCCGCCATGGACGCGTTCAACGCCGGGGAGCTGTCGCCGGGGCCGAAGGTCGAGACGGACCAGGAGATCCTCGACTGGGTCGCCAAGGACGGCGAGACCGCGCTGCACCCCTCCTGCACCGCCAAGATGGGCGTCGACGAGATGTCCGTCGTCGATCCGCTGTCCATGAAGGTGCACGGCCTTGAGGGGCTCCGCGTCGTGGACGCCTCGGTCATGCCGTACGTCACCAACGGCAACATCTACGCGCCGGTCATGATGCTGGCGGAGAAGGCGGCCGACCTGATCATGGGCAACACCCCGCTTGAGGCGGAGAAGGTCGACTTCTACCGGCACCAGAAGAAGTAGCGGGCACACGAATACGCCCCCGGACCCTGCTCAGGGATTCGGGGGCGTAAGTCGTATGAATGTCGTAACTCGTATGAATGTCGTATGAATAACGCCCCCGGACCCTGCCTCAAGGGTCCGGGGGCGTAAGCCGTACGGGAAGGGGAGTCCGTACGGGGCTTTGGCTCCCTGCCTGGATGGGAGGGAGGGGATGGGGGGTCCGCACGGGGGTCTGACCCCTCTCCCCGTACGGATGGGAGGGGGGTCCGTACGGGGAGAGGGGTCAGCGGAAGACGACGGTGCTGTTGCCGTTGAGGAGCACGCGCCGCTCGGTGTGCCACTTCACCGCTCGCGCCAGCACCTGCGCCTCCACGTCGCGGCCGATGGCGGCCAGGTCGGCGGGGGCGAGGGAGTGGTCGACGCGGGCCACGTCCTGCTCGATGATGGGTCCCTCGTCGAGGTCCGCCGTGACGTAGTGCGCGGTCGCGCCGATGAGCTTGACGCCTCGCTGGTGAGCCTGGTGGTAGGGCCTGGCCCCCTTGAACCCGGGCAGGAACGAGTGGTGGATGTTGATGGCCCGTCCCTCCAGCTTCTTGCACATGTCGTCGGAGAGGACCTGCATGTAGCGGGCGAGGACGACCAGGTCCACCTTGAGCTCGTCGACGAGTTCGAGGACGCGCTCCTCGGCCGCGGGCTTGGTCTCCGGCGTCACCGGAATGTGGTGGAACGGGATGTCGTAGGACGCCGCCAGCGACTCGAACTCGCGATGGTTGGAGACGATCGCGGGGATCTCGATGTTCAGTCCTCCGGTGAGCCTGCGGAAGAGAAGGTCGTTCATGCAGTGGCCGAACTTGGACACCATGATGAGGGTCCTCGTCGGGGTCGAGGCCTCTTCCAGCTGCCATGCCATCTGGAAGGACTGCGCCACCGGCTCGAATCCGTCTCGCAGCTCGTCGAGCCCCTTCTGCGGGTCCGCGACGTCGAAGTTCACGCGCATGAAGAACCGGTTCTGCAACCGGTCGTCGAACTGCTGGCTCTGCAGGATGTTTCCCGCCTGCTGGACGAGAAAGCTGCTGATCGCGTGCACGAGCCCAGGCTTGTCCTCGCAGGACACGGTGAGGATGAACTCGCGGTGGGACATGGAAGCTCCAGCGAGTGTGATTGCGCTATGCGCAACTTGGTGATTGATACGCAACAGAATGCCGCCCACTCGTGGTGCAGGTCAAGAGACGATGCGTAACCCGCTTAAAGTTGTGCCATGAGCAACGAAATGGAAAAGGATGGCGCGGCGGTGCAGTCCGTGGACCGGGCGCTGTCCGTCCTCAAGCTGCTCGCCCGGCACGGGGAGCTGGGGGTCAGCGAGATCGCCGCGCAGCTGGGAGTCCATCGGTCCACGGCCTTCCGGCTGATCATGACGGTGGAGATGCACGAGCTCGTCGAGCAGACCGCCGACCGGGGGAAGTACCGGCTGGGGGTGGGGATTCTCCGGCTCGCCGGTGCCACGACCGCCAGGCTCGACGTGGTGCGGGAGAGCCGGGCCATCGGTGAGAGGCTCGCGGCCTCGGTGGGCGAGACCGTCAACGTCGCGATTCTCGATCGCGACGAGGTCTTGTACGTCGACCAGATGGCGGGGCCCTCCGCCCTGCAGGCCCACAACTGGGCGGGCCGGCGCGTGGCGGTGCACGCCACGTCCAACGGGAAGGTGCTGCTCGCCCACGCCCCCGCGGAGCGTTTCGAGGAGCTGACGGCCAAGCCGCTGGGGATGTTCACGGAGCGGACCGTCACCGACCTCCGGCGGTTGAAGCGGGAGCTCGACGAGGTCAGGGAATGCGGATACGCCGTCGCCGCCGACGAACTGGAGATCGGTCTCACCGCCGTGGCGGCGCCCATCTCGAACGCCGAGGGCAGGGTCGTCGCCTCGATGAGCGTGTCCGGTCCGACCTTCCGGCTTCCCGCCGAACGCCTCCCGAGCGTGGCCCAGCAGGTGATGGAGGCTGCTGACCAGGTCTCCTCACGACTCGGTTGGCACGGTAATGAAAACGGAAGGGCCTTGACTGGGTGAACGTGCAGGGTCGATTCTGTTTCTCGTTAAGCATTCCGATGCGCCATACGCAACGGATCATGCGGTAACCGGAAGGACGGCCCGTTCGTGACTGATCTCTATCTTGGTGGAACTTGGAGGGATCCCGTCGCGCGCGGGTACCGTGAGATCCGCTCGCCCGCCGACGGCAGCCTCGTGGCGACGGTGTCGGAGGCGACCGCCGCGGACACCGAGATCGCGATCGCCGAGGCCCGCCGGGCGTTCGACGAGGGCCCCTGGCCGACGACCCCGGAGCGCGAGCGCGGAGCTCTGCTCCTGAGGGTGGCGGACCTCCTTGAGAGGGACAAGAAGAACGTCGCCAGGGCCGAGTCGCTCGACACCGGCAAGCGGCTCGTCGAGAGCGAGTACGACGTCGACGACGTGGTGGCGTGCCTGCGCTACTTCGGTGGAATCGCCGGCACCGAGGCCGGCCGCGTCATCGACACGGGCCGTGACGACGCCGTCAGCCGCGTCGTCTACGAGCCCGTCGGCGTGTGCGGTCTCATCACGCCGTGGAACTACCCGCTCCTGCAGACTTCCTGGAAGGTCGCCCCCGCGCTGCTCGCGGGGAACACCTTCGTCCTGAAGCCCAGCGAGCTCACGCCGTCCACCGCGATCATGTTCATGCGCCTGCTTGAGGAGGCCGGGCTTCCCCCGGGTGTCGGCAACCTCGTCCTGGGCGCGGGTGCCGAGGTCGGCGCGCCGCTGGCCGAGCACCCGGACGTGGACCTGGTGTCGTTCACCGGCGGCCTGACGACGGGCCGGCTCATCATGGCGTCGGCGGCGAAGACCGTGAAGAAGGTCGCGCTGGAACTCGGCGGTAAGAACCCCAACATCGTCTTCGCCGACGCCGACTTCGAGACCGCCGTCGACTTCGCGCTGACGGCCGTCTTCCTCCACTCCGGCCAGGTCTGCTCGGCAGGTGCCCGGCTGCTGGTGGAGGACTCCCTGCACGACGCCTTCGTCGACGAGGTCGTGCGCCGGGCCGAGCGCATCAGGCTCGGCGGGCCCTTCGACATCGACGCGGAGACCGGACCGCTCATCTCGGCCGCGCACCTGGCCAAGGTGGAGGAGTACGTCGCGGCCGGGATCGCCGAGGGTGCCGTGCTGCGCTGCGGCGGGCAGCGGCTCCCCGGGAACGGCTACTTCTACCCGCCGACCATCCTGGACGAGTGCCACCGGGATATGCGGGTGGTCCGCGAGGAGTCCTTCGGTCCCGTCCTCACCGTCGAACGTTTCAGCGGCGAGGACGAGGCGGTCCGCCTCGGCAACGACACCGACTACGGCCTGGCCGGAGCGGTGTGGACGCAGGACGCGAGCAAGGCCCAGCGGGTGGCCCAGCGCCTCCGGCACGGCACCGTCTGGATCAACGACTACCACCCCTACGTCCCCCAGGCGGAATGGGGCGGTTTCAAGCAGTCCGGCATCGGCCGCGAGCTGGGGCGGGCAGGCCTGGACGAATACCGCGAGATCAAGCATGTATGGCAGAACGTCCGCCCGCGCCCTCAGCGCTGGTTCAGCGGCTGACACGGATTTCCATCCCCGGACGACCATGAGGTGGTCATGACCATGACGTCACCGACCCAGCAGGCACAGCCGAGTGTCTCCGCACCGAGCGAGGACCGGGCCGTCCTCGATGTGCGCGGCCTGTGGAAGGTTTTCGGCCCGAGTTCCGACAAGATCGTCGGAACCTCGCTGGCGGGCCTGTCGCGCAGCGAGCTGAAGGAGAAGACGGGATGCGTCGCCGGCATCCGCGACGTCTCCTTCACCGTACGGCCTCAAGAGGTCTTCGTCGTCATGGGCCTGTCCGGATCGGGCAAGTCCACCCTCGTACGCTGCCTGACGCGGCTGATCGAGCCGACGGCGGGCGAGGTGCTGTTCGACGGCGAGGACATTCGCAAGGCCGGCGACAAGCAACTGCGCGAGCTGCGCCGGCGCCGCTTCGCCATGGTCTTCCAGCACTTCGGCCTGCTGCCGCACCGGCGGGTCCTGGACAACGTGGCCTACGGGCTGGAGATCCGGGGAGTGAAGAAGGAGGCCCGCTACGAGCGGGCGCGGGAGATGATCGAGCTCGTCGGGCTCTCCGGCTACGAGGGCTCCTACCCCGACCAGCTCTCCGGCGGCATGCAGCAGCGCGTCGGACTGGCCCGGGCGCTCGCCGTGGATCCCGAGGTGCTCTTCTTCGACGAGCCGTTCTCGGCGCTCGACCCGCTGATCCGGCGGGACATGCAGAACGAGGTCTGCCGCCTGCACCGCGAGGTCGGCAAGACGATGGTCTTCATCACGCACGACCTGAGCGAGGCCCTCAAGCTCGGTGACCGCATTCTCATCATGCGGGACGGCGAGCTGGTCCAGGTCGGCACGCCCGACGAGGTCGTCGGCGCCCCCGTCGACGACTACGTGCGGGAGTTCGTCCGGGACGTCCCCCGCTCCCACGTGCTCACGACCCGCTGGATCATGCGCCAGCCCCACCCGGGCGAGTCCCTGGAGGGGCCCGAGCTGGGACCCGACGTCGTCGTCCGCGACGCCGTCCACACGGTTCTCCGCGCGGCGCACCCCGTTAAGATCGTCTCCGACGGAGAGCTGCTGGGTGTCGTCACGAGCGAGGAGATCCTTGAGGTGATCGCGGAGTCTCCCGAGGAGCGGCCATGATGGCCACGCTGGCCGCGCTCTCCGGCGGCCTGAAGCGCCGGGCGCTCCCGCCGCGCCACTACCTGCTCGCCGCCGTCGTCGTGGCGTGGGTGCTCATCTGGCTGTTCGTCCGGGGCCGTGACACCCTCGCGCTCGGCGGCGCCGAGCTGACGCCGCTGCACACGCGGATCAACGAGGCCAGCGAGGTCATCGACAACGGCAGGAACGAAAACCCGCTGTTCCTCTACTTCATCAACTACATCCGGCTGTTCCTGGACGAGTCCGTCGGGTTCGTCCAGGCGCTGATCAGCCAGCCCTCCTTCGGCAGGCCGGTTCCGGTCATCGGCTGGCTCGGCGTGGTCGCCCTCACGACGGCGGTCGCGCTGCTGTACGGCAACCGCAAGGTCGCGCTGCTGACCGTGGTGGGCTTCGCCTCCTTCGGCCTGCTCGGCCTGTGGGAGGAGAGCATGGACACCCTCGCTCTCACCCTGGCCGCCGTCGTGCTCTCGCTGCTGATCGGCATCCCGCTGGGGGTCTGGGCGGGAGTGAGCGACCGGTTCAACCGGGTGGTCACGCCGGTGCTCGACTTCATGCAGACGATGCCGACGTTCGTCTACCTCGCGCCGCTCACCCTCTTCTTCCTCATCGGCCCGGCGAGCGCCACCGTGGCGACGATCATCTACGCGGTCCCGCCCGCGATCCGGATCACCGCTCACGGCATCCGCGAGGTACAGCCCTCGATCCTGGAGGCGAGCACGTCGCTGGGGTCGACCCCGTGGCAGTCGCTCAGCAAGGTACGGCTCCCGCTGGCCAAGCAGACCATCGTCGTCGGTGTCAACCAGACGATCATGGCCGCGCTGTCCATGGCCACCATCGCCGCGCTCATCGACGCCCCCGGGCTCGGCAAGACCGTGCTCAAGGCGCTGGAGACGCTCGACGTCGGCACGGCCTTCAACGCGGGCCTGGCCATCGTCATCATGGCGATCGTGCTCGACCGGGTGACCTCGGCGGCCGGCCGGCGTGTCGAGGTGGCCAACCGGGCGGGCCAGGCGCAGAGCCCGAACCGCCGCCGCATCGAGGTCGCCGCGGTCCTGGGGGTCGCCGGAGTGCTGGCCTACCTGTCCCACATCTACGTGTGGGCGGCGGAGTTCCCCAGCGAGGCGAACCTGGGCTCATACGTGCGCCGCGGTGCCGACTCGGCGAGCCAGTGGGTGCAGGACAGCCTGGTCACCTACACCGACGCCTTCAAGAACTTCATCACCCACACCCTGCTGAACCCGTTCGAGGCACTGCTGACGGGCTCGCCGTGGTGGCTCTTCGGCCTGGTCGTGATCGCGTTCGCCGCCATCCTGGCGAACGTCCGGGTCGTGCTCGTCTGCGCCGTCTCCATCGGCATCCTCGTCGGGCTCGGCCTGTGGCAGGACAGCATGGTGACGCTGGCCTCCACGCTTGTGGCCACCGTCCTGGTGATGATCCTGGGAGTGGTCCTGGGCGTCTGGATGGGGCGCAGCGAGCGCGTCGACCAGGTGCTGCGGCCGGTGCTGGACGCCGGGCAGACCATGCCCGCCTTCGTCTACCTGGTGCCGATCCTGGGCCTGTTCGGAGCGACCCGGTTCACCGCCATCATCGCGGCGGTCGTCTACGCGGCGCCGGTGGCGATCAAGCTCACGGCGGACGGCATCCGGGGAGTCTCCGCGAGCACGGTGGAGGCCGCGACGGCCGCGGGGTCGAACACCTGGCAGCTGATCTCCAAGGTGCAGCTGCCGATGGCACGCACCGCGGTGACCCTCGCCACGAGCCAGGGGCTCATCTACGTGCTCGCCATGGTCGTCGTGGGCGGCCTGGTAGGGGCCGGGGCGCTCGGGTACGACGTGGTGGCGGGCTTCTCCCAGCTCCAGCTTCGGGGCAAGGGACTCGCCGCCGGTGTGGCGATCGTCGTGCTCGGCATCATGCTTGAACGGATCACCAGGG
Source organism: Streptosporangium sp. NPDC000396 (assembly GCF_042898655.1). Taxonomy (NCBI): domain Bacteria; kingdom Bacillati; phylum Actinomycetota; class Actinomycetes; order Streptosporangiales; family Streptosporangiaceae; genus Streptosporangium; species Streptosporangium sp. NPDC000396. The sequence continues at coordinate 20,836 of NZ_JBIAZA010000014.1, forward strand.
CGGCGGCGCGGCGGGCCGACAACGCGGCCCACGGGGGGCACTGAACACAGGGGACAAGAGCTCCCGTCACGGTGGAACGGCGACGGGTGAACGGCTGCCGGCGGCGGCCTTGGAAACAGGAGGACCTCAGTGACAGTCAAAAGGATCGGACGGCCAGGAGCGATCGCGCTCATGGTCGCCACCGGCCTCCTCGTCTCCGCGTGTGGTGGGGCGAAGGTCGGCGAGAGCACGTCCACGTCGGACAAGACCGGCGCGGAGGGCAAGAAGGCATGCGGTTCGGTGAACATCGCCATCAACCCGTGGGTCGGATATGAGGCCAACGCCGCGGTGATCGCATATGTGGCCGAGAAGGAACTCGGCTGTAAGGTCACCAAGAAGGACCTCAAGGAAGAGGTGGCCTGGCAGGGGTTCGCCACGGGCCAGGTGGACGCGGTCGTGGAGAACTGGTCCCACGAGGACCTGAAGAAGAAATACATCGAGGACCAGAAGGTCGCGGTCTCCGCGGGCCCGACGGGCAACAAGGGCGTCATCGGCTGGTACGTGCCGCCGTGGATGGCCGAGAAGTATCCCGACATCACCGACTGGAACAGCCTCAACAAGTACGCGGACCTGTTCAAGACCTCCGAGTCGGGGGGCAAGGGGCAGCTGCTTGACGGTGACCCGTCGTTCGTCACCAACGACGCGGCCCTGGTGAAGAACCTGAACCTGAACTACAAGGTCGTCTACGCGGGCAGCGAGGCGGCGCTCATCACCGCCTTCAGGCAGGCCGAGAAGCAGAAGACGCCCATGCTGGGCTACTTCTACGAGCCGCAGTGGTTCATGTCCGAGGTGAAGCTGGTCAAGGTCAACCTGCCGAAGTACACCGAGGGCTGTGACGCCGACGCCGCGAAGGTGGCCTGCGATTACCCGCTCTACGAGCTCGACAAGATCGTGAGCAAGAAGTTCGCCGACTCGGGCAGCCCGGCGTACACGCTGATCAAGAACTTCACGTGGACCAACGACGACCAGAACCTCGTGGCGAAGTACATCTCCGAGGACAAGATGACGGCCGAGGACGCCGCGGAGAAGTGGGCCAAGGAGAACCCCGACAAGGTGAAGGCCTGGCTTTCCGCGACCTGAGCCGGCGGTGGCCCCGCCGCAGACCGGCACCCTTCCGCATCGGGCACGGCATGGACGGTTACGACGTCCATGCCGTGCCCTATGTCGTTTTGAGTGTGCCTTCTGTACGGCTGGCCGATTTAACACGTTTTCATCCTTGACAGCACACCCTGGGGGAGGAGAATCTGTTGCGAGAAGCGCACTAAGTTTCGGACTGCGCAACGACGGAGGTGTGTATGGCAGGCCAGCGCGTCGTCATCATCGGAGCCGGAGTCGTCGGGGCGGCCCTTGCCGACGAGCTCTCAGCGAGGGGTTGGGACGACATCACCGTCGTCGACCAAGGCGCTGTGCCGGCCACGGGCGGATCCACATCCCATGCCCCCGGCCTGGTCTTCCAGACGAACTCGTCCAAGACCATGACCGAGATGGCCCGCTACACCGTCGAGAAGTTCATGGCGCTCGACGCCTTCTTCCAGGTGGGCGGCCTTGAGGTGGCCACCACCCCGGAGCGGCTCACGGAGCTGCACCGCCGCCACGGCTGGGCCACCGCCTGGGGCATCGAGGCCCACCTGCTCACGCCCGAGGAGTGCGTGGAGCGCCACGGCCTGCTCAGCCCCGACCGGATCCTGGGCGGCCTCTTCGTGCCGACCGACGGCCTGGCCAAGGCCGTGCGCGCGGTCGAGGCCCAGCTCCGGCTCGCCCAGGAGCGGGGCGTGCGGGTGCTGGAGCGGCACGAGGTGCTGGACATCCGCGTCGAGGACGACCGGGTCACCGCCGTCGTCACCGACCAGGGCGAGATCCCGGCGGACCTCGTGGTGTGCTGCGCGGGCATCTGGGGCCCGAAGGTCGCGGGCATGGTGGGGATGCCCCTCCCGCTGACCCCGCTGGCCCACCAGCTCGCCTGGACCGGCTCCATCCCCGCGCTGAACGGCCAGAGCGAGGAGGTCATCCGGCCGATCCTGCGCCACCAGGACGCCGACCTGTACTACCGCGACCGGTTCGACCAGCTGGGCATCGGCTACTACGGCCACCGCCCGATGCCGATCCGCGCGGAGGACATCCTCTCGATCGAGGCGGCGGAGGTGATGCCCTCGGTGATGTCGTTCACCGAGGACGACTTCGCCCCGGCGTGGACCGAGACCCAGTCGCTGCTGCCCTCGACGCAGGAATCCAAGATCGAAGAGGGCATCAACGGCCTGTTCTCCTTCACCACCGACAACCTTCCGCTGATGGGCGAGTCGCCCCAGGTGAAGGGCTTCTGGGTGGCCGAGGCCGTGTGGGTGACGCACTCGGCGGGCGTGGCCCGGGCCATGGCCGAATGGCTGGTCGACGGCTACTGCTCGTCCTTCGACCTGCACGAGTGCGACGTCAACCGGTTCGAGCCCCACCAGATCGCGCCCGAGTACGTCCTGACCCGCGACTGCCAGAACTTCGTCGAGGTCTACGACATCATCCACCCGCTGCAGCCGCCGGAGAACCTGCGCCCGCTGCGCACCAGCCCGTTCCACGCGCGGCAGCGGCAGCTCGACGCCTTCTTCCTGGAGGCCAACGGCTGGGAGCGCCCCCAGTGGTACGGCGCCAACGCCTCCCTGCTCGAAGGACGGGACATCCCCCAGCCGAACGACTGGGCCTCCCGCTACTGGTCGCCGATCGTCGCCGCGGAGGCCCAGGCCTCCCGGGAGACCGTCGCGATGTACGACATGACCGCGCTCAAGCGGATCGAGGTCAGCGGCCCCGGAGCCGCCGCCTTCCTGCAGCGGATCTCGACCGGTGACGTCGACAAGTCCGTCGGCTCGGTGACCTACTGCCTGCTGCTGAACGAGGACGGCGGCATCCGCAGCGACATCACCGTCGCCAGGATCGACCGGGACCTGTTCCAGGTCGGCGCCAACGGCAACCTCGATCTCGATTGGTTCCACCGCCACCTCCCGTCCGACGGATCCGTCACGATCAGGGACATCACGAGCGGGACCTGCTGCATCGGGATCTGGGGTCCCCGCGTCCGCGACGTCGTCGCCCCGCTGGCGGGCCCCGACTTCGCCGAGGGCGGTTTCCGCTACTTCCGGGGGAAGCGCGGCTACATCGGCACGGTGCCCGTCACCGCGCTGCGGCTGTCCTACGTCGGCGAGCTGGGCTGGGAGCTCTACACGACCGCCGACATGGGCGCCAAGCTGTGGGACACCCTCTGGGAGGCGGGACAGGCCCACGGGCTCGTCGCCGGTGGCCGCGGCGCCTTCAACAGCCTGCGGCTGGAGAAGGGCTACCGCTCCTTCGGCACCGACATGACCTACGAGCACGACCCCTACGAGGCGGGTCTCGGCTTCGCCGTACGGAAGGACGGCAAGGGCGACTTCATCGGCCGTGCGGCCCTGGAGGAGCGCCGCGCCAAGGTCGGGCGCCGCCTGACCTGCCTGACGATCGACGACCCCGCCGCCGTCGTCATGGGCAAGGAGCCCGTCTACGACGGCGACCGCTGCGTCGGATACGTCACCAGCGCCGCCTACGGTTACACGATCGGCAAGGGCATCGCCTACGCCTGGCTGCCGGCCGAGCTGTCCGTTCCCGGGCAGACGGTTCACATCGGCTACTTCGACCAGCGGGTCACCGCCGTCGTCGCCGAGGAGCCGCTCTACGACCCGGCCATGGAACGCCTGCGCGGCTAGGCGGAGGAAAGACCCATGACCGCACCATCCCTGACCGCCCCGTCCAGGACGGCACGGGCCCGTGGCGGCGCGAGGAGCGCCGTCACCCGCGCCGTCCCGCTCACCACCCTTGCCGAGACCGCAGAACGAGGTTCTCAATGAACACACCCGAATCGCTGATGGATGTGTCGCTCGCGGAGACCGACCCGGAGATCGCGGCGGCGATCGGCGCCGAGCTGCACCGCCAGCAGTCCACGCTGGAAATGATCGCATCGGAGAACTTCGCCCCGGTGTCGGTCATGTTCGCCCAGGGGTCGGTGCTCACGAACAAGTACGCCGAGGGATACCCGGGCAAGCGCTACTACGGCGGCTGCGAGCACGTCGACATCGTGGAGAGCCTGGCCATCGAACGGGTGAAGGCCCTGTTCGGCGCCGAGGCCGCCAACGTGCAGCCCCACTCCGGGGCGCAGGCCAACGCGGCGGCCATGGCCGCGCTGCTGGAGCCCGGAGACACCATCCTGGGCCTGGACCTGGCGCACGGCGGCCACCTCACCCACGGCATGCGCATCAACTTCTCCGGCCGGCTGTACAAGGTCGTCGCCTACCACGTGCGGGAGAGCGACAACCTCGTCGACATGGAGGAGGTCGAGAGGCTCGCCAGGGAGCACCGGCCGAAGCTGATCATCGCGGGCTGGTCGGCCTACCCGCGCCAGCTCGACTTCGCCGCCTTCCGGCGGATCGCCGACGAGGTCGGCGCCTACCTCATGGTGGACATGGCGCACTTCGCCGGTCTGGTGGCGGCCGGGCTGCACCCGTCCCCGGTGCCGCACGCCCACGTGGTGACGACCACGACGCACAAGACCCTCGGCGGGCCGCGAGGCGGGGTGATCCTGTCCACGGAGGACCTCGCCAAGAAGATCAACTCGTCGGTGTTCCCGGGCCAGCAGGGCGGGCCGCTCGAACACGTCATCGCGGCGAAGGCGGTGGCCTTCAAGATCGCCGCAGGGGAGTGGTTCCGGGACCGCCAGCGGCGCACCCTCGAAGGGGCGCGGATCCTGTCGGACCGGCTGCTGCGGCCGGACACCGCGGCGTCCGGCATCCGGGTGCTCTCCGGCGGTACGGACGTCCACCTCGTCCTGGTCGACCTGCGCGAGTCCGAGCTGAACGGCAAGGAGGCCGAGGACCGGCTGCACACCGTCGGCATCACCGTGAACCGCAATGCCATCCCCTTCGACCCCAGGCCGCCGATGGTCACCTCGGGCCTGCGGATCGGCACCCCGGCCCTCGCGGCACGCGGGTTCCAGGCGCCGGACTTCGAGGAGGTCGCGGACATCATCGCGGCGACCCTGAGCGGCGGCGGTGACGACACCGAACTGGCCCACCTGCGCGGACGGGTGGAGGCGCTGGCCGCCAAGCACCCGCTCTACCCCGGCATCGACAAGACCGAGGAGGGGGCACGATGAGTGTCGGCGACGACCTGCCCGACCACCCCGACTGGCTGTGGAGCAGCCCCGAGCCGAAGAGCTCCTACGACGTGGTGATCGTCGGCGGTGGCGGCCACGGCCTGGCCACGGCCTACTACCTGGCCAAGAACCACGGGATCACCAACGTGGCCGTGCTGGAGAAGGGCTGGCTGGCGGGCGGCAACATGGCCCGCAACACCACGATCATCCGCTCCAACTATCTGTGGGATGAGAGCGCGGGCATCTACGAGCACGCGCTGAAGCTGTGGGAGGGGCTTGAGGAGGACCTCGGCTACCCGATCCTGTTCAGCCAGCGCGGCGTGCTCAACCTCGCCCACAGCCTGCAGGACGTCCGCGACAGCGTGCGCCGCGTCCACGCCAACCGGCTCAACGGCGTCGACGCCGAATGGCTCGACCCCGAGCAGGTCAAAGAGGTCTGCCCGATCGTCAACATCTCGCCCGACGTGCGCTACCCGGTGCTGGGCGCGACCTACCAGCCGCGGGCCGGCATCGCCAAGCACGACTACGTCGCCTGGGGATTCGCCCGGGCCGCCGCGGAGCTGGGCGTCGACCTGATCGAGCACTGCGAGGTCACCGGGATCGAGGTCGCCGACGGGCGGGTGCAGGCCGTACAGACCACCAGGGGCCGCATCGCGGCGGGCAAGGTCGCGATGTGCGCGGCCGGCCACTCCTCGGTCGTGGCCCAGATGGCCGGAGTAGAGCTCCCGGTGCAGAGTCACCCCCTCCAGGCGCTGGTCTCCGAGCTGCTGGAGCCCGTGCACCCGACGGTGGTCATGTCCAACGCCGTGCACGTCTACGTCAGCCAGGCCCACAAGGGCGAGCTGGTCATGGGCGCGGGAATCGACGCCTACAACTCCTACCGGCAGCGCGGCGCGTTCAACATCATCGAACGGCAGATGGCGTCGGCGCTGGAGCTGTTCCCGATCTTCGCCCGCGCGCACGTGCTGCGGACCTGGGGAGGAGTGGTGGACGTCAGCCCCGACGCCTCGCCGATCGTCGGGCTCACCCCGGTGGACGAGCTGTACGTCAACTGCGGCTGGGGCACCGGCGGCTTCAAGGCCACGCCGGGAGTCGGGTGGTGCTACGCGCACACGATCGCCCACGGCGAGCCGCACCCGCTCAACGCCCCCTTCTCCCTCGAACGATTCACCACCGGCGCGCTCGTGGACGAGCACGGCGCCGCCGCGGTCGCCCACTGAAGGAGCCCGACAGATGCTGCTGATTCCCTGTCCGTGGTGTGGGCCACGCGACGAGGCCGAGTTCCATTACGGCGGGCAGGCTCACGTCGCCTATCCCGACAACCCCGCCGCCCTCTCCGACGACGAGTGGGCCCGGTACCTGTTCTTCCGTGACAACCCCAAGGGGCCCTTCGCCGAGCGGTGGAACCACGGCGCCGGTTGCCGCCGCTGGTTCAACGTGGTCCGGGACACCAACACCAACGAGATCCACGCGGTCTACCGCGCGGGCGAGCCAAGGCCGGTGAGCGCATGAACTCGCAGCCGTTCCGCCGGGACGGGCACCAGGGTGAGGTGCTGCGGTTCCGCTTCGACAACCGGGACTACGAGGGATACCAGGGCGACACGCTCGCCGCCGCGCTGCTCGCCAACGGCGTGCGCACGGTGGCGACGAGCATCAAGCTGGGCCGCCCCCGTGGCGTCTTCGCCTCGTGGACCGAGGAGCCCAACGCGCTCGTCCAGATCGAGCACCCCTTCCCCGAGCCGATGCTCCAGGCCACCACGGTCGAGCTGTACGACGGCCTGGTGGCCAGGGGCCTGCCGGGCAAGGGACGGCTGAGCGACCAGCCCGACCCGGCGCGCTACGACGGCGTGTACGCCCACTGCGACGTCCTGGTCGTCGGGGCCGGGCCCGCCGGGCTCTGCGCCGCCCTGGCCGCCGCGGACTCGGGCGCCCGGGTGATCCTCGCCGACGACCGGCCCACGGTCGGCGGCAGCCTGCCGGACACCGCCGAGACGGTCGACGGCGTCCCCGGCACCGAGTGGGCGGCCGCCGCGCTGGCCGAGCTGGAGGGCCACCCCGAGGTGCGGGTGCTCACGCGCACCAGCGTGTTCGGCTACTACGACGACAACTACCTGGTCGCGGTGGAGCGCCGGGAGGCGCAGGCGAGCTCCCGCGAGCGCGTCTGGCGCATCCGGGCCCGCCGTGTCGTGCTGGCCACCGGCGCTCACGAGCGGCCGATCGCCTTCGCCGACAACGACCGGCCGGGCGTCATGCTCGCCGGGGCCGCGCGCGCCTACGTCAACCGGTACGGGGTCCTGCCGGGCCGCCGAGCCGTGGTGTTCACCACCAACGACAGCGCCTACGCCGCGGCCCGCGACTTGGCCGCCGCGGGCGTCGAGATCGCGGCGATCGTCGACGTACGGCCGGGCGGCGGCGGACAGGCATGGGACGGCGCCGAGGTGCTCACCGGGCGCCACGTCACCGGAGTGAACGGGCAGGACGCGGTCACCTCGGTGACCGTCTCCGGAGGCCTCGAGATCGACGCGGACCTGCTGCTCGTTTCGGGCGGCTGGAACCCTGTGGTCCACCTGTTCAGTCAGGCTGGAGGACAGCTTCGCCACGATGAGGAGCTCGGTTCGTTCGTCCCCGGAGACGTCCGCCAGGCGGTGGAGGCCGTGGGGGCCGCGCGAGGGGTGTTCACCCTGGCCGGCTGCCTCGAGAACGGAACCGCGGCCGGAGCGCGGGCGGCGGAGTCGACCGGATTCCGCCTCGACCGCCGCAGGCCGGTTCCCCACGCCGAAGAGGTTCCGGCGGCCCCGGGGGAGCACGTGTGGCTCGTGCCGGCGGAGGACTACCGGAGCCACTTCGTCGACCAGCAGCGGGACGTGACCGTCGCCGACGTCATGCGCGCGACCGGGGCCGGGCTCCGGTCGGTCGAGCACGTCAAGCGCTACACCACCGCCGGGACCGCCCACGACCAGGGCAAGACCTCGGGAGTGCTGACCAGCGGAGTCGTCGCCCACGCCCTCGGCGTCGACCTCGCGGAGCTGGGCACCACCACCTTCCGCGCGCCGTACGTGCCGATCAGCTTCGCCACCCTCGCCGGGCGTGACAGGGGCGCGCTGCACGACCCCGTCCGGATCACCTCGCTGCACGAGTCGCACGTGGCGTCCGGTGCGCCGTTCGAGAACGTCGGGCAGTGGAAGCGGCCCTGGTACTTCCCCCTCGAGGGCGAGGACATGGAGACCGCCGTCCTGCGGGAGTGCCGGGCCGTGCGCGAGGGCACGGGGGCGATGGACGCCTCCACACTGGGCAAGATCGATGTTCAGGGGCCGGACGCCGGTGAGCTGCTGGACCGGCTCTACACCAACATGATGAGCACGCTCAAGGTAGGCGCGATCCGCTACGGCGTGATGTGCCGGCCCGACGGAATGGTCTTCGACGACGGAACGGTGATCCGCCTGGCGGAGGACCGGTTCCTGGTCACCACGACCACGGGCAACGCCGCCACCGTCCTGGACTGGCTGGAGGAGTGGCTGCAGACCGAGTGGCCCTCCCTGAGGGTCTACTGCACCTCCGTCACCGAGCAGTGGTCGACCGTGGCGCTCGCCGGACCCGGCTCCCGGGACGTGCTGGCCGGGCTCGCCCCGGACCTGGCCGTGGACAACGACAGCTTCCCGTTCATGACCTGGCGGGACGCCCGGGTGGCGGGCATCGAGGCGCGGGTCTGCCGGATCAGCTTCTCGGGAGAGCTGGCCTACGAGATCAACGTCAGCTCCTGGGACGGGCTCGCGCTGTGGGAGGCCATCCAGGCGACCGGCGTGGTCACACCGTACGGAACCGAGACCATGCACGTGCTGCGGGCCGAGAAGGGTTACCCGATCGTCGGCCAGGACACCGACGGCACCGTCACCCCCGCCGACCTGGGCATGGACTGGGTGGTGTCCAAGAAGAAGGCCGACTTCGTCGGCAAGCGGTCCTACAGCCGCGCCGACGCCGTCAGGCCCGACCGCAAGCACCTGGTCGGCCTGCTGCCGGTCGACCCGGAGCGGCTGCTGCCCGAAGGCGCCCAGCTGGTGGAGACGGACCGGCTGCCCGAGCCGCCGGTTCCGATGCTCGGCCACGTCACTTCCAGCTACCGCAGCGCGGCGCTCGGCCGCACCTTCGCCCTCGCCCTCGTCAAGGGCGGGCGCGAGCGCGTCGGCGAGCAGCTCTACGTGCCCGACGGGGCCGACCTGGTCCCCGTCACCGTCACCCATCACGTCCTCTACGACCCCGAGGGAGCGCGCCGCGATGGCTGAGAGACTGAGCCCGCTGACCCGGTTCACACCGGTGTCGAGCGACGACCTCCGCATCGCGGAGGTGCCGTTCCTCGCGCAGGTCAACCTGCGGGTGGACGCCAAGGGCCGGGCCGCCGGAGACATCGGGCTGGCCCTCGGCGCGCCGCTGCCCACGGAGCCCGGCACGTGCGTGAGCACGGACGTCGACGTCCTGTGGCTCGGCCCCGACGAATGGCTGGTCATCGGTGAGGCCGGCACGGAGCGGGCGCTGGAGGCCCGGCTGCGGGAGGCGGCCGGGACCGAGCACGTCGCGGTCACCGACGTCTCGGCGCAGCGTACGGCGCTGCTCGTGGCCGGGCCCAGGGCCCGGGACCTGCTGGCCCACGGCTGCGCCCTCGACCTGCACCCCCGGCAGTTCGGTCCGGGCCGGAGCGCTCAGACCATGCTGGCCCGCGCCCAGGTCGTCCTCGTCGCCCGCGACGGTGACGAGTTCCTGGTGCTCGTGCGCTCGTCGTTCGCCGGATACCTGGCCGAGTGGCTGGCCGACGCCGCCGCCGAATATGTCTCCGGGCAGCAGGGATGACCATCAGCGTCTTCGACCTGTTCAAGGTCGGCATCGGCCCGTCCAGTTCGCACACTGTCGGGCCGATGCGTGCCGCGAAGACCTTCGTCGAAGGCCTGGCACACGACGGCCTGCTCGAACAGACCGCCGAGGTCCGGGTGCAGCTGTTCGGCTCGCTCGGCGCGACGGGCCACGGGCACGGCAGCCCGAAGGCGGTCCTGCTCGGGCTGGAGGGAGAGGCGCCCGAGACGGTCGACACCGACGGCATCGACGAGACGCTGCGGCGGATCCGCGAGACCGGGACCGTCCGGCTGCTGGGAAAGCACGAGATCGGCTTCGTCGAGGACGATCACCTCGTCATGCACCGGAGGCAGCGGCTTCCGTACCACTCCAACGGGATGCTCTTCGCCGCCTACGACTCGACCGGCGGAGTGACGCGCGAACGCACGTACTACTCGGTGGGCGGCGGGTTCGTGGTCGACGAGTCGGCGACCGGGGCCGACCGGATCGTGGCCGACACCACCGCGGTGAGATACCCCTTCAGCACGGGTGCCGAGCTGCTCGCCCACGCCAGGGCCACCGGCCTGCCGATCAGCTCGATCATGCTGGAGAACGAGAAGGCCTGGCACAGCGAGCAGGAGATCCGTGACCGGCTGCTCGACATCTGGCGGGTGATGCGCCAGTGCATCGAGCGCGGCTCGACCCGTGAGGGCACGCTGCCCGGCGGTCTGAAGGTGCGCCGCCGGGCCGCCGCGCTGCGCAAGGCACTGGAGAGCCGCCCCGACTCCGCCGACCCGCTGCGCGCCATCGAGTGGGTCACGCTGTCCGCCCTGGCGGTCAACGAGGAGAACGCGGTCGGCGGCCGGGTCGTCACGGCCCCGACCAACGGGGCCGCGGGCATCATCCCGGCCGTGCTGAGCTACTACACCCGGTTCGTGCCTGACGCCGACGACGACGGCGTGGTGCGGTTCCTGCTGACCGCCGGGGCGGTCGGCGTGCTGTTCAAGGAGAACGCCTCCATCTCCGGCGCCGAGGTCGGCTGCCAGGGAGAGGTCGGATCCGCGTGCTCCATGGCGGCGGGAGGCCTCGCGGAGGTCATCGGAGGCACCCCGGAACAGGTGGAGAACGCCGCCGAGATCGGCATGGAGCACAACCTCGGCCTGACCTGCGACCCCGTGGGCGGCCTGGTGCAGATTCCGTGCATCGAGCGCAACGCGCTCGCGTCGGTGAAGGCCATCACCGCCGCGCGCATGGCCCTCCACGGGGACGGCGAACACCACGTGTCCCTGGACCAGGTCATCAAGACGATGCGCGAGACCGGCGCGGACATGAAGGTCAAATACAAGGAGACCGCCCGCGGAGGACTCGCGGTCAACGTCATCGAGTGCTGACGGCACTCGGCGGGATCTCCGCCGCGATCCCTGGCGACCGGGTGGAGGAGGGCGGCGTCCGGCACGGGCCATGAGGCCGGGCGCCCGCTTTCACCCTGCCCTTCGCCTTGTCTTTCACCCTTGCCTCCCACCTTGCTTTCACTCCGCGGTCCGCCCGAGTTCGGCGATGACGGATCCGCTAACGTACCGGGTGGCGAACTGTTGCAAGGTGCCTCGCGTCGGTGAGGAGAATCGGGAAGCCGGTGTGATTCCGGCACGGGCCCGCCGCGGTGACCGGGGAGCAGCCACCCACGCGCGCATGCGCAGCCACTGGCCCGCGAGGGCTGGGAAGGCGGGTGGCCGAGCGTCGATCCGGGAGTCCGAAGACCGGCCTTGCGCTCACAGCCCCCGAGAAGGGGCGCGACCGCAGCGGGAGCCTGCCCATGGACAGCCAGCTTTACGACGTCATCCACCGCCGCCGTGACGTGCGCGCGGAGTTCACCGGTGAGCCCATCCCCGACGAGGTCCTGCACCGGATCCTGTCGGCGGCCCACGCCGCGCCCAGCGTCGGGCTCTCCCAGCCGTGGGACTTCGTCGTGGTGCGTGACGCCGCCGTCCGCGAGGCGTTTCACGAACACGTCCGGCACGAACGCGCGGTCTTCGCCGCGACCCTTGACGCCGCCGCACGGCGGTTCGCCCGGATCAAGATCGACGGGGTGCTGGAGTCCACACTTTCGATCGTGGTCACCTATGACCCGGACCGTGGCGGCCCCGCCGTTCTCGGCCGCCACGCCATCGCCGACGCGGGCCTGTACTCCGTGTGCCTGGCCATCCAGAACCTCTGACTGGCCGCCACCGCCGAGCGGCTCGGTGTCGGCTGGGTGTCGTTCTACCGCGAGCCGTTCCTGAACGACCTCCTCTCCATCCCCGCCACGATCCGCCCCGTCGCCTGGTTGTGCCTCGGGCCGGTGACCCACCTTGAGGCCGTCCCCGACCTCGAACGGCACGGCTGGCGAAATCGGCGCCCGCTCCAGGAGGCGGTCCACCACGACCGCTGGAGTCCCGGCCCCTGCGTCCACCCTCGCCCCGATCACCAGATGTGATCTCCGTACGGTGACCGTTCCCGGCAGGTGATCGGTGATTGGGGCGTTTCCGTCCGTGACGCCGTGGAATATCACACTGAGGGGGACAGGTGCGTAAAGTCCCGGCAGAAATGCTCTCATTGCAGCGTATATCCCGCCCTTTTGTTGCGGTTTTTGGGATGATTTTTGTGTTTGTAATATTGATATAAGAAAACGGGATGGATGTAGCAAAACACCAGGTCAAACGGCATGTGTGCAGGTTTGCCTTATGCGGTTGTGGCCAATTTGGTGTGGGTATAGTGCGTTTTGTCGCTTGCAAAATGGTGTGCGCACCACCAGCGCTGAAAGGGAACTACATGACGACAACCACAGAGCGTCCTACAACTGCCGAGGCCCCCGAGCGCGAGAGCTTCTTCGAGCACCCGCTTCTGCTCGCGGCGCTCATGCGCCGTCGTGAGGAGGGTGGTGAGAGCTTCTTCGAGCACCCGCTTCTGCTCGCGGCGCTCATGCGCCGTCGTGAGGAGGGTGGTGA